>JAJZCK010000102.1 GCA_021846125.1 Actinomycetes bacterium | reverse complement strand
ATCTTTATCAAGACCAGCAGGATGGGCGCGAAGCTCGCGGCGTTCAGGAAGAGCGCGCCAGAGATCCCCCAGGCTGCGATGGCGAGGCCCCCCACCGCACCGCCGGCCATCCGTGCGGTGTTGAACTGCACGCTGTTTAGAGCGACGGCATCGGCGACCAGGTCGCGCCCGACGAGCTCGGGGACGAACGCCTGCTGGGTCGGGTTGTTGAGCGCGTTGGTGGTACCGACGGCGAAGGAGATCAGCCCGACCTCCCACAAGGTGACGGCATGCGTGGCCACCAGCACGCCGAGCGCGAGCGCCTCGGCGGTGAGCGCGACCTGGGTCGCGACGAGCAGCTGTCGCCGCGGCAGTCGGTCCGCTATCACGCCGCCGAAGAGTGCCAAAGCGAGGACGGGGAGGAACTGGAGCATCGTGATCGTACCGAGATCGACCGCCGAGTGCGTCAGGTCGAGCACGAGCCATGCCAGCGCGATCGACTGCGACCAGGTGCCTATCCCGGACAAGAGCTGGCCACACCAGTACCAGGTGAAGTCGGTCACGCCAAAGGCGGCCAGCATGGCGCTCCACGAGGGGCGCCCACTCTCGTTCCCCGGAACGCGCTCGCGTTCGTCACCGGCGCCCGCGGCAGCCCTGCCGCCGATGCCCGGTACGGCCGAGGTCTCGTCGTCGCCGGTCAAGCGTCTGCGCCTGCCTGCGTCGAGCCCGAGTCCTCGGCGTGAGCGCGCACGGGGTCGGCGGGCCCGTCACCACCCACAGGGCGTGCAGATTCGTCGGGAAAGAAGGCGTGGTGCACCCGCTCTTCTCCACCGGGCTCGGTGACCACCAGCACCCGATCTCCCGATCGCAGGTGGTGGGCCTCCGTGGCAGGCAGGGATCGACCACGACGGACCACTGCGGCGACGAAATCGCCGTTGGCCAGCGCAAGCTCGGTGACGAGATGCCCCCGGGCGACCGATGTCGCCGTCACGGTGGCCTCGACGAGAACGAGGCCGACGGCCGGCAGGTCTGCAAGGCGGACGGTATGGGCAGATCCGGTGGCCTCTTCGATGAGGTTGACAAGTGAGCCCGCCGACGAGACGGCAGCATCGACGCCCCACGCCTCGTCGAAGAGCCATCGGTGAGCTTCGTCGTTCACGCGGGCCACGACGCGAGGGACCTCGAGATGCCGCCGGGCGAGAAGCGAGATGACGAGGTTCTCGTCGTCTCGTCCAGTGCATGCCACGAGCACGTCGGCACGCAGCCCACCGGCCGCCTCGAGGGTCTCGGCCACCGCGGCATCGCCGGTCGTGACTGCGAACCCGCGGTCGGCGAGTCGAGCGGTGCACTGCGGATCGGCGTCGACGAGCGTGACGGCGTTCCCGGACTCGACGAGGGCCGTAGCCAGCTGCTGGCCGACCGTTCCGGCTCCGACGACCACGATGTTCATCGCTGCCAACTCCCGCCGAGGAACGAGCGAAGCCGGCCGAGCGAGCCTGCGGCGACGACGAAGCTGACGACGTCGCCGGGCTGGAGCATCGTCGTCCTGCCGGGGATCGTGGAGTGCCCACCCCGGCTGAGCTCGACCACCTGGATCTCTCCCGGGACGTCGAACTCGGCTACCCGCCGCCCGGAGAGGTAGTCGGGAGTGGGCGACCTGACGAGCAGTGATTCTCCGTTGCCGAAGGTCCGCTCGGGTTCGAGGGCACGGTGGCGCAACATCCGGTGCACCCGGTCCACGGTGGTGCGAACCGGGGCGACGATGGTCAGCCCCAGGTCGCTGCCGAGCCGGACTCGACCGGGATCGTCGATCCGTCCGACGACATGGGGCACGTGGAACACGTCGCGAGCGACGCGGCCCACCACGACGTTGACACTGTCGCTCGCACTTACCGCCAACAGCGCTTCCGCCCGCTCTATCCCGGCCGCTTCGAGGGTCGGTCGGTGGAGACCGTCTCCCTCGACGAACTCCCCCCGGAACGCTCCGGGGAGCCTGCGGCGCGACCGCCCGTCGTGATCGACGACGACGACTGTGTCACCCTCGCTGTCCAATCGTGCCGAGATGGCGGCCCCGGTCCTCCCGCACCCGACGACGACCACGTGCATCATGCACCTTCCCTGGCCGGGACACCTGCGGGCGTCGGTGCTCCGGGCGACTGGAAGCCGAGGCGTCGGTCCGCACGGCGGCGCCACGCCTTGCGAGCCTCGTCGGCGGCGAGCAGCAGAGCACCGGAGCCAACGAGCACCGACCAGTCCGATGCCCGTAGTGGAGCCGTATGGAAGACGCCCTGGAGTGCCGGCACGTAGCTGACGGCCACGGCGAAGACGATGTCGAGACAGCCTGCACCGAGCAGCAGGCGGTTCGAGAGCAGCCCGACCTTGAACACGCTCTCGCGGTCGCTACGGACGGCAAAGCTGTTGAAGAACTGGCTGACGATGATGCCGACCTGGGTCATGGTGAGAGCCTCGCGGTAGGTGGGATTCGACGCGGTGAACGCCGAGAACGCCAAGTGGGCGGAGTGGATCTTCCAGAAGAAGGCGAAGATGACCCCAGCGGACTGGATGCCGCCGAGGAAGAGGAAGCGGCGTACCACCGACCACGAGAACAGATGCTCGCTCGTGGGCCGTGGTGGGCGGTCCATCGTGCCGGGCTCGGGATGCTCCGTCCCGAGAGCGAGGCCAGGGAGCACGTCGGAGCCGAGGTCGATGGAGAGCACCTGCAGCGCGTTGAGGGGCACCAGCGGGAAGCCGACGAACACTGCAGCGAGGATGGGCGCAAGCTCGGCAAGGTTGTGGCTGAATATGTAGACCAGCAAGTGACGGATGTTCTGGTAGACGGCCCGTCCCAGCTCGACTGCGGTGGCGATGGAGGCGAAGGAGTCGTCGAGCAGGACCATCACCGCAGCGGCGCGGGCCACGTCCGTGCCGCTGCACCCCATGGCCACGCCCACGCTGGCGCGCTTGAGGGCCGGAGCATCGTTGACCCCGTCGCCGGTGACGGCCACCACCTCCCCCTGCCGCTGGAGGGTAGCGACTATGCGCATCTTGTGCTCGGGCCGCACCCGGGCGAAGAGAAGCTGCTCGTCCCCACCGAGCGTCGACGCCAGAGCGTCGTCGTCCATGGTGTCGAGCTCGCTGCCGGTGACCACGCGGGCGGGTCCTGCGCCGACGATTCCCACCCGCCGGGCCACCGCCTCGGCGGTGAGGCCATAGTCGCCGGTCACCATGAAGATCGCTATCCCTGCTCCCCGACAGGTCTCCACGGCAGCGGTGACTTCTGGACGCGGCGGGTCGGCCATCGCCACCAGACCGAGGAAGGTGAGCCCGTGTTCGGCGTCGCCCTGCGTCGCCAGCGGGCTGTCGAGAGCCTTGTCCGCTATCGCAAGGACGCGCAGCCCTTCGTCGGCCATGTTGTCGTTCGCCTGGTCGATCCGGTGTCGCAGGTCCGTGTCGAACGGGACCGTCTCGCCACCCCACCTCGCGGAAGTGCAGCGCTCCAGCACGGACTGCGGCGACCCCTTGACGTGTGCCACCACGCCATCGACCGTCTGGTGCACGGTGGTCATCATCTTTCGGTCGGGGTCGAAGGGGAACACGCCCACCCGCGGCGCCCGGGCCGACTCGGCATCGAGGTCGATGCCGGCCTTGACGGCCGCGACCACGATGGCACCTTCGGTCGTGTCCCCGAGCACCCGCCAACCCTTGCCATCGCCGGGCGGGAGGACGCGGGCGTCCGAGCACAGGGCGCCGGCTCGGAGGACGTCGGCTACCGACGCCGCATCCTCCACCTCGCCGACCGGCTCGTAGCCGGCCCCGTCGACGCGATGCGTCCTGTCCGACGCGAACACCTGCTGGGTGGTCATCTCCGCCTTGGTCAGGGTCCCGGTCTTGTCGGTGCAGATGACCGTGGTCGAGCCGAGGGCCTCCACAGAGGCCAGCTGCTTGACGAGCGCATGGTGCAGCGCCATGCGCCGGACGGCGACGGCGAGGGACACCGACAGCGTGGCAGGCAGGCCCTCTGGCACAAGTGCCACCATCACCGCCAACGCGAAGACGAACGAGTCGACCGCCGCGTTGCCCGTGAGCATCCGCAGGGCGAACAGCAAGGCCCCCGCGGCGATGGCCACGATCGCCACGCGGCGCGCCATGTCGGCGACCTGGCCCTGGAGGGGGCTCGGCTCGGGCGGCTGCTCCGCGGTGAGTCGGTAGACGCGACCGAGCTCGGTGTCGATCCCGGTGGCAAAGACCACGGCCTTCGCGTTTCCCCGGACGACCGAGGTTCCCATGAACACGCAATTGCGGGAGTCGAGTGGCGTGGTGCCGACATCCATGGGCTGGTCGGTCCGGCCGACTGGCTGGCTCTCACCTGTGAGAGCCGCCATCTCGACCGACAGCTCGTGGGCCTCTACCACCCGGCCGTCCGCGGGTACCGCGTCGCCTGCCTCCAGCACCATCAGGTCGCCGGGAACCAGCTCCTCCGCGCTCAGCTCGGCGAGGCGGCCGGCGCGCAGCACCCGGGTCGCGCGAGGCAGCATCCCCTGGAGCGCCTCGGCCGTGCGCTCGGCAGCGTGCTCCTGCGTGAAGCCGATCAGCGCGTTGAGCACCACGACCGCAAGGATCCCGAAGGTGAGCTCCAGATTGGCGGCGTCGCGTGGGACGGACAGCAGGTAGGTGAGGAGGGTAAGACCGGCCGCGACCATCAATATGACGGCGAACATGTTGGCGAACTGGGCCGCGACCTCGGCTGCGACCGGTCTGCGGCGGGGTGGCGGGAGCACGTTCGGACCGGCGGCATTTCGGCGGACTGATACCTCCTCCTCGCCGAGGCCCCGACGGGAGCTACCGAGTGCGGCAAGTGCCTCCGGCGCGCCGAGTGACGTGAGAGTCACTTCCCGCTTCGTCGTGCAGTTACCGACCGGTACCACCTCGTCCGCGGTGATCGCCACATTGCAGTGTCGGACCAGACGAGCCCACCCGGACAGTGCCGAAAGACCCAAAACCACCCAGACGCTACGTCGAACAGGCGAGGATCCTCGCCATACCCGGGCTGCGTGCGAGCACACGCCACGCGCCCTTGGCTCAGCCGAAGAGCTGTACCCGCGCTCGGCGTCGTCGAGACGACGGAGGTGGCGAACAGCCGGAGTCCGCGAAAGTCGCGGGCGGAGCCGCCCGAAGCTCGCACGCGACGCGCGGGTAGCCTCTGTCGGGCCCTTCTCTTGCTGCCTCTGCCCGCCGTCGACAAGGAGATACCGACATGACACTGTTCCAACGAGCTCACGACATCATGCAAGCGAAGGCGAACAAGGCGCTCGACGCGGCAGAGAAGCCCGACGAGATGCTCGATCTCTCATACGAGAAGATGCTCGAGCAGCTCACGCAAGTCCGGCGCTCTCTCGTCGACATCGCCGCGTCACGCAAGCGGATCGAGCTGCAGGAACAGCAGCTCCAGCACTCGGCAAGCCATCTCCAGGACCAAGCCAAGGCGGCACTCGCCGACGGCAAGGACGACCTCGCCAAGGAGGCCCTCGCCCGAAAGGCTGCCGCTCGGGCTCAGATCGACGCGATGGAGCCCCAGCACGAGCAGCTCGCCGAGCAGCAGGAGCGGCTCGAGCACACTCTCGACGCCTTGCAGGCGAAGGTGAACGACTTCCGGACCCAGAAGGAGGTGATGAAGGCACAGTACGGCGCGGCGAAGGCCGTGAGCTCGGTCGACGACAGCGCGGCGGGCATCTCGACGACCTTCAGCGACTCTGGTGCCACGCTCCAGCGCGCGCAGGAGAAGATCGCGACGATGCAGGCACATGCCGGAGCTGTCGACGAGCTGCTCGAGTCCGGCGTGCTCGAGGACGTCGGGGGCGGGGCCGACGACATCCAGGACGAGCTCGACAGGGCTGGGAGGTCCGCAGCGGTGGACGAGGAGTTCGCGACATTGAAGGCCGAGGTCGGCGCCGGCTCGCCGAGACCACCCGAGCTCGCCGGGCACTGAGCCGACCGCTCGACGGCGACCACCACGACAGGTCTGCATCGAGCGTCTTGACGCCGCGCAGGATCGACTACGGACACGAGTAGACTTCTGACCGCTGGGCGGTGGCGTCGACGCCCGTGTGCTCCGCGCACCTCGCGTATCTCTGGCGATTCGACGCCCACACTCCTCGAGACCGAAGGGCCCCTTGCACACGTGACGACCACCCGCTCCTCGCGCCACGCGCGACCCGCAGAGCAGAGCACGTCAGCTTTGTCAGCGCCCCAGTCGCCGCCAGACCCGGCGGCGCGCGGCGCAATGCACCCTGGACCGTCGTCGTTCGGCGAGCTCGGTGTACCTGCGTCCCTCGCTGCCGTGCTCGCCGGGCAGGGCATCGAACGCCCGTTGTCGATCCAATCGGCCACGCTCCCCGACACGCTTGCCGGGCGCGACGTCCTCGGACGCGGCCGCACCGGCAGTGGCAAGACGCTCGCGTTCTCCATACCACTCGTCGCCCGGCTGGCCGGAGGCAGCCGGCGGCCGCGCCAGGCCCGCGGTCTCGTGCTCGTGCCGACGCGCGAGCTGGCGAACCAAGTGCTCGCCGTCATCGAGCCGATGGCGAGCGCCGCCCGGCTCACGACCACCGTCGTGTTCGGCGGGGTCGGGCAGAGCCCACAGGTCAAGGCCCTCTCGCGGGGCGTCGACGTGCTCGTGGCTTGTCCTGGTCGTCTCGAGGATCTGATCGGCCAGGGCCATTGCGACCTATCGGGCGTCGAGATCACCGTGCTCGACGAGGCAGATCACATGGCCGACCTGGGCTTCCTTCCCGGCGTCAAGCGCCTTCTCGACCGCACGCCCGACGGGGGGCAGCGGATGCTCTTCTCCGCCACCCTCGACAACGGCGTGGACGTGCTCGTCAAGCGCTACCTCCACCACCCTGTCACCCACTCGGTTGACCCGGCTGTCGCGACCGTGTCCGCGATGACGCACCACGTGTTCGCCGTCTCCGCCACCGACAAGGCTGCAGTCGTCCGCGAGCTCGCCGCCGGGCTCGACCGCAGCCTTCTCTTCATGCGGACGAAGCACACCGCGAAGCGCCTTGCCAAGCAGCTCACCGCGTCCGGGATCCCTGCCGTCGAACTGCACGGCAATCTGAGCCAAGGTGCCAGGGAGCGCAACCTGGCAGCGTTCACGGAAGGCGCGGCCAGGGTGCTCGTCGCCACCGACATCGCAGCACGCGGGATACACGTCGACGACATCGCTCTCGTCGTGCACGTCGACCCGCCGACCGAGCACAAGGCCTACCTCCACCGCTCAGGTCGGACGGCTCGCGCAGGCGCCGGAGGGACGGTCGTCACGCTGGCGCTCCCCGAGCAGGCGAGCGACGTGCGCACTCTCGCCAAGCAGGCCGGCATCCGACCGACGACGGTGACCGTCCGACCAGGCTCGCCCGAGATCACCGCCCTCGCAGGACCGCCGGCTCCCTACGTCGCGCCGGTCCCGGTCGCTCCCGACGACACCGGGTCCCGGCAGACCGCAGGGCGGGCTGCTCGGCTCCCCGACTCCTCTCGTGGCTCGAGGGCAGCCGCCGGCGGTGCGCGCGCCAACGTCACGCGCTCCGGGCCGTCCCCCACCGGGGCCCGACGCGGCGAGCAGTCCAGCGCAGGCCGCCGACGATCGGCGCCACCCGCTCGGGCCCGGGTGGACGAGGCAGGGCGACCCGCTTCGCGCCCGCAGCGCCACCGCGCGCGCTGAGGCGCGGCAGGCGCTCCGCGGCGAAGTACCCGCGACTTCGCGCTTTCGGAGCCACACGTCCGATCACCTTCGTCTGCCGGGGGTGAGCTACCGGGATAGACGGTCGGTGGCCGCCGTCATCCAGCAGTACCGGGCATCGCCGAATCGTGGAGCCAGCGTCCGGACTCGCCGTAGAGCTGCTCAGGCGAAAGCGCGCGCTCGGGATCGGCAAACGTCTGGTTCGGCACGAGCGGATACCAGCCCGGCCGGCCGGGGTCCCGGTCGTAGCGGTAGCCGCCGAGCGAACGGTAGAGCTCGGCGTACTCGGTGACCTTGTCCGGGTCGAGGCGGACGCCGAGCCCCGGCCCCGTCGGGACGTCGATCGCACCGTCGACGTAGGCGAGCTTGCCGCCCTCGATGACGTCGTCGGCGAGGTGATGGTAGTGCGCGTCGGCGGCGAATCCGAGCGACGGGAGCACGGCGCCGAGATGGAGCATCGACGCGAGCTGGATGCCGAGCTCGCCGGAGGAGTGGACCGAGATCCCGATCTGGAAGGTGTCGCAGACCCCGGCAGCCTTCACGCACTGCCGCACGCCGCCCCAGAACGTCGTGTCGAGCAGGATCACGTCAGCCGCACGGTCGAGCACGTTCGTCGCGAGCTGCTCGAAGTCGACGACCACGGTGTTGGTCGCGAGAGGGATGCCGGCACCGCGCACCTGGCGCAGACCGCCGAGACCCCATGTCGGGTCCTCCAAGTAGTCGTTGCGCAGCGGGAGGATTCGCCGGGCGATACGGAGCGACTCCGCGACGCTGTACGCCGCGTTCGGGTCGTAGCGCAGCGAGTCGCCAGGCATCGCCGCAGCCAACGCCTCGTAACAGTCGATCTCGTACTCGTAGGGGAAGATCCCGCCCTTCAGCTTGTGCGTCGTGAAGCCGTAGCGCTCGCGCAGCTCGAGCGCGTGGGTGACGAGCTCGTCTGGCGTACGGACCTCCGCCGGCGCGCCAGAAGGAGCCGCATAGCGGTAGAAGAGGTAGCTCGCGAATCGCACACGTTCGCGCACACGGCCCCCGAGAAGGTCGCAGACGGGCACGCCGAGCCTCTGGCCCACGAGGTCGAGACACGCGAACTCCAGGGCTGCGTGGATCTGGGTCCGGTTGTCGTAGAGCGATGCCGTCGGGTTGCAGATCTTGAAGCGCATGCTCTCCAGCTGGAACGGGTCGTGCCCGACCAACAGATCACCCGCAGCACGCACTGCCGCCTCGGCGCTCGAGCCCCCTCCTCCGAGCTCTCCCAGTCCGACGAGGCCGTCCTCGGTCTCCACCTCGACGATCGTCCGCACGAAGCGTCCCCAGTGCGCACCGTTCGAGTGCCTGAGCGGCGCCTCGAGGGGGACGGTGACCGTCGTCGCACGCACCTCTCGGATCACGAAGCTCTCACGCATCGCCGACCACCGGAGCTCGCCCGGCGACGATCTCGGAAACGCTCACGAGGTGCTCGAACATCGTGCGGTGCGCCGCGTCCGCGTCACCGCTCGAGATGGCATCGAGCAGCGCCCGGTGCTCGAGGTAGTCCCTCTTGCTGTCCTCGTAGAGCACGAGGATCTCCGCCTGCTCGCAACGGTGCCCGGCGAGCAGTGCCTCGATCGTCTGGGCAAGGACGATGTTGCCCGAGAGCCTGCCGATCGCGACGTGGAAACCCAGGTTGGTCCTGTTGAGCGAGCTCGCATCGTCGAGCTGGCTGGCGGCGAGCTCGAGCCACGACCTCGCGGCGTCACGCCCTTCAGGCGTCGCGCGCGACGACGCGAGCTCTGCCGCCGTCGGCTCGAGGAGAAGGCGTGTCTCAAGGAGCTCGAGGATCGTCTTCGCGTCCGCCGGAGATGCGTGCGGGTTCCCGATGACCCGACGGGAAGCTTCCCTGCTCACGTAGACCCCGGAGCCATGGCGCATCACCAAGACGCCTTCCGCCTCGAGACGGCGAAGCGCCTCGCGCATCGTCGGTGCTGCGACGCCAAAGCGCTCGGCGAGCGAGCGCAC
>JAJZCK010000101.1 GCA_021846125.1 Actinomycetes bacterium | reverse complement strand
TCGTCGACGGCGCCGCCCCACGCGATTTGCCGATCCGCACCACCCGCTCATCCGCGCTCGAGACCGGTCGGGCCTGCCACTCCAGCCAATCGAACACATCAGAGGGAACCAGCTCGGTCCAGTCGATCCCGGCGTGTTCGAGGAACCGGCCCAACGAGACCAGATCGAACGCGTAGCCGCGAACTGTCGCTGGCGAGTAGTTCCTCGCTTCAAGATGAGCGAGCCAACGGTTGCCGATCTCGACCAGACCGTGGTCGCCGTCGAGCCGGTGCGCCCCATCAGCCCGGGTCACCATCACGGCCATCAGCGCCTCCTCCACCACCGAGTCTCCGGCGGCCAGATCGCCAACAGGTGGACCCTCACAGCCCTCCCGGGCCAGGTCAGGCCGAGGGCCGGTTAACGGAGAACCTCCTCGCCCGGGTCCCGAAGGGCGACCAGGAGATGGTGGCCGCCGCCTTCCGCTCGATCTTCGCCCAGAGCGACCCCGACAAGCTCGCCGCCCGCTACGACGAGGTCACCGACGCCCTCGCCCCCCGGCTCCCGAAGGCCGCCGAGCTCCTGCGCGATGCCAAGGCCGACGTCCTCGCGTTCAGCGCCTTCCCCCAGGCCCACTGGCGCAAGACCTGGTCCAACAACCCCCTCGAGCGCCTGAACAAGGAGATCAAGCGCAGGAGCCGTGTCGTGGGCATCTTCCCGAACGACACCGCCGCGATCCGCTTGATCGGCGCCGTGCTCGCTGACCAACACGACGAGTGGGCGGTCGCCCGTCGTTACCTCTCCGAAGGGTCCATGGCGCGCTGCATGTCTCGCGCGAGATTGCCGACGGTCAGCTCGAGATCACGGGCTGAAGCACACCGAGGGTCATGCACGGATTCCCACCACGTGGCGGGGCTCTATCTCCAGCACCGCCAGACCAGGTAACCGCAACATCTTCTCTGACAGACCGATACCGTCCATCACTGCCAGGGGCCTCCTCGTGCTGCCGTCAGACAGCAGTCACGATGTCGGGGCCCCTGGCCCTCGTGGTGGACCTCCGATCAGCTCACCGCCTCGCCCGCCCCCCACTCATTCCGGGAGAGCCGGTGATCCTCCTCATCGTGCTCTCGGTCCACTCGGTCATCCTCGGACTGGCACTCGGCGCCCAGAGCGCGCTCACGGGCGCGGTGATCGTGTTCCTGGCGATCGTGGCCCACAAAGGTGCTGCCGGGTTCGCTCTCGGCGTCGGTTACCAGCGCGCCGGCCTCACCCACCGCCACGCATTGCCACAGCTCACGTTCTTCTCCGCCATGACCCCGACCGGTATCGTGGTCGGTGCGGGCATGGGCGCGGCGTTGACCGGCCGGCCAGACGCGCTCTTCGAGGCGATCTTCGATTCCCTCGGGGCGGGGACGTTCGTCTACATCGCCGCGCTCGACATCATCAAGACCGAATTCGACAGCCCGAGGTACCACGGAGAGAAGTGGACGGCGGCCGCGTCGGGGTTCGCCATCGTGGCGATCCTGGCAATCTGGATCTGAGCGGCAGCGGATACAACGGGCCGCTCCTCGCTCGCAGCGCAGGAGCGCGGCGGCCTTCGGAAGGGCTCCCTATGCCTCTGAGGGAATGCCGATGCCGAGTTCGGCGAGCAAGCCGCGGACCCGGCGATCGATGTCGTCGACGATGCGCTCGACGGTCGGGCGGTCCTGGTCGGCGGGGTCGTCAACCGTCCAATCGAGGTACCTCTTGCCGGGGAAGACGGGGCAGGTCTCACCGCACCCCATGGTCACCACCACGTCGGCTCCCTCGGCGATGTCGTAGGTGAGCAGGGTGGGCGCCTCGCCATCGGTCGACAGGCCCCGCTCGGCGAGCACGGCGGCCACCTCTGGGTTGACCGAGGTGCCAGGCTCGGAGCCGGCTGAGCGCACCGAGACCCTGCCCGCCGCGTAGTGCTCGGCGAGCACCTTGGCGGCGACGGAGCGGCCCGAGTTGTGGACGCAGGCGAACAGGACGACGGGGACGCGTTCGGTCGGGTCGACGGGCTCGGCCAGCGGCTGGTCAGGTTCGGTCACGGGTTGGTCTCCTTGGTCGGGGTAGAGATGTCGGCGAGCCCACAGGGACACGTAGACCAGCGCGACGAGGGCGGGGACTTCGATGAGCGGTCCGACCACGCCGGCGAGGGCCTGGCCGGAGGTGATGCCGAAGGTGCCGATGGCGACGGCGATGGCTAGCTCGAAATTGTTGCCCGCCGCGGTGAATGCCAGGGTCGCGGTTCGTCTGTAGGGCAGACGGAGCGACCGGCCGAGGGCGAAGGAGCCGGTCCACATGACCGCGAAGTAGGCGATCAACGGCAGGGCGATGCGGGCGACGTCGAGGGGGTGGCGAGTGATGGCGTCGCCCTGGAATGCGAAGAGCAGCACGATCGTAAACAACAGGCCGTAGAGGGCGATCGGTCCGATACGGGGCAAGAACCGCTGCTCGTACCAGGCTCGCCCCCGGCGGCGCTCGCCGAGGGTACGGGTCAAATAGCCGAGGACGAGCGGGACGCCGAGGAAGATGAGCACGCTGCGGGCGATCGACCAGATCGACACGTGCACCGACGTCGTCGATAGCCCCAGCCAGCCGGGCAACACCTTCAGATAGAAGTACCCGAGGCCGGCGTAGGCGACGATCTGGAAGAGCGAGTTGACGGCGACGAGCACCGCGGCAGCGGTGTCGTCCCCGCAGGCGAGGTCATTCCAGATAAGGACCATGGCGATGCAACGGGCCAGACCCACCAGGATCAGCCCAGTGCGGTAGGCGGGCAGGTCGGGGAGGAACAGCCACGCCAGGGCGAACATGACCGCCGGTCCGACCAGCCAGTTGAGCACCAAGGAGGGCACGAGCAGGCGGCGGTCGGCGGCGACCCGGTCGATCTCGCCGTAGCGAACCTTGGCCAGCACCGGGTACATCATCACGAGCAGCCCGATGGCGATGGGCAGGCTGGTGCCCGCCACCTGCACGTGGTCGAGGGTCTGGTTGAGGCCCGGGGCGAGCCGACCGAGCCCGATCCCGAGCGCCATCGCGACGGCGATCCACACCGGCAGGAACCGGTCGAGGACCGACAGGCGACTGGTGACGGGGGCCTCTTCGGGGGCCTTCCGGGTTGGCGGGGTGCGGGTCGGGGTCGTGCTCATTGCTCGTCGGCGCGTTCCCTGCCCGATGGCCTCAACGAGCAGCAGGCGGGAGCCGTCGTGGTCGGCCAGGATACGGGTGGGCTCGGTGGGGGCAATCCGGTTCCCCTGCTGGTCTTGATGAGATCGACGGCTGTCGATGAACACTATCGTGGCTGATATCGATCGTTGTCAATAGGATATGGCGGTGGTGGCCGACACGAGCGAGACGACAGCTGGGGGTAGTGCCGGAGCGGCGACCTGCACGCCGTCGTTGACGGCAGCGCCGCTCGGCGAGGCCGAAGCGGTCGCGTTGGCGCGCGTGCTGTCCGCCTTGGCAGACCCGGTCCGCCTTCGCCTTGTCTCGATCGTCTCCGCCGCGGGCGAGGTCTGCTCGTGCGACCTCGAAGGGCCTCTCGCCCGCAGCCAGCCGACGGTGAGCCACCACACCAAGGTGCTGGCCGAGGCCGGGATCCTGGTGGGAGAGAAGCGGGGACGGTGGACCTGGTGGCGGCTCTCCCCGGGCTGTCTCGCCGACCTCCGGCAGGCACTCGGGGGGTGACTGGCATGCAACCCAAGTCTTGCGGCTCCGGCCTTTGCTGGGCGGACGCCGGTAGGATGCAGTCGAGATGACCGTGTCTACTGACATGCAGCGGGTCGTGCCCGAGGTGTGCTGTGACCCCGTCCAGGTGCAGGTGCCGGCCGGGAGCAGGTCCGAGGTCGACGACGAGACGCTCGCGGCGATGACGAAGGCGCTCGGGCATCCCACCCGGGTTCGGATCCTGCGTCTTTTGGCCGAGCGCAGGTCGTGCGTGACGGGAGACCTCGTCGCCGAGCTCCCGCTCGCGCAGTCGACGATCTCGGAGCACCTGCGGATCCTGCGCGAGGCCGGCCTGGTGCAGGGTGAGATCGAAGGGCCGCGCACCTCCTACTGCGTGAACCGGAGGGCCCTCGCTTCGCTGCAGCGGGCCGTCTCCTCCCTCTGAGCTCAGGCTGCTTCGGCGGGTCCGAGCACGGCGATCAGCACTGGAGGTGGTGCGACAGCCTGCCACTCGGATAGACTGATCGTGAATCGACGATAAGCGATGCTCCGAGGAGGATTCTTGATGGCCAAGGTAGAGGTGTTCGATCCGCCGATGTGCTGTTCGACGGGCGTGTGCGGTCCGAGCGTCGACCCGGCGCTGGCCGCGTTCGCGGCCGATCTCACTTGGCTGGCAGACCAGGGAGTGGAGGTCGAGCGCCACACGTTGTCCCAGGAGCCCCAGGCCTTCGCCGAGCGGGACCTCATCCGTGAGCTGCTCGCCGAGCGCGGCGACGACGCGTTACCCGCGGTGCTCGTCGACGGGGCGCTGCGGTCGTCTGGGCACTACCCGTCACGCCAGGAGCTCTCGTCGTGGACGCTCGGTGCCGCGCCCTTGGGTGCGCTCGGCGCGGTGACCGCCGAACTGGTGGCGATCGGCGCGGCGATCGGCGCCAACTGCGAGCCCTGTTTCAAGTACCACTACAACGAGGCGCGCCGGCTGGGTGTCGGGTCCGAGACCATGGTGGCCGCGGTGCGGGTGGCCCAGACGGTGAAGGACACCCCGGCGCGTTCGATGTCGGACCTCGCCGCCAAGCTCCTCGGCGCCGAAGTGACCATGGCCCAGCCTGCCGCTGCGGGGCCGAGCGCTTCGACGACTCCCGTCCCTGTCGCCGGCGGCGGCTGCTGCGACGGGGAGGCAACCGGCCCCGAGGCGCCAGCAGCAGAGGCCGCCACGGCCGCGACGTCGGCGTGCTGTGGTGGCGAAGCGTCGGAAGCGCAGGTGATGCTCGTCACCACGGCCTCGGGGGTTTCGGGCTCGTCGGGTTGCTGTGGCTGACACGGCCACGCTCGGGGGGCTGCTCGCGGCCCCGCCTCGGTTCCTTTTCTTCACCGGCAAGGGCGGCGTGGGCAAGACGTCGGTGGCTTCGGCCACGGCGATCGCGTTGGCTGACCGGGGCCGGAGGGTGCTGCTCGTCTCGACCGACCCGGCCTCGAACCTCGACGAGGTGCTCGGCGTGCCGCTCTCCGCAGCGCCGCGGGCGGTACCGAGCGTGGCCGGCCTCGAGGCCTCGAACCTCGACCCGTTGGCCGCCGCCGCCGCCTACCGCGAGCGCGTCGTCGGCCCCTATCGCGGGGTGCTTCCCGACTCGGCGGTAGCGAGCATCGAGGAGCAGCTGTCGGGGGCGTGCACGGTGGAGATCGCCGCGTTCGACGAGTTCACCGCCCTGCTCGCCGACCCGGCCGCAACGGCGTCCTACGACCACGTGGTTTTCGACACCGCCCCGACCGGGCACACGCTGCGCCTCTTGGCGCTGCCCGGGGCGTGGAGCACTTTCATCGACACCAACACTCTCGGCACGTCGTGCATCGGGCCGCTGTCGGGTCTCGCCGCCGCGCACGACCGCTACCGCGCTGCGGTCGCCTCCCTGGCCGACACCGCCCGCACCGTGTTGGTCCTGGTGTCGCGCCCCGACCGGCTCGCCCTCGACGAGGCGGCCCGGGCGGCGGCCGAGCTGGCCGCCTTGGGTGTCACCAACCAGCGGCTGGTCCTCAACGGGGTGTTCCGAGCCGCCGACTCCGGCGACGCACTGGCCGTGGCGCTGGCGTCCCGGGCGGCGGAGGCCCTCGCCGCGCTGCCCGCCGGGCTCGCCGGGCTCGAGCGAGACGAGGTGCCGCTCGTGGCGTGGACGCCGGTCGGCATCGCCGGCCTGCGTGCGCTGACGGCCGGCGTCGCGCCGACCGAGGCGGCAGAGCCGCCGATCCCCGTGGCGGGCACCGCCGCGCTGATTGAGCTGGTCGGCGAGCTGGCCGGGCGCGGCCGGGGCCTGGTGCTCACCATGGGCAAGGGCGGTGCCGGCAAGACCACGCTCGCCGCGGCGATCGCCACTGAGCTCGCCGCCGGGGGCCATGCCGTCGAGCTCACGACCACCGACCCGGCCGCCCATCTCGACGCCGTGCTCGATGCCGGGGACGCAGCAGGCTCGGGGAGCCTTCGGGTCAGCCGCATCGATCCCGAGCGCGAGACCGCCGACTATGTCGCCGAGGTGCTGGCCGATGCCGGCGGCCTCGACGCCCCGGCTCGGGCCGTCCTCGAAGAAGACCTCCGTTCCCCCTGCACCGCCGAGATCGCCGTGTTCCGGGCCTTCGCCCGAACCGTGGCCGAGGCCGCGGAGCGCTTCGTCGTGCTCGACACCGCCCCCACCGGCCACACGCTGCTGCTCTTGGATGCGGCCCGCGCCTATCACCGTGAGGTCGGCCGCCAGGGCGGCACCGTGCCGCCCGAGGTCGACGCGCTGCTGGACCGGCTCACCGACGCGTCCTTCACGTCGGTGCTCGTCGTCACCCTCCCCGAGGCCACCCCCATCCACGAGGCCGCCGCCCTGCAGGCCGACCTGCGCCGGGCCGGTATCGAGCCTGCTGCATGGGTGGTCAACCAGAGCCTTGCCGCCGCCGATGTCACCGACCCTGTGCTGGTCGCCCGGGCGCGAGCCGAGACCCACTACCTGCACGAGGTCGCCACCCGACACGCGTCGCGTGTGGCACTCGTGCGCATGCTCGCCGACCCGCCGACCGGCCCGCAAGGGTTGGCCCGCCTCCTCGCCTCGCCAGCCGGCGCCGGGACGTGAGGCGAGCCGCCTCACGTCCGCGCTGTCGTGCCCAGGTCCCGGCCCAGCACGGATCGCTGTGCACTACCGAAGAAGGAGGCCCATCATGGCTAAGGTCGTCATCCACTTGTTCCACGGCGACGAGGACTCGCTCACCGCAGGCTCGCACGTCGCCGAGCGGGTCCGCCAGGTCGCCGGCGACCAGGGCGTCGACCTCGAGGTCTTCTGCTTCGGGCCGGCCCAGGGCGCTCTCAGCGACGCCTCCGGCGATGCGACTCGCAGCGAGTACAACCGCCAGATCGACGACCTCGTGGCAGCCGGGGTCCCTGTCGGTGCCTGCCTGAACGCGGCGCGAGCAGCAGGAGCCGAGCAGGCGCTCCAAGGCCGTGGCATCAACCTCCAGTTCGCCAGGGACGCCTTCGTGCGCTTCGCGCTCGAAGGCGCCACCGTGGTCAACTTCTGATCCGATGACCACCGAGGGTGCCACCAGCACCGAACGCGACCGCTGGTACGTGCCGGCCTGGCTCGACGTGCCCGGCCTGCCGGCCTTCGAGGTGATCGACACCCGTTCGGCACAAGGCCGCCTCGACCGGCGCCCGAAGACCGTGACTGTCGCCGACCTCGTGCTGTTCCACGGGCACGCTTGTGACGGTCTGCTGCGTGGGGTGTGGGCCATGCGGGCGCTCGCTGACGTCGCGTTCGGGACCGCGCCGTTCGACCGCAGCGATCTCATGGTCGTGTCGAAGAACTCGCCGTGCCTCGGCGACGTCGCCGCCTACCTCACCGGCGGGCGAGCGCGCTTCGGCACCCACCGCCTCGACGACAGCCTCGGCGTCGGCTTCCAGATCGAGGTGCTGTCGACCGGTGCCGCGTGGGAGGTGCGAGAAGAGCCAGGGTTCTTCCCCGCCCACATCGCCGCCTGGGAGGCCGCCCTCCTCGCCGACGACCTCGACGCGGCGGACAAGGCCGAGCTGCTCGCCGTCCACGAAGCCGCCCAGTGGGACTGGGTGCGCGAAGCGCTGCTGCCGAGCGCCCCGGCCGAGTACTACCGGGTCGCCCGCCTCGACGGCCTCGACCGCCTGGAGCTGCCGCCGGCGCTGCTCCAGGCACGGCGCACCGACACCGTCAACCGGGGTGTCGGGGTGCCCGTCGAGGCGATGAGCCCCTACGACCCGGACCTCGACGCCCCCGGCCCACACCCGAGGGTGACCGACCCGTGGGTCGAGCGCTACGCCGCCGGCCCGACCGGAGCCGACCCCACCGGCCGCGCCTGACCCGGCGACGGCATGGCACAGCCGTCGCCGAACCGGCCGCGTCTGACACGACGACAAACGTGGCGCGCCCGTCGCTGAGGTCGATGGGGCAGTTGGTGCGGCCGGCGAAGGTCGCAGGCGTCGCCTGCACGGCGAGAGAGGGTCGGCCCGCAGCCAGCCCGCTGGTCCTGGTGACCCACGAATCGTGGCTTGCGGCGCTGATCAGGTGCGCTCGGCAACGGTTGCGCTTTGCCGCGCGTCTGATGGCCTCGCTCAGCTTGCTGGCGCCTGTCCCGCAGCGGGTGCTGGTTGCACTGCGATCACCTGGCCGTGCACGTCGCAGGTGGCGGCCAGAGTGTTGTAGACGGTGCCGTACTTGCGCAGGTTCAGATGCACGAGGTCGACGCGCCGCGGGGATTCGCCGGTGGTGATCCGCAGCTCGTAGGAGACCTCCACGAACTTCGGTGGGGTGTCCTGGCGTCGGGCGACGACGTCGACCTCGGCGCGGTCGTAGCGGAAGTCGAGCAGGGACCCGGCACGTTTCAGGTTCTTGAGCAGGCAGGCCGCGAACGCCGCGGCGAGCAGCTCGGCGGGACCGGGGAGCCCCGACGGCCCGGCAGCCCAGCTGGTGTCGAAGGCGATCGTCTCCTGCGCGACGTCGGCTGTGGCGCGCCCTGGTGTGGTGGTCCGGGCCTGGACCCGGTACATAGTCGGTGGGCGGCTGGTCACTGTTCCCAGTGTCTGCTCAGGGTGAGCGGGGCTACCAGTGCCGAAAGCCCGCTCTCGGCTGAGCGACGAGGGACGATCGGCCCTGGCGGGCTGCGGGCAACCAGCGCAAGGCTGGAAATCAATGGAAGTGAACACCGATCGACGACGGACGAACTCGACGCTTCACCCGGGTCAGCGCCTGGTGGGCGGACGAGGCAACGGTCACCTTCCTGGTGGGGGGCATCGTCTAGCCCCAATACCGTTCAGTTAAGGGTCCGGCGGTGTAGCCTCTCGCTGTGGCCCGTACCGGTTGGAGGAAGCCAGCGTCGGACCGCCGGCTCTCCGACCTTGTCTCCGTGGGGGTGGTGACCCGGACGTTCCCACCAACGCTGGTCGACGAGGTGGTGGCGTCCTGTCAACGGACCGAGCAGCGCAACCGCTCGCTGCCGGCCCGGACCATGGCCTACTTCTCGATCGGCATGGCCTTGTACGCCGAAGGTTCCTATGAGGACGTCTTGGGGCTCATGTGCGACGGTCTCGCCTGGACCACGGACGAGGAGCCGCTCGTCCTGCCGTCGAAGTCGGCCATCTTCCAGGCCCGTGCCCGCCTCGGCGCGGAACCGGTGAAGGCGTTGTTCGAGCAGGTGGCCATTCCCTTGGCCACAGATGGCCATCCCGAAGCGTTCCTCTCCGGTCGACGGCTGGTGGCCATCGACGGCACCTGCCTGGACGTAGCCGACACCGAGGAGAACGCCGCCCACTTCGGACGACCTGGGGTCAACAAGGGCGAACAGTCGGCCTTCCCTCAGGCCCGGGTGGTGGCGGTGGCCGAATGCGGCTCCCACGCCATCTTCGACGCCGTCGTCGGTCCCTACACGAGGTCAGACCCAGATATTGCAGCCGGGTAGCGGATCACTGATTTGAGCGCTCCGGAGACCGGCCGAACGGCCGATCTGTGCACCTGTGTTCTCGAGAAGACCGGTGGCGACGGCTGATCGGCGTCGAG
>JAJZCK010000100.1 GCA_021846125.1 Actinomycetes bacterium | reverse complement strand
GTCTCGCCGCGAGCGTCGTCGCCGTCGCCCTGGCCGGTGCGGCCGTTGGGTTGTCCCTACGGGTCGCCCTCCACCATGGCGCGGCCGGCGCTCCTCACCCACGACCCCGCTCGGCCGGCCCCGGTCACGCACCGGACCGCTCGCCGGACACCGCAGCCCGGGTGCCGAGCACGAGGGCCAGCGGCCCATCTTCGACGACGGCGTCCCCGAGCACCACCGTGCCGCCCACCACCTCCACTACCGTGCCGCCCACCACCTCCACGACATTGCCGCCACTTCTCGACCCGTCGAGCGTCCTCGTCGAGGTCCTCAACGGATCCGGCGGGCCCGGCCTCGCCTCGGCGGCGGCCCTGGCGCTGCACCGGGCCGGCTTCCTCGTGAACGGCACGGGCAACGCCGCGTCCTTCCAGCACGTCGAGAGTGTCGCGGAGTACTCCCCCGGCAGTGAGCTGGCTGCTGCGACCGTCGCCGCGTACCTGACGGGAGGGACCCAGCTCCTGCCCGTCGCCGGCCTGGCGCCGGACGAGGTCGACCTCGTGCTCGGCTCGCAATACCACGGACTGAGCGGCTGAGCACCACCGGCCCGTCGACGCGTAGCCGGCGGTGAAAGGCCGGCGGTGAAAGGACCCTAGGTGCGGACCTGACGTGGTTGTGTCAGCACGGCCGCAGGCGCGGAGCCGAGCACCTCGAGGATCGCCGTCGCGAGCGCTCGTGCTGCAGACGGGTCGAGCTCCATCGCGACGCGGGCGCCCGCTCCGAGTGCAGGGTTGAGGAGGTCGACGTTGAGCGTGTGCTCCGCCGGCGCGTGGACGGGATGGTCGAAGTAGACGCTCGCCGTCGTCACCGGGAACCATCCCTCCGGCCCCTTCCCGCTGCCCTGCAGCTCGACCACCTCGGTCAGGTAGGTGCACATCGGCCGAGCCCCTCAGCTCGCGAGGTGCCGGCCGAGGAAGGCCCAGATCCGCTGCCACCCGTCGTTGGCCGCTTCGGGTCTGTAGCTCGGGCGGTCAGGAGCGAAGAACGCATGCCCCGCACCGTCGTAGGTGTGGAACTCGTAGCTCTTGTCGCTGTCCTTCAAGGCCTGCTCGAGCTCCGCGACCTGCTCGGGAGACGGGAACTTGTCCTCGGCGCCGAACAACCCGAGAAGCGGACAGGAGAGGTCCTTCGCGAGATGCACGATCGGTCCGACCTTGAGCGGCGCGCCCTCAGGCGGGGTCCCGACGACGAACGCGCCATAGCAGTCCACTGCGGCATCGAGCGGGAGGCTGCACGCAGCGAGGAACGACTGACGCCCACCCGAGCAGTAGCCGATCGTCGCGGCCTTGCCGTTCGAGCCCGGCAGGACCTTGAGCGCCGCTACCGCGCCGGCGACGTCGCCGACGAGCCGCTCGTCCGGCACTCCCCCGTTGGCACGGGCAGCTGCCGCGGCATCGTCCGGGCTCGCGCCGGGCGCCTCACGCGAGTAGAGGTTGGGGCAGATGGCGAGATAGCCATTGGCAGCGAACTTCCGCGTGATCTCCTTGGTGGCTGCGTCGTAGCCGGGCATGTGGTGGATGACGACCACGCCGCCGTGACGGGCGTCGTCGAGTGGTTGGGCCAGGTAGGCCTCGATCTCGTCTCCACCGTGCCCCGTGATGCGGACCGTCTCCGCTCTCATGGCGTCGCTCATCGGCGTGGTCCCTCCTCGATCTTCTTCGCTCGACTAAAGGACAGCGCCTACCCTAGTGACGGGGAGACGCCGCCGGACGGTAGGTCGGAAAATCGACGTCCACCTCCCCCGTCCCGAGCGACGAGGTTCCTGGCCGTGCCGGGCCGGACCGGCGCCTCGCCCGACGCCCGCCGGTACACCCGGAGGAGCTCTGCGACCGACCACGCCTGGAACGGGCAGCCGGTCGGGTGGTGCGGAGCGGCGCCGTCGGCCGTCTCGCTCACCCCGCCGATCCCCGCGTCGCCGACGTGTGCGACGAGCACCTCGAGGAGCCCCTCCGTGGGCTCGGCCAGCCGCGCGCACGCATCGAGGTAGGGCCCGACGAGCCAGGGCCAGACGGTGCCCTGGTGGTAGGCGAGATCGCGCTCCACCACGCCACCGCGATGCAGCGGTTCGTACGCAGGGTCGGACGGCGCGAGGGAGCGAAGGCCGAGGGGTGTGAGCAGCGGAGCGCAGGCGCGCAGGACCGCAGGGTCGTCGAGAGGTGCGAACGGAAGTGACACGGCGAAGAGCTGGTTGGGCCGGACGGACGGGTCGTCACCAGCGGGTCCGTCCACGACGTCGAACAGGCCCGCACCGTCTGGACGCACGAAACGCCGCGCAAACGAGACACGGGCCGATCGCTCGAGGGCGCGCACCCGTGACGAGTCGACGCAGAGCCGCTCCTCGAGGTCGGCGAGCGAGGCGAGGCCATTCACCCACAAAGCGTTTACCTCGACGGGCTTGCCCCGTCGAGGCGTCACCGGCACGCCGTCCACGCGGGCGTCCATCCAGGTCAGCGCGATCCCGTCCACCCCGCACGCGACGAGCGCGTCCGCTCCGACGCCGATCGCGAACCGCGTGCCGCCCACGTACGCGTCGACGGCCGCAGCGAGCGCAGGCTCGAGCGCTGCCGCGAGGTCGACGTCGCCGGTCACGGCGACGTGGCGACCCACGGCGTGGAGGAACCAGAGAGTCGCGTCGACGGTGTTGTAGGCGGTCGAGCCTCCGTCCGCCGTGTTGGCCAGCATCCCCTCCGACAGCGACGCCGCCGCCCGCTCGAGGAGCGCGCGCCCCTCGTCGGCACGACCGGTGGAAAGGAAGAGCCCCTCGTAGCTCGTCATCGTGTCTCGGGACCACGAACCGAACCACGGGTAGCCGGCGACGACGTCGGGGCCGGCCACGACGTGCTGGTCCGCGGCGAGCACGAGCCGGGCGCCGACGTCGTCGGTCGCTCCGGACGCCGCGACGAGGCCGGCGGCGCGTCGTCGCGTCGTCGCTACGGCCTCGCTGGCGACCGGTGGAGCGTCAGCAGCCGCCCCGGCCCACGCGTCGACCGCGATCTCCTCGCCTGGAGCGAGGAGATCTCCGAAGGTCCCCGCGAACCAGAGGTCTTCCACGCTCGCGAGCCCGCGCGCCGCTTCCACCCGGTAGGAGACGCCGCGATACCAGGCTCCACCGGGAACGAAACCCGGCCCTCGCACGCGGTAGGCGCCTTCGAACTCGAAGCCGTCCACGCAGCGGGCGACGGCCGGGTCGGACCCGGCGAACCGCTCCCCGTTCGCGTCCCGCCAGGTGCACAGTGCCTCGAGCTCCACGCGCACAGGAGCCGGAGCACGCACGAGCCGGAGCACGACGCCGACGCCGGGGCGCCCCCGGTGCGAGGCGATCTCACGCTCGAGCACCACGCCGCCGACCGCGAACCGCCAACGCGGCACGCCGTCCTCGAGTGCGAACCGCGTCAGGTGCTCGTAGCCAGTCGGGGCCACTGCTCCGCTCGCCCACTCGTGCGTGGCGAGCCGGATACGCCGGTCGCCGAGCACGATGACGGGGTCGAGCGACGCGAGCCCGAGCATCCGGCCGGCCTCCCCCGCTCGCGCGACGACGAGCAGCCCGTGGTAGCGACGGGTCCTCAAGCCGGAGACGGTGCCGGACGCGTAGCCCCCGAGACCGTCCGCGACGAGCCATTCACGCGCCGAGGACTCGGCGAGCGTCCCGCAGCACTGGGGTCCGCAGGAAAGGGACGTCACGGTGGGGACGTCACGGTGAAAGGCGGCGCCTCGCCGTCGGACCGGGGTGCTCGCACCCCGGAAGTCTTGCCGATCGCGCTGGCTGACGCCCGGCGCATCCGCGAGACTGCGGCGATGGACGACGCCGAGCGCAGACGACTCGCGGATCGGACCCCGGCGTGGCGGAGATGGGGCCCGTACCTCTCCGAGAGAGCGTGGGGGACCGTCCGGGAGGACTACAGCGCGGACGGCACCGCCTGGGAGTACCTCCCGCACGACCACGCCCGCTCGCGTGCCTATCGCTGGAGCGAAGACGGCCTCGCGGGGATCTGCGATCTCGACCAGCATCTCTGCTTCGCCTTCGCGTTCTGGAACGGCAAGGATCCGATCGTGAAGGAGCGGATCTTCGGCCTCACGGGCAACCAGGGCAACCACGGCGAGGACGCGAAGGAGTACTGGTGGTACACGGACTCCACCCCCACCCACTCCTTCATGAGCTGGACCTACTGCTACCCCCAGGCGGCCTTCCCCTACGAGGATCTCGTGGAGGAGAACGCTCGGAGAGGTCGCTCGGATCCCGAGTACGAGCTCGTCGACACCGGCCTCCTCGACGAGGGCCGCTACTGGCTCATCACGGTCGAGTACGCGAAGGCCGGCCCCGACGACCTCTGCGTCCGCCTGCGCGCCCACAACGCTGGGCCCGACGACGCCGAGCTCGACGTGCTGCCGACGCTGTGGTTCCGCAACACGTGGTCGTGGGGGCTCGACGACCGCAAGCCGGTCATCGAGGCCCTCGACGACCGGCTCGTCGCCACCCACCACCTCTTGCCACAGATGGTCTGCACGTGGGAGGGGGACTTCGAGACGCTCGTCTGCGAGAACGAGTCCAACGCACCCCTGCTGTGGGGAGCACCGGAGACGACCGCGTATCCGAAGGACGGAATCGTCGACCACCTCGTGCACGGGACACCAACCGTCGACCCGGCAGGGCGCGGCACGAAGGCCGCCCTGCACGCCCACCTCGCCGTCGCGTCCGGCGAGACTGCCGAGATCCGGCTGCGGCTCACGGCGGAGACCTCCGCGCCACCGCCGACGTTCGACGCGCCGAGCTTCGACGTGACGATGCGAGACCGAAAGTCCGAGGCGGACGAATTCTACGCGTCCCTCACCCCTGCCGACGCCACGCAGGACGAGACCTCCGTCATGCGACAGGCCTTCGCGGGGATGCTCTGGTCCAAGCAGTTCTACCACTACGACGTCGAGCGCTGGCTGGAAGGCGACCCCGCCGGCCCGCCGCCGCCTCGCGAGCGACGGACCGGACGCAATGCCGACTGGTGGCACCTCGACAACCACGACGTCATCTCGATGCCTGACACCTGGGAGTATCCGTGGTACGCGTCCTGGGACCTCGCGTTCCACTGCGTGACGCTCGCGCACGTCGCTCCCGAGTTCGCGAAGGCCCAGCTGCTCACCTTGTGCAGAGAGTGGTACATGCACCCGAACGGCCAGCTACCCGCGTACGAATGGGCCCTCGGCGACGTCAACCCACCCGTCCACGCCTGGGCCGCGCTCCGGGTGTTCGAGATAGACGGCTCCCGGGACTTCGCCTTCCTCCGCCGGATCCTCTCGAAGCTCATGATCAACTTCACCTGGTGGGTGAACCGCAAGGACGCTGCGGGGAACAACGTGTTCGAAGGTGGCTTTCTCGGGCTCGACAACATCGGTCCGATCGACCGCTCCGCAGGGCTCCCGTCCGGAGCCATCCTCGAGCAGGCGGATGGAACGTCGTGGATGGCGATGTACTGCCTCGACCTCTTCCAGATCTCGCTCGTCCTGGCAAAGCAGGACACGGTCTACGAGGACGTCGCCGTGAAGTTCTTCGAGCACTTCGCGTACATCGCCGACGCGATGTTCAGCCAGGGGTTGTGGGACGAGGATGCCGGCTTCTTCTACGACGTGCTCCAGCTCCAGGGCGGCGAGCGCACCCCTCTCGCGGTCCGCTCCATCGTCGGCCTGCTCCCGCTCTGTGCGACGACGACGCTCACCGCGTCGACCTTGGAGCAGTTGCCCTGGTTCGCAGAGCACTTCGAGTGGTTCCTCGCGAACAAGCCCCGCTACGCGTCGCACGTCGCGCACTCGAGCACGACCGGCGACCACCACCGGCACCTCCTCTCGATCGTCGACCCCGACCGGCTGCGCCGGGTGCTCGCGGTCATGCTCGACGAGGACGAGTTCCTGTCCCCCCACGGGCTCCGGGCACTCGCCGCCTCGCACCGCGATCATCCGTTCACCTTGCACATCGACGGCATCACGGCGAGCGTCGACTACGAGCCCGGCGAGTCGACCACGGCGCTCTTCGGCGGCAACTCGAACTGGCGCGGGCCCGTCTGGTTCCCCGTCAACTACCTCCTCGTCGAGGCCCTGCACCGCTTCGGCGAGTATCTCGGTGACGACTTCACGGTGGAGTGCCCGACGCGCTCCGGCACCTTGATGTCGCTGCACCAGGTCGCGGACGATCTCACGAGGAGGCTCGTCTCCATATTCCTCGACGACGACCACGGTCGGCGACCCGTCTTCGGCGACGCGGAGCGCTTCCAGACCGACCCGCTCCTCCACGACCTGGTGCCGTTCAACGAGTACTTCCACGGCGACACCGCCAAGGGCCTCGGCGCCTCCCACCAGACTGGCTGGACGGGTCTCGTCGCCGACTTCGTTGCCCGACGGTGCGAGGCGGGCGTGCCGTGCACGGTCGACGACGGGTCGGAAGCTGTCGACGGCGTCAGCAGGGCGGCTGCACCTCGACCTCCGGCGGAACAAGGGTGACGGGCGCTCGCTTCGTCGACGAGACCCCGGACCGACCCGATCACTCCGTCGCTCGCGTCGGCGGCGTCCACGCTCCGGACCTCGACGTCGCACGTCGGCACCCGACGGCAGGCGAGCTCGAGCGCGAGATCGGGGGCTGGACCGCTCAGGCGGCTCCGAGCGCATCGGCTACACGGTGCTCTACCTCCTCAGGCGTACCGACGCCGTCGATGACGACGACTTTTCCTCCGCGTTCGTAGTAGGCGAGCACGGGCGCCGTCACTCTTTCGTAGGCGACCAGGCGCCGCTCGACCGTGAGAGCCGAGTCGTCGCTTCGCCCCCCGACGCCCGCCCTGGCGAGAAGCCGGTGCCGGCACTCGTCCGCTCCGACGTCGAGCCAGAGCACGACCTCGGGGCTCGACGCGGGACTCCCCGACGCGGGGCTGCCCAGCCCTGCAAGGGTCGTTGCTTGGACGACGTCGCGGGGAAAGCCGTCGAGCACGTAGCCGCCGTGGTCGGCCACCGCTCTACCTAGAGCAGGCACTATCACGGCGAGGACGAGCTCGTCCGGCACGAGCTCGCCGCGCTCCACGAGCGGAGCGACGGTACGCCCGAGCCCGGAGGACGATGCCACCTCGTTCCGGATCATCGCTCCACTCGAGAGATGGTCGACACCGAGGCGTCGGGCGAGGCGGCCCGCCTGGGTGCTCTTGCCGGCACCCGGGCGGGCGAGCACCACCACCCTCCGCCACGGCGCTACCTGCGGAAGGTCCGTGGACGTCGTCATCGCGGGGAGCTCTCGACCGGGCGGGTGGGATGCGCGGGTCAGGCCGGAGACCTGTCGGACGCCGCCTCGAGCTCCAGCACTTGGCGGGTCGTCTTCAGCACCGTGTCCGGGTTGAGGCTCATCGAGTCGATGCCTAGCTCGACAAGGAATGCCGCCATGTCCGGGTAGTCCGAGGGCGCCTGACCGCAGAGCCCGGAGTGGATGTTGTTGCGGCGGCAGCCTTCGACGGCGAGGCGGATCATCTCCTTGACGCCGTCGTCGCGCTCGTCGTAGTCGAACGCAACGATCTCGCTGTCGCGGTCGACACCGAGCGTCAGCTGCGTGAGGTCGTTCGAGCCGATGGAGAAGCCGTCGAACAGGCGCGAGAACTGGTCTATCAGGATCACGTTGTTGGGGATCTCGCACATCGCGTAGATCTTCAGGTCGTTCTCGCCGCGCTTTAGACCGAGCTCCGCCATGCGCGCGAGAACCTGCTCGGCCTCTGCCACACGCCGGACGAAGGGGAGCATCAAGACGACGTTGGACAGACCCATCTCCTCGCGGACACGCTTCATCGCCTTGCACTCGAGAGCGAATCCTTCCGCGTAGGCCGGATGCGCGTAGCGCGAGGCGCCACGGAACCCGAGCATCGGGTTGCTCTCGAGCGGCTCGAAGCTTGCACCGCCGACGAGGCTCGCGTACTCGTTCGTCTTGAAGTCCGACATCCGTACCACGACTGGCTTGGGCCAGAAAGCCGCGGCAATGGTGCCGATCCCTTCCGACAGGCGCTGGACGAAGAAGTGCCCACCGTCCGGGTATCCGCGGATCAGCCGCTCGACCCTCTCCCGCTCGCGGGGATCTGCCACCTGCTCGGGGTGGAGCAGCGCGAGCGGGTGCACCTTGATGTACTCGCTGATGATGAACTCCATGCGTGCAAGCCCGACACCGTCGTTCGGCAGGAAGGAGGTCTTGAAGGCCATCTCCGGGTTCCCGATGTTGATCATGACCTCCGTCTCGGGCCGAGCGATGTCCGCGACCTCGGTCCGCTCGACGTGGAACGGCACCTCGCCACGGAACACCCTCCCGGTGTCACCCGAGGCGCACGAAACGGTGACCATCTCACCACCAGGCACGGACGTGGTCGCGTCGCCGGCACCCACGACGGCCGGGATCCCGAGCTCGCGGGCGATGATCGCCGCGTGGCACGTCCGACCACCGCGGTTCGTCACGATCGCGGACGCGATCTTCATGACCGGCTCCCAGTCCGGCGTGGTGATGTCCGACACGAGGACCTCGCCCGGCCGGAACTCGCCGAGGTGCGTG
Source organism: Actinomycetes bacterium (assembly GCA_021846125.1). GTDB lineage: Bacteria > Actinomycetota > Acidimicrobiia > Acidimicrobiales > Bog-793 > JAJZCK01. The sequence continues at coordinate 1,147 of JAJZCK010000100.1, read as the reverse complement.
GCGTTCTCGATGACCCTGGTTCTGCCCGCGGCGATCTTCTCGCCGACCGACCGGCCCTCGACCAGTACCTCGCCGGTCCCGTCGAGCGAGTAGCTCTCGAGCATCGTCGGCCTGCGCTGGGACGCGACCGTCTCGGGACGCGCCTGGACGAGGTAGATCTTGCCGTCGAGGCCGTCTTTCGCCCATTCCATGTCCATCGGGTGGCCGTAGTGGTGCTCGATCGCGATGGCGTAGCCTGCGAGCTCCAGGACGTCCTCGTCGGTGATGCAATAGCGCTCACGGTCCGATCGCGGGGCCGGGATGTTGCGCGTCGTGTGCTTCGTCTCCCCCTCGACGAAGACCATCTTCACGGCCTTGTCCCCGAGCAGGCGGCGCAGCACCGCACGGTGGCCGGCCTCGTAGGTCGGCTTGTGGACGTAGAACTCGTCGGGATCGACGGCACCTTGGACGACGTTCTCGCCGAGACCATAGGCACCCGTCACGAGCACGACATCTCGAAAGCCGGACTCGGTGTCGAGGGAGAACATCACGCCGGACGCGGCGAGGTCGGAGCGCACCATCTTCATGACGCCGATGGACAGGGCTACCTTGAAGTGGTCGAACCCCTGGTCGACGCGGTAGTGGATGGCACGATCCGTGAACAGGCTCGCGAAGCAGCGCCGGCATCCGTCGAGCAAGCTCTCGTCTCCACGGATGTTGAGGTAGGTGTCCTGCTGGCCGGCGAAGCTCGCCGTCGGGAGGTCCTCTGCCGTAGCCGAGCTCCGCACGGCCAAGCTCACGCTCTCTCCGTACTCGTCCTGCAGATGCCTGTACCCTGCGAGGATCTCGGCCGAAAGATCCGGAGGAAGCCCCGCTCCGTACACGATCTCCCGAGCCCGCTTCGCCCGCACCGCCAGGTCGACGACATCGCTCGGGTCGAGTTCGTCGAGTGCCTGGTGAAGCTCCTTCCACGCGCCGCTCTCCTCGAGCATGTGCCGGTAGCCGTCTGCGGTGATCGCGAAGCCGTCGGGGACGAGGACACCCTCGGCCGAGAGCTTCCGGTACATCTCGCCGAGGGAGGCGTTCTTGCCGCCGACCGTCGGGACGTCCTCGATACCGATCTCGTCGAAGTAGCGGATGTAGTGCATCGTGTTCATGTCTGTTCCTC
>JAJZCK010000099.1 GCA_021846125.1 Actinomycetes bacterium | reverse complement strand
ATCCGCGCACGACGGTGAAGAAACCGACGACACCCGCGACGACGGCCACGACGGTCGCCACCACCCAGGTATCGACCATGAAACCGGAGAACATCTCGCGCTCGTCAGCTCTCGACGCGCTTGCCGGCGCCGCGGATGGTGCTCTCCTCGACCGCCCCGCGACCCGCCGGGAGCCGGTCGCCCCTCGCACGCCTCAGCTGCGGGACGCCGGCGAGCAGGTAGAAGGTGAACACGAGGGTGACGACGAAGAAGCTGACCGGCCAACCATGGCCCGCCGGGGGCCAGTCGTAGCTGTCGTAGGCGAGGACGATGCCTACGAGGGTGGCGGCGACGCCGAGGAGGGTCGCCAAGAGCAGCGTCGCCCATGGGCTCTTGGTGAGCCGCATCGCCGCGGCCGCCGGCCCGACGAGCAGGGCGGTGCTCAGTATCGCCCCGATCGTGTAGGCGGAGAGCGAGACGGCGACGGCCATCGCGAGCAGGTAGGCGATGCCTACGAGCCGGACGGGGACGCGGCGGGCAGCGGCGAGCTCGGGGCTCACCGAGCTGAGAAGCAGCGGACGGAAGAGCGCGAGCACGAGGGCGAGCGACAGCGAGGCGAGCACGACGACCACGGGCACCGTCGAGGCCGAGACCGTGAACAGCGAGCCGAACAGGATCGTCATAGCGGCGCCCGAGGCGTTCCTCACGGTCGTGTCCCAGTAGAGGAAGAGCGCTGCCAGGCCGAGCGCGGCGCCGAACACGATCCCCGTGGAGACGTCCCTGCCGCGCGGCCGCCGGATGCCGATGAGCTCCATTGCCGCCACCGCTGCGACCGAGACGGTCACGAATCCCCAGAGCGGGCTCACGCCGACGAGAAATGCTCCCGACCCTCCCGTCGTCCCCATGTCGGAGAGCGCATGGCCGGCGAAAGACTGGCCGCGCATCACGGTGAACACGCCGACGACGGCGGAGACGACCGCCACCACGCCGCCCGCCACGACGGCGGAGCGCACGGGCGCGCTCGAGAAGAAGCCTGGCGCGAAGACGAGCGACACGATGCCCGACACGGCTCAGCCGTCCTCGTCCGCGGCCGCGTCCGCCTTCTCGGCGCGCATCGCCTCGGCCGACCCGAGGCTCGGGCCAGCCACGACGATGATCCGGCCGTGGACGTGGAGCACGTCGACGTGGTGGCCGTAGAGGTGGCTGAGCACCTCGGGTCGGACCACCTCTGCGGTCGTCCCGCTCGCAGCGCGGCCGCCGGCCAGGTAGACGACGCGGTCCATCACCGGCAGCAGCGGGTTCATCTCGTGGGCCGAGATGAGGACGGCGACGCGCTGCTCGCGGGCGACCCGCGAGAGGAGCTCGACGACCTCCTGCTCGCTGCGCAGGTCGAGATTGGCGAGTGGCTCGTCAAGCAGCAGGAGCCTCGGCCGGCTGACGAGGGCGTACGCGATCATCACCCGCTGCTGCTCGCCTCCCGAGAGCGTCCCGACCCTCGCGTCGGCGAAGCGGCCGGCATCGACGCCCTCGAGGGCCCTCTCGACGAGCTCGCGGCGTGCCTTCGAGGGGAGCGCGAAGCCGAACCGGTGGCCGTCGAGGCCGAGACCGACGAGATCGCGGGCACGCAGTGGCAGGTCCGCGTCGAGCCCGATCTTCTGGGGGACGTAGCCGACGAGCGGGTTCGTGCGCGAGAGCCCACTTCCTTCGACCGAGACACTGCCGGCGTACGGACGCGTCAGCCCGAGGATGACGCGGTACAGCGTCGTCTTGCCGGCCCCGTTCGATCCGATGAGCCCGGTGAGCTCGCCCTCGTGGATGGTGAAGCTGACGTCGTCGAGCACCGCCCGCCCTCGGATGCGGACGCTGACGCGGTCGACAGCGAGGACCGCGGCCGGCAGGGCGGCTGCGCTGCCCTCGACGGTCGCTTCCCGGTATCCCCTCATAGCCGCGTCGTCGAGGTCCCGTGCGCGAGAGCCTTCCCGATGGCGGCCGTCTCCGCGAGCATCCACGACTGGTAGTCGTAACCCGGTGAAGGCATCGTCTCGTAGACCCCGACCACTGCGACCCCGTCCTTCCTCGCAAGGGCGAGGAAGGACGCCGTGACGGAGTCGGTCACCTGCTGGTTGTAGACGAGCACCTTGACCTCGTGGCGCGAGAGCAGCGTGTCCTCCGCCGTGACCGCTTGAGGAGAAGGGTCCACGCCGTTCATGATGTCGGCCTGGAGCGCCCAGGGTGTGCGAACGTCGAGCCCCGCAGCGTCGAGAAGGTAGTTGCCGACCGGCTCGGTGGTCGCAACGCCCGTGCCCCGGTACTTCGACTCGAGGCGCGCTATCGCGCGATGCCAGGGTTCGAGCGAGGCGTCGAAGGATCGGACGCGCGCGCCGAAGTACGACCGGTTCGCGGGATCGAGCGTCGAGAGGTCGTGCCCGATCGCGGCCGCCACCTTCGGCATCGTCGTCGGCGAGTACCAAAGATGCGGGTTCCGCGTCGAGTCCGGGAGACCGAGCAGGTGCTGGACGTCGACGACCAGCCTGACCCTGCTCGGCGAAGCCTGCTCGATCTTGTTCATGTAGGCGTCGTAGCCGAGCCCGTTCTGCACGACGAGGCGGGCGGACTGCACGAGCTCGGCCACGCGCGGGCTGGCCTCGAAGCTGTGCGGGTCGGTGTTGGGGTTGCTCTCGACGGCCGAGACCGTCACGTACCTACCACCGATCTGGGCGATGACGTTCGCGTACTGGTTCTCCGCGCCGACGGCCGCGATCCTCGCGGAGCGACCCGACGAGCGTGCTGTCGCGCTCGGGCTCGACGAGGCGGCGGGGATCCCGAGCGCGAGCACCGAGGCCAGGCAGGCAGCCGAGACTGCTGCCGCGGACCGGCCGACCCGCCGGAGCTGTCCGGTCGCCGGCGCGCGGCTCACGTGTAGAGCGGCGCTCCCCGATGCCGATCGTCGCACTGACCGCTCCTGTCGCCGAGGACGTCCGTCCCGTCGGCTGCAAATGATAACCACTCTCAATTATCTTGTCCAGACGGCCCCGCCACCGCATGGAGCGAGGGATGGCGGTCCGCTCAGGCAACGCGTCGCAGGACGCGCAGGCTCAGGCGCGACGCGGGCCGCTCCTCCGCGAAGGCACCGCTCGCGATCGCATCGAGGAAGCACTCGTAGGGCGAACGCCCGCCGTCGCGTGGATCCGGGAAGACGTCGTGGAAGACGAGGAGCCCACCGGGTGCGAGATGGCGAGACCAACCCCTGTAGTCAGCCCACGCCACGTCGCGACCGTGACCCCCGTCGACGAAGACGAGGGAGAGCTCCGTCGCCCAGTCCTCCGCGATCCGTGCCGAGTCACCGACGACGCCCACGACGAGATCGTCGGCCCCCGCGCGGACGACCGACGACCGCCACGCCCGGAGCGAGTCCATCCTGCCCGTCTCCAGGTCCACGAGCGTGGGGTCGTGGTGCGCCCAACCTGCCTGCATCTCCTCCGAGCCACGATGGTGGTCGACGCTGTAGAGGAGGGCGGAGCGGTGCCGCAGGTCCGCGGAGGAGGCCTCGCCGGCGGCCGCGGCGATCCCGGCGGCGAGATAGAGCGTCGACCGCCCTCGGTAGGCGCCTATCTCCACGAGCGGGCCGCGCCCGAGTGCCGCCGCCCGCCGGGCCGCTAGGTGGAGGGCGATCCCCTCGTCGTCGGGCATGAAGCCCTGGGTCGCACGGGCCGCGGCCAGCAGAAGGACAGCCCGCTCACCGGTCAACTGGCCAGCGGGCGACCATGGCGCGGGCCGGCGCCAGCCCGGCGCGCCGTCACCCACCGGCAGCGCCGAGGGCGCTCCAGGCGCCGAGCGCAGCGAGGACGACTCCCGAGATCCGGCGGACGCGTGCGAGCTGGACCACGCTGGCGGCCGAGCGTCCGGCGAGGACCCCGATGCCGCTCAGCAGTGCGAACGCGACCGACGCCCCGACGAACACGCTCGCCGGAGGTCCCTCCGCCCCACACCACACGGGAGCAGCGCGATCGCGCGAGCCGAGGAGGACGGTGGAGACAGAGGTCTTGTCCAAGAGCTCCGCAGGGATCACGACGGCGTACGTCGTCGCCGCGATCCCTAGGTCCACAGGTGGAGCCTACCTACCGGCCAGCAAGCAGGTCTGCAAGCTCGTCCGGCAGGCGCCGAGCGAAGCGTACGTTGACCTCGAGACGTTCGAGCGACTGCGCGACGAGCCTGCGCCGGCCGCCGACGACGTGCGAGTCCAGGAACGAGCGGACGCCGCTCGCGTGGATCGCCTCACCGGCCCCGTCGACCTGGGCGAGACCGACGACGCCTTCGACCATGCGGTGGATCGAGTTCTCCGGGAAGCGCTCGACCGCCTCGTCGAAGTGCTCCGTGACGAAGCGCCATGCCAGCTCGCCGATCCTACGGTTCGACAGCATCGAGCCGATCAGGTAGGGAGCGTTCTGGCTACGGATCTCGGTGAGGCAGAGCTCCAGAACCTGCGCGGCGAGCGCCTCGTCGCCGAGCCGCCCGAGCGAGTTGAGGTGGCGCAACTCGTCGATCGGGTCGTGTGGGCTCCGGTAGCGGGCGAGGATCGCGTCGAGCTCCGCCTGGCCCGCGCCGTAGGCGACGACCCCGAGGACCGCACCGTCGATGTCCGGGTCGATCGACTTGGTCCCTTCCGTGTCGGCGCGGAACATCTCGAAGCACCTGGACGTGACTGCGGCGTCTCTCCCGAACGTTCCAAGTGCGCCGATCAGGGAGGCGCGCAGTAGCGGGGTCTGCTCGTCGTCGTCCCGGTCAGGCATCCAGCCGACCCGGGCGAGCTGGGGTGCGAGGAGGTCGCGGACGTATGCCGCGAGGCCAGGACGAGCCTCTTCCGGCGCGACCTGGTCGATCATGCCGAGGGCGCCGACCGCGACGGACCACACGTGCGGGTCCCGCTCCGACCCGAGGCGAGCGGCGACGTCCGCGAAGGCGGCGAGACGCGACGTCCCAGCGAGGCACGTCGCCCACACGTCGGCGACGAGGCCGTAGCGCTCGAGCGGCGCCATCGTCTCGAACACGGCGAGCAGAGCGGTGCGTAGAGAGGTGTCGTAGCTCGTCCGGTAGAAGCCCGACCCACCGGCGTTCACGACGACCGGGGACGCGGTGGCGCCCAACGTCTGGGGCTCGTCGCCGAGAAGGATCCGGCGCACCTCGCCTCCGCCGGCAGGAGCCACGAGCACGGGCACAAGCCACGACGATCCGATCGCGCTCCCCACCGCCCCGCCGTCCGGCGCTCCAGAGGCCGGGGGCTCAAGAAGGTAGGAGAACGGCGACTGGCTCAGCCCGACGACCTCGGTGCCGCCCTCGTCGAGAGTCGCCGACACCGAGACGAGAGGGTGGCCACCTTGGAAGATCCAGGAGTCCATCACGGCGCGGATCGGCACGTCACCGGCCTCCGCCTCGATCGCGTCCCAGAGCTCGTGGGTCTCGGTATTGCCGTACGCGTGGGCCGCGAGGTAGCGGCGAACCCCGGCGCGGAATCGCTCGCGACCGAGGTATTGCTCGACCATCCAGAGCACGCCGGCACCCTTTTCGTAGGTGAGCACGTCGAACATGGCAGCTGCCTCGTCGGGACGGCGGACGGGGTACTCGACCGGCCGGGTCGCGTGCAGCCCGTCGACGCCGAGCGCCACCGACCGGCTCCGGGCGAAGCTCACGAAGACGTGCCACTCCGGGCGGTAGTCGTCCTCGCAGCAAAGTGACATGAACGTCGCGAATGCCTCGTTGAGCCAGATCCCGTTCCACCAGCCCATCGTCACCAGGTCTCCGAACCACATGTGTGCGAGCTCGTGCTCGACGACCTCGGCGACGCGCTCGAGCTCCACGCGGGCGCTCTGCTCGGGATCTGCGAGCAGGATCGCCTCCCGGAACGTGACGCAGCCGAGGTTCTCCATGGCACCCGAGGCGAAGTCCGGCAACGCGACCAGGTCGAGCTTGGCCGCCGGGTACGGGATCGCGAAGTACTCGGAGAAGAAGCGGAGAGCGTGTGTCGCCACGTCGATGGCGGTCGCTGTGAGCCGCGCCTTTCCGGGCAGGTGCACGACGCGCAGCGCGACGCCGTCGACGTCGACCGGTTCCGTCGCCTCGAGAGGGCCGACGACGAACGCCACGAGGTACGTCGACATCGGGATCGTGTCGCCGAAGCGCACGCGGCGCGTCCCGCCGCCGATCTCGACCGCGCTGACCTCGGGGCCGTTCGAGACGGCGAGCATGCCCGCGGGCACGTCGACGGTCACGGAGAAGACTGCCTTGCGGTCGGGCTCGTCGAAGCAGGGGAAGGCGCGGCGAGCGTCGGTGTCCTCGAACTGTGTCGTCGCGATGACGCGCCTCGTGCCGGTCTCGTCGGTGAAGACGCTCCGGTAGAAGCCGCGGAGCTTGTCGTTGAGGGTCCCGGCAAAGGACGCGACCAGGGTGTAGCGCCCGGGCGGGACGTCCTCGGAGGGGGCGGGGAAGGCGACCTCCTCGCGATCGGCGTCGAGCTCGACGCCGAGGCTGAACGACTCCGCGTCCTCGGCCTCGCCGCCGTCGCTCGTCCAGCCGTGCGCCAGGCTCGCGTCGAAGACGTCGAGCTCGGCTGCGTGCATGACGACGCGCTCGACGGCTTCGAGCACGTCGATCTCTATCCGCACCTCTCCGGCGAAGCGCGCCGCCTCGAGGTCCGGTGCGACCCGGAGCTCGTAGCGGCGCGGAGCGACTGCGTAGGGGAGGCGGTAGTCGTCGTCGAGGTGGGCCTGGCCGGACGGCTGCGTGGTCGTCATGCGCGGGAGACTAACGGTCTTCGCCGCACGCGGCGATCCGCCGCCCGACGGCCGTCTCCGACACCGGCGTCGGTCGTCGCCGATCCGGGTGCTCCTTTACGCCATCGCGCGCAACACGTAACCTTCCCACAACGCGATCGCAAGGAAGCCCGCCGGCGCGAAGCAGCCGGCAGCGCAGCCGACCGGAGCGGAGGCTGAAGGCAATATGTACTGCGGGACGCGAAATGCACGACAGAATGTGTCTTGATCGTGCAGGACGCCCACCAGAAGATTACGTGTCCGGCCGACGCCGAGGGGTGGTCCACCGCAACCGGGTGGACCACCGTATCGGGCGTGCGGGTCACCCACCGTGGAAGGGAAGACGATGGCTATGAACGACCTGTCTCAGACCGGGCTCGCGCGTCGAGCGTTGCGGAGCCGAGGGCGCACGAAGGCGGCAGCAGTGCTCGCCGCCGTCGCGCTCGGAGCGACCTCCTTCGCAGCCAGCGCCGCATCGGCGAGCACGAACGCCGCCGGCAGACGTGCCGCGCCGGCTCGTGCCGCCCACGCCAAGAAGTTCCTCGCCTGCGAGGTCACCGACACCGGCGGCATCAACGACCGGTCGTTCAACGCGTCTGCGTACGCGGGGTTGAAGGCGGCAGCCGCGACGGACCCGGGGATCACCTACAAGTTCCTCTCGTCGAGCTCGACGAGCGACTACCAGCCCAACATCGCCGACTTCATCGCGGAGAAGTGCGGCATCATCATCACGGTCGGGTTCGACATGGCGGACGCGACCCAGGCGGCCGCAAAGTCTCACCCGAACCAGCGATTCGCGATCGTCGACTACACCTACACGCCTGCTATCAAGAACGTCCTCGCTCTCCACTACGACACGAACGAGGACGGCTTCCTCGGGGGCTATCTCGCAGCGGCGATGAGCACGAGTGGCAAGGTCGGCACCTTCGGCGGCCAGGACATACCGACGGTCACGATCTACATGGACGGCTGGGTGGCCGGGGTGCGCTACTACGACAAGGTCAACCACAAGCACGTCGTCGCGCTCGGCTGGACGCCCGCGAAGAAGCGCGCTCCAGGTAGCTTCGCCGGCAACGGCCTGTTCACGAACGACTTCACGAACCAGAACCTCGGCAAGCAGGATGCAGCGACCCTCATGGCACAAGGTGCCGACGTCATCTTCCCGGTCGCCGGCTCCGTCGGTCTCGGCGCGGCCGCTGCGGTGAAGCAGGCCGGAGCGGGTCATTACATGGAGTGGGTCGACACCGACGGCTGTATCTCGGCTCCTCAGTACTGCTCGCTGTTCATCACGAGCGTGACCAAGGGCATCGTCCCGTCGGTCGAGGCGGCGACGCTCTCGGCTGCTAAGGGGACATTCCACGGCGGGAACTACATCGGCGACCTGGCGAACAACGGCGTCTCGCTCTCGCCGTTCCACGACTTCCAGAGCAAGATACCGGCCAAGGTGCAGTCCGCCCTCGTGGCGCTGCGCTCGGGGATCATCTCCGGGAAGATCTCGACCGACCCGAACTCGTACCCGGTCGGCTAGCTGGTCCGCCCCGTCCCTCCTCCGGCCCAGCACGGCCGGGGGAGGGACGTCGCACGCTTACGGGCCCGGGGTCGCTGTCCCGGAGCCCCAGCTTGCGCCCATTCCACGCTCACCGCATGATGAGGTCCCGATGAGGCTCGAGCTTGCCGGTGTCACGAAGCGCTTCGGCTCGCTCGTCGCGAACGACCATGTCGACCTCAAGGTCGAGCCTGGTGAGGTCCATTGCCTGCTCGGCGAGAACGGGGCAGGCAAGAGCACCCTGATGAACGTGCTGTTCGGCATGCTCCGCCCGGACGAAGGCGACGTGCTCCTCGACGGGGAGGTGTTCCGGCCGGCCGATCCGGGCGAGGCCGTACGCCGCGGGATCGGTATGGTGCACCAGCACTTCATGCTCGTCCCCGTGTTCAGCGTGGCAGAGAACGTCGTGCTCGGCTTCGAGCCGACACACCGACTTGGCGTGCTCGACCGGCGCCGGGCGCGTGCCGAGATCGAGAGGCTGTCCACGGAGTTCGGCCTGGAGGTCGACCCGGACGCGACGGTCGAGAGCCTCCCGGTCGGCGTGCAGCAGCGCGTCGAGATATTGAAGGCCCTGCACCGTGACGCGCAGGTCCTGATCCTCGACGAGCCGACAGCGGTCCTCACGCCGCAGGAGATCGACGCGCTGTTCGCCATCGTGCGTTCGCTCGCTGCATCGGGTCGGTCCGTTCTCTTCATCACCCACAAGTTGAAAGAGGTGCTGGCTGTCGCCGACCGGATCACCGTCATGCGTCTCGGCAAGGTGGTCGGGACGACCACGCCGCGGGAGAGCGACGAGAACGCTCTCGCCTCGATGATGGTCGGGCGGGCCGTCGAGCTCGTGGTCCACAAGGAGCCGGCCCGGCCCGGCCCGGCCGTGCTGCGTGTGCGCAACCTCACCGTCGCGGACGAGCGGGGCGCGTTGGCCGTCCGCGGCATCGACCTCGAGGTGCACGCCGGCGAGGTCGTCGCCCTGGCCGGCGTGCAGGGCAACGGCCAGACGGAGATCGTCGAGGCGTTGACCGGCCTGAGGTCCGTCGTGTCCGGCACGATCGAGCTCGACGGGGTCGACGTCACCGGATCGAGCCCGCACGAGATGCTACTTGCGGGGATCGGGCACGTGCCGGAGGACCGCCAGCGCGACGGGCTCGTTCTCCCGATGTCCGTCGAGGACAATCTCGTCCTCGACGTCTACGAGCGTCGGCCGTTCGCGCGCTTCGGCTCACGCGCCCTCAAGGTGGTCCATGCGAACGCCCTCGAGAAGCTCCAGGCATTCGACATCCGCGCGACGTCGGTCGAGGCGCCGGTGAAGACGTTGTCCGGGGGCAACCAGCAGAAGGTCGTCGTCGCGCGCGAGCTCTCCCGAGGGGTCAAGCTCCTCGTCGCCTCGCAGCCCACGCGCGGGCTCGACGTCAGATCGGA
>JAJZCK010000001.1 GCA_021846125.1 Actinomycetes bacterium | reverse complement strand
CTAAGCTGCTGTTCCCTCCACCGGCGACCGCATTCGACGCGGCGTTCTCGAGTGGCGGTTGAGGGGGGGGGCGCCCAGCTCGCCGGTGGGGCCCGGCGGCCGAGCGGACGGCGGTGGAGCCCCTCCGCACAGACGATCGCAGGGACTGGGCGCGCGCACAGGGCGCAGGGCACAGGGCACAACAGGGCGCAGGGCGCAGGGCACAACAGGGCGCAGGGCTCAGGAAATGAGGAGAAAAGGATGGACACCTTGAACGGCCAGGGAGCTCCGATGCGGGTGACGGTGTGGGGCGAGAATGCGCACGAGCAGCGGGACGCGAGCGTACGAGCGATCTACCCCGACGGCATGCACGAGACGATTGCGCGAAGTCTTCGCGAGCATCTTCCCGTCTCGGCGACCGTGAGGACGGCGACGCTGGACCAGCCGAGCTGCGGCCTCGACGCTGTGACGCTCGAGGAGACCGACGTGCTCACGTGGTGGGGGCACATGGCGCACGACCGCGTGGACGATGCCGTGGTCGACGCGGTCTGCCAGCGCGTGTACCGGGGGATGGGGCTCGTCGTATTGCACTCCGGGCACTGGTCGAAGGTCTTCAAGAAGCTGATGGGGACAAGCTGCAACCTTCGCTGGCGCAGTGCCGAGGATCGGGAGACCGTGTGGACCGTGGACCCGGCGCACCCCATCGCCGACGGCGTGCCCGACGGGTTCGTCATCGAGAGCCAGGAGATGTACGGCGAGTTCTTCGACATCCCGCGACCCGACGAGCTCGTGTTCATCTCGAGCTTCTCCGGCGGGGAGGTCTTCCGGAGCGGCTGCTGCTTCCACCGCGGCCACGGGCGTGTCTTCTACTTCAGCCCCGGCGACCAGGAGTTCCCCGTCTACCACCATCCGGTCGTGCAGCGCGTCGTCGCGAACGGAGTCCTATGGGCGCGCCGCGAGTCGGGCGTCCGGAGTGCCTCCTACGAGCTCGAGCGCAAGGATCTCGGCTGGCTCGACGCTGCCGGGGGCCAACCGTGAGCCTGGTCCGCAAGGTGCTCGTCGTGGGCGCCGGCGGGATGGGGCGCCGCTGGGCGGACGCGGTCGCAGGGCGCGAGGACCTCGTGCTCGCCGCATGGGTCGACACTGCTCGGGACGTCGCCGAGGCGGCTGCTGCCGAGCTGTCGGTGGCACGGCGCCTTCCCCCCGGTGGCTTGCTGGTCGAGGACGACCTCGAGCGCGCGCTCGACGCGGCGTCCCCGGACATCGTCGTGGACGTCACCGTGCCCGAGGCACACCTCGCCGTCACGCTCTCCTGCCTCGAGCGGGGAATCCCGGTGCTCGGGGAGAAGCCGATGGCCACGGCCATCGACGACGCCCGCCGCCTGGTCGAGGCATCGGAGCGGACGGGCACGCTCTTCGCCGTCAGCCAGAGCCGCCGCTACAACGCCGAGCTGGTGGCGCTTCGTCGGCTGGTCGAGGAGCATCTCGGCCACCCGGAGTTGGTCTCGTGCTGGTTCTACCGTGCACCGCACTTCGGAGGGTTCCGGGAAGATATGCCGAGCCCTCTCGTCGTCGACATGGCGATCCATGCGTTCGACGTCGCCCGGTGGCTCCTCGGCAGCGACCCGGTCGCGGTCTACTGCGACGAGCACAGCCCGAGCTGGAGCTGGTACAAGGGAGCCGCGAGTGCGACAGCGGTGTTCGAGATGTCCGGCGGCGCACGGTTCAGCTACGCGGGCAGCTGGTGCGCTCCGGGCCTGGAGACCTCCTGGGAGGGCTCCTGGCGGGTGACGAGTGGCGCCGGCACGGCGAGCTGGGACGGCTCCTCCGCGCCCAAAGCCGAGATCGTGACCGGTCGAGGGCCCGCACGCGTCGTCGGCGAGCCCGACCGCTCGATGGCCTCCGGGATCGACGGCGCCCTCGCCGAGTTCGTCGGCGCCCTCGACGGCGGCCCGCCGCCGATGGGGGAGTGCCACGACAACATCAAGACCCTCGCGATGACGCTCGCCGCGGTGGAGTCGGCTGCGACGGGGACGCGTGTCGCCGTGCGCTGGAGGTAGCGGGCTCATGGTGGAGACGACGGGGACCACGGTCGACGCTCGGACGCGCGCCCTCACGACCCGGCGGCGCTGGCGTGGGGGAGCGGTCCGTCACGGCATCCACCGCCCCGCCCGCGACCGGCGTCGCGGCGAGCGATCGCTCTGGTCGCGCAAGGTCGGCCGGGCGATGTTCCTCGTGCCCGCCCTGGTCTACCTGGCGCTGCTCTTCGCGTACCCGCTCGTCTACAACATCCTCTTGAGCCTCCGACAGGCGGGCGTCATCGGCTTCGTCAACGACAGCGCGAAGTTCGCGGGTCTCGCGAACTACCGGACTGCCCTCGCGAACCCGGCTCTCCCCACTGTCGTAGTCAACACGGCGATCTTCCTCGTCGCGTCTCTCGTCTTTCAGTTCGTGATCGGATTCGGCCTTGCCCTCTTCTTCACCCGCCGCTTCCCGCTGAGTGGGCTGCTGCGTGCCCTACTCCTCGTGCCGTGGCTCCTCCCCGGCGTCGTGACGGGGTCGATCCTGCGTTTCATGTTCGACACGAGCGACGGGATGATCAACCAGGTCCTGAAGGACGTCGGCATCATCCACGCCCCGGTCCAGTGGCTCTCGGACCCGCACCTCGCGCTCGTCACGGTCATCGTGGCGAACATCTGGGTCGGGATCCCCTTCAACATGCTGTTATTGCACGGAGGTATCCAGGAGATACCCCGGGAGCTCTACGAGGCGGGCCGGGTCGACGGAGCAGGGACGCTCCGGCTGTTCCGCTCCATCACGGTGCCGATGCTGCGGCCCGTCATCGCCGTCGTGCTGATCCTCGGCTTCATCTACACCCTGAAGGCATTCGACATCATCGTGGTGATGACCGGTGGAGGTCCGATCAACGGCAGCCAGCTGCTCTCGACGTGGTCGTACACGTTGTCCTTCACCAACCTCGACTTCGGCCAGGGTGCCGCGATCGGGACCATCATGATGCTCGTCTCGCTCGTCTGCGCGGTGATCTACACGAGGATCTACCGGGGAGGTGAGACAAGGTGAGCACCGACACGCACGCTCTCTCACGCTCACGCTCGCGCTCCCGGGCCGGCCGGGGTGTGCCCAACCTGCGATCGCTGCTCGATCTCGTGGTCGGACTCGCCGTCGTGGTGGTGATGCTCTCGCCCATCTACTGGGCAATCGTCACCTCGCTGAAGACCGAGCTCCAGTCGTTCTCGAGCCCACCGACGCTGCTGCCACCGACACCGACGTTTGCCGCCTACGGCCAGGCGTTTCGCAGTCAGGGTGGAGCACTCGGGACGAGCCTCGTGATCGCGGTCGGTGCGACGGTGATCACTCTGCTCATCGCCGTCCCGGCGGCGCACGCGCTTGCGAGCTTCCGATTCCGCGTGACCGGTCTCGTCGTCTTGCTCCTCCTGGTGAGCCAGACCATCCCAGGTATCGTCCTCGGAACGTCGTTCTTTAAGATATTCACTCGATTCCACCTCCTCAACAGCTACCTCGGACTCATGATCGCCGACTCGACCTACGGCGTGCCGTTCGCGATCTTGATCATCCGGGCATTCATGCTCGGTCTCCCGAGGGAGCTGCTCGAGGCCGCCTACGTCGACGGGGCCGGAACCCTCGGGACCTTCCTGCGCATCGTCGTGCCGCTCAGCCGACCCGCGATCTTGTCGGCAGGCCTCTTCGCGTTCCTCTTCGCGTGGGGCGATTTCCTGTTCGCGTTGACGCTCACGACGAGCAATGCCATCACTCCGATCAGCCTCGGTGTGTACAGCTACCTCGGCCTGCACACCGAGCAGTGGCCCGACTTGATGGCCGCGGCGGTGTTCGCCGCCGTGCCGTCGGGCGTGCTTCTGGTCGTCGCCCAGCGGTGGATCCGCGGGGGCCTCGCGACGTCGGGGTTGAAGGGATGACGCCTACCGGGCAGTCCGGGCGGGGTTGCGCGTCGCCGGTTTCGGCGCCGGCAGGTATGCCGGCGAAAGTCCGGGAAGGAGGTGACGCGACGGGGGGAGGCTGACCGACCGGAGCAAGTCCGGGGAAGTGACCCGGTATGGCGAGAGTGCATTGCAGACAACCACGATCACGGAGGGGAAGATCATGAAGGCAACGAGAAGGACGATGTCGACGGGAGAAGCGCGGAGCCGGACGCGGTGGACGAAGCGCCGCTCGGGGGCCGGTGCCGTCGTCGGCGCAGGTGCAGCGCTGCTGATGGCGACCGGCGGCGTGGCTGCATCGGCCGCGTCGGTGACTCCGCACCGCTCGACAGGTCACGCGTCGAGCGTCACGATCACCGAGCAGGACTACTACACGGCTGCGGACAGCACGTACATGACGCAGTTCCTCAGCGGTTTCCACAAGGCGAACCCCGGCTACACGGTCTCACGCGACGTCGTGCCCAACGGCTCGCTGCTGTCGAAGGAGCTGACCGAGGCCTCCGCGGGTCAGATGCCCGACCTCATGATGATGGACAACCCGTGGGTGCCGTCACTCGCGAGCGCAGGCGAGCTCATGCCGCTGTCGAAGTTCGGCTTCACGTCGAATGGTCTCACCGAAGGCGCGGTGGCAGCGGGGACCTATCGCGGGAAGCTCTACGGGATCGGTTTCGGAAACAACACGATCGGCCTGTTCTACAACAAGAAGCTCCTGTCCGCCGCACACGTGACGCCTCCGCGTACCTGGGCACAGCTCGCAGTCGACGCGAAGAAGCTGACGAAGAACGGAGTCTACGGTTACGGTTTTGCCGCGGGGACCAACAACAACGCGGCATGGCAGTTCGAGCCCTACTTCTGGACTGCGGGCGGCAACCTCACCCAGGTCAACGACGCCGGTGGTGTGAAGGCGCTCAGCTTCGTCGCGAGCCTCGTGAAGGACGGTAGCGCGCCCTCGGCCGTGGTGAACTGGGGCCAGAACAACGTCGCGCAGGAGTTCATGGACGGCAAGCTCGCGATGATCGTGATGGGACCCTGGGAGTTCCCGGATTTCAGCGCGGTGAAGGGCCTCAGCTACGGGATCGTCCCGATCCCGACACCGAGCGCGAGCGGCCACGCGAACGTCCCCCTCGGAGGAGAGGTCTTCACGATCCCGAAGACGACACCTGCGAACGAGGCGCTCGCCGCGAAGGTCCTCCGCTACCTGATCTCGCCCCAGAACACCCTGCTGTGGGCGAAGAACAACGGCGAGGTCGCGAGCCAGCGCTCGGTCGCGAACCAACTCATCGCGGCAGTCCCGCTCGACCGTGTCTTCGCAGACGAGATCCAGCACGCGGAGTCGCGTGTCGGGGTCGTCGGGTCGGCGTACCCTGCCATCTCCTCGGCGCTCACGACGGCCATCCAGGAAGCAGTGCTCGGCAAGGTGACTCCGTCGGCCGCGCTGACGACGGCAGAGACGGCGGTCAAGGCGGCGCTCGCCCAGTCGAAGAGCGGCTCGTAGCCTAGCCGTTCTCCGCGCGATCGGCCCCCCAGCCGACGGCTCCCCGGCCCGCCTCCCGGCGGGCCGGGGAGCCGCTCGCGCTCCGCGAGCCAGGCGGCCGACCACTGCGATCGACCCGGACGTGACGGTGGAGCGATACTGAGGGGATGGAGTCGCGGGCGAGGCAGACCGAGCCCCAGGCCGCCGCGGACGCGGCGTTGCTCGAGGGCGCGCGCTCGGTGCTCCCGGACCGCCGTGACGTCCCCGCCGCGGCGACGGGCCGCCTCTACCGTCAGGTGGCCGACGCGATCCCGGGCCTCACCATGCTCCTCGTCGACGAGGCGATGGAGGTGGTGCTCGCGGCCGGTGGCGGCCTACGCGAGTACGGCTTGGTCTCGGCAGATCTCGAGGGCCGACCCGTAGCGGACGTGATCGGCGCGAGTCGAGCGGAGTCGACACGGGACCACTACCGCGCCGGTTTCGCCGGCGAGACGTCGAGACGTCGAGACGTCGATCGAGCAGCGGGTCGAGCGGGACGGGCAGTCGTACTGGGTGCGCTACCTGCCGCTCGCCGACGAGAGCACGGGTTGGCGCTATGTCCTGGTCGTCACGCTGGACGTGACCGAGCGCGACGCTGCCCAGCTCGGCCTGGCACGTAGCGAGCATGCCTACGCAGCTGCGTTCGACCACTCCCTCGTCGCGAACGCGCTCGCGGACCGATCCGGGGTGATCACGAGGGCCAACGACGCGTTCTGCGCGATGCTTGGTCGCAACAGGGCACACCTCGTGGGTACGCGTTGGCAGGCGTCGACCCATGCCGACGACCTCGCGTTAGGCGAGGCAGCGGCCGCGGACCTGCTCTCCGGCCGGAAGGCGTCGCTGATCCTCGACAAGCGCTTCCTCCACGAGGACGGCCACGAGGTGGACGTCCTCGTGGGCATCACGCTCGTACGAGACGAGGCAGGCGAGCCCCTGCACTTCCATTGCCAGATCGTCGACGTATCGGCTTTGCGGTCCACGCAGGCGGACTTGAAGAGGCAGGCCGCGACCGACCCGCTCACCGGCCTGCTGAACCGTCGCGGCATCGACGAGGTGCTCCGGGCTCATTGCAGTGCGCTCGTGGGCTGCCGCCAGCCGGCCGGCCCGGCGAGCGACTGCCGACCGCGAGGAGCCGTTTTCCTCCTGGACCTCGATCGCTTCAAGTTGCTCAACGACACCTACGGCCACGGGGCGGGGGACGCGGCTCTCCAGGCGGTCGCGCGGCGCTGGCGGGACCGGCTTCGCCAGGACGACGTGCTCGGACGCTTCGGCGGCGACGAGTTCGTCGTGCTGCTCCCTGAAGCCGACCTGCGAGCAGCGCAGGTCGTCGCGGCGGCGCTCGTCGTCCCGGTCCCCGTCGACGACCACGCTGTCGGTCTGCGCGGCGTGACGGTCGAGGTCACGGCGTGCGCAGGGGTGGCCGTCTTTATGCCGGGCGACGACTGCGAGTCCGTGGTCCGGCGCGCGGACGCAGCTCTGCTGGCGGCCAAGGCCTCCGGACCGGGTCAGGCACGCGCCTCGGCCTAGCCGGGCCACGCGCCGGCCAGCACTCGAAGCCTGCGTTTGCCAGCAGGCTCCGCAGTCGGTATCGTTGGCACTCGTTAGGTCAGAGTGCCAACGAAGCCACAAGGGAGGCCTCGGAGATGAAGCTGCAGCCGCTGGACGATCGAATCGTCGTTCGCCCGAGCGAGGCGGAGGAGACGACGGCGTCGGGTCTCGTCATTCCCGACACTGCCAAGGAGAAGCCGCAGCAGGGCGAGGTCCTCGCTGCCGGTCCCGGCCGTCGTGCCGACAGCACGGGTGAGCTCGTCCCCCTCGACGTGAAGGCTGGCGACAAGGTCGTCTACTCGAAGTACGGCGGTACGGAGATCACAATCGACGGAGAAGACCTGCTCATCTTGTCGAGCCGTGACGTGCTCGCAAAGGTCGTGGGCTGATGCCGAAGATCCTCCGCTTCGACGAGGACGCCCGCCGCGGCCTCGAGGCCGGCGTCAACAAGCTGGCGGACACGGTGAAGGTGACGCTCGGCCCGAAGGGTCGCAACGTCGTGCTCGACAAGAAGTTCGGCGCGCCGACTATCACGAACGACGGTGTGACGATCGCGAAGGAGATCGAGCTCGAGGACCACTTCGAGAACATGGGCGCCCAGCTCGTGCGCGAGGTGGCGACCAAGACGAACGACGTCGCAGGCGACGGGACGACGACGGCGACCGTGCTCGCCCAGGCGCTCGTGCGCGAGGGCCTGCGCAACGTCGCCGCGGGTGCGAACCCGATGTCCATGAAGAAGGGCATCGAGCGAGCGGTCGCCGCGGCAGTCGAGTCGATCCGATCGCAGTCGCGAGAAGTCGAGGGCCGGCACGAGATAGCGCAGGTTGCCTCGATCTCCGCAGCCGACGCTTCGATCGGCGAGGTCCTCGCCGACGCGATCGACAAGGTCGGCAAGGACGGCACCGTCACGGTCGAGGAGTCGAACACCTTCGGGCTCGAGCTGGACTTCACCGAGGGCATGCAGTTCGACAAGGGCTACCTGTCCCCGTACTTCGTGACCGACCAGGAGCGCCAGGAAGGCGTGCTCGAGGACTCCTACGTCCTCATCGCCAACTCCAAGGTCAGCGCCGTGCATGACCTCGTGCCCGTCCTCGAGAAGGTCATGCAGTCTGGCAAGCCGCTCCTCATCATCGCCGAGGACGTCGAGGGCGAAGCCCTGGCGACGCTCGTCGTCAACAAGATCCGCGGGACGTTCCAGTCCGTCGCCGTCAAGGCCCCCGGGTTCGGCGAGCGTCGCAAGGCGATGCTCGGCGACATCGCCGTGCTTACCGGAGCTCAAGTCATCTCCGAAGAGGTCGGGCTGAAGCTCGAGGGCACGACTCTCGACCTCCTCGGTCGGGCGCGCCGCGTCGTGGTGACCAAGGACGACACGACGATCGTCGACGGCGCGGGCGACGCCGATGCGGTGAAGGGCCGGATCGCGCAGATAAAGCGCGAGATCGACGAGACCGACTCCGACTGGGACCGCGAGAAGCTCCAGGAGCGCCTCGCGAAGCTGGCCGGAGGCATCGCCGTCGTCAAGGTCGGCGCAGCTACCGAGGTCGAGCTGAAGGAGAAGAAGCACCGGATCGAAGATGCGCTCTCCGCTACCCGCGCAGCCATCGAGGAGGGCATCGTCGCCGGAGGGGGCACCGCACTGCTGCGCTGCCGCCCCGCAGTCGCGAAGGTGGCCTCTAGCCTGTCGGGTGACGAGGCGACCGGTGCGAGGACGGTCTACAGGGCGCTCGAGGAGCCGCTGAAGTGGATCGCGCTCAACGCCGGTCTAGAGGGCGCGGTCCAGGTCCAAGAGGTCGAGCGTCTCGAGGGCTCGCACGGGCTCAACGCGGCGACGGGCCAGATGGAGGACCTCGTCAAGGCGGGCGTCATCGACCCTGCAAAGGTGACCCGCTCCGCGTTGCAGAACGCGGCCTCGATCGCAGCACTGCTGTTGACGACGGAGGCGCTCATCGCGGACAAGCCCGAGCCGAAGCCCGCCGAGCCGGCCATGTCGGGCGGCGGCGGAGGTATGGGCATGATGTGACGTGCCCCGGGTGGGACGCGTTGCACGTCGACAGACACGCCGGCTTCGCGCCGGGACGTTAGATGGCCGGGCCGCAAGGCCCGGCCATCGGCGCGCGGGCCGGGCGAGTGCGCCGACTGGCGGTACGCTCGGCAAATGCCACCCGCGTCGTACCGCCAGCGGGTTCCTCGACCTGCATCGGCACGGCCCGGCCCTCCGCCCCCGTGGGCGGCACTCCCGTTGCCGCAGCGCCGGAGCGTGACCGTCGCCCAGCTGGCCGAGGCCGTCGTGGCGGCCGGCCTCTCGCCCGTGCGCCCCGGAGCCGTAGCCGCAGCCGTGCTCGTACCCGTGTTCGCCTCGACGTCTCACGACGAGGCGACGCTCGTCCTCACCCGACGCTCGCCGCTGCTCCAGCGCGACCCTGGCCACGTCGCGTTCCCCGGTGGCCGTGTCGAGCCCGGGGAGGAGCCTGCGGAGGCAGCAGTGCGAGAGGCGCACGAGGAGGTAGGCATCGACCCGCGGGAGGTCCACGTACGTGGTCTCGTCGACGTAGTCGGTCGCCGGTCCGGCGAGCAGATCGCCGCCTATCTCGGTATCCTGGCCCACGCGCCGACGCTCGTCGCGAATGCATCGGAGGTGGAGTCGGTGCTCGAGGTGCCAGTCGCTTCGCTCCTGGCCGACGGCGTCGCCTGGCAGGAGCGCTGGTCGGCTGGGAAGGCGGAACGCTCGGTCCACTTCTTCGCGGATCCATCGGCCCTCGGCGACGACCTCGTCTGGGGCGTCAGTGCCCGCATCCTCTGGCGCCTTCTCGAGGTCGTCTCGGGCGACGTGTGGAACGCGGGAGGCTCGCGTCCGTGACGATCCCGCCGGCGAGCGGACAGGATCGCCGATCGCCGGCAGGATCGCACAGGAGAGCGTCGACTCGAGAAGCGAGTCGCGCTCGCACGGTCTTCGTGGTGGCGTTCGCCTTCGTCCTGCTCGCGATGGGCACGTGGAGCCTCGCGACGCCGTTGTTCGGCGCTCCGGACGAGCCGGTGGGCGTGATCAAGGCGGCGGCGGTCGTGCGGGGCGAGCTCGTCGGGCACCTCGTCGGCGGCTCCACGAGCCCGCTCGGTTCCGTCGACGTGCCGGCCTTCTACGCGAACACCCGCAACGTCCCGTCCTGCTACCACCGACGGCCGGCCGTCGCGGCGAGCTGCGCGCCAGCGGTCGTCGGCACGTCGGCACCGAAGCAGGTGTTGATCTACAACGCCCGCTACCCGCCGCTGTACTACGCGATCGTCGGTCTTCCGAGCCTCCTCGGCGCGGGTGATGCCGAGATCTACCTGATGCGGCTCGTGAGCGCCGCGCTGTCTGCGTTCTTCGTCGCGCTCGCTGTCACCACGGCAGTGACCTGGTCTCGGTCCCGGATCGTCCTTGTCGGCGTCGTCGTGGCGACCACGCCCATGGTCCTGTTCCTCGGCAGCGTCGTCAACCCGGCAGGGCTCGAGGTGAGCGCCGCGATCGCCGTGTGGACCGCGGGGGTGGTCCTCGTCGCGGAACACCTGGACGATCCGCCGCGCGGACTCGTCGCGGTCCTCGGCGCATCGACATGCGTCCTCGAGCTCGTCCGTGCGCTCTCGCCGTTCTGGGTGGGCCTCACAGCCGTCGTCCTTCTCGTCGTCGCCGAGAGGGCAGCTCTACGACGCTTCGTGAGCCACCGGCACGTGCGGATCGGCCTCGCCGCGGTGGTCGTCGTCGGCGCGCTCGCGTCCGCATGGATCGTCGTCGAGCGCTCCTACGACGTCTACTCGACGACCGTCGTGCCGAACGGCGTGCCGGAGAGCACGATCCTCGAGTTCTCGTTCCTGCACAACGACTACTACCTGCCGGGCATGATCGGCGTCTTCGGTTGGTTCGACACCTTCGCCCCGACGTTCACCTACGTCGTGTGGTACGGACTCGTCGGTTTCGTCGTCGTCGCCGCCTCGGCCGTCTGCAGGCTGCGGGACGCGCTCACCCTGCTCACCTTCGTGGTCGCGGTCGCCGTCGTGCCGGTCGCCATCTCCACGTCCCAGGTCCACCGGTATGGCTACACCTGGGCGGGAAAGGACACGCTGCCGTTCGCGGTCGGCCTTCCCATCCTCGCGGCAGCGCTCGTCGGCCGGAGCTCGCTCGGTGACCACGGCAGGAGGATTGCGGGTGTGGTCTGCCTCGCCGCCTTTCTGGCCCAGGTGGCGGCGTTCTTCGAGATGCTGCGTCGTTACGCGGTCGGCACCTCCGGGCCGGACTTCGGCTTTCTCGTCCATCCGTCGTGGCAGCCGCCTACCGGGCTCGTGAGCGTGCTCGCGGTCGAGGTGCTCGCCCTCGGCGCTCTTTCCCTGCTCGCGTACCGTGCCGTGGGTGCCGTGGGTGCCGTGGGTGCCGTGGGTCCGACTGCGGAGCCGGAGGCTCCGGGCCGGTCGAGAGGCGCGAGCTAGCCTGAGCCGGCACGACGGGCCTGAGGGAGAGCACGTGGCAGAGGTCGAGATCGGCATCGGCAAGACGGGTCGCCGGGGGTACTCCCTCGACGAGGTCGTCGTAGTCCCGTCGCGCCGGACGCGCGACCCCGAGGACGTCGACCTTTCGTGGCGGCTCGACGCGTTCGACTTCGCTCTGCCGTTCATGACGGCAGCGACCGACGGCGTCGTGAGCCCGCAGACCGCGATCGAGGTGGGTCGGCTCGGAGGCCTCGCCGTGCTCAACCTCGAGGGTCTGTGGACGCGCTACGAGGACCCGGGGCCGCTCCTCGAGGAGATCGCCTCACTCGAGGACGGCCGTGTCACCGAGCGGCTCCAGGAGCTGTACGCCCGGCCGGTCGAGCCCGGGCTCGTCGTCGAGAGGATCCGCGAGGTGGCGGCGGCAGGTGTCGTCACGTGCGGGGCGGTCCGCCCCCAGGCTGCGGCGGGCCTCGCCGACACGCTCCTCGAGGCTGAGCTCGAGGTCCTCGTCGTGCAGGGAACCGCAGTGTCGGCGGAGCACGTCTCGAAAGGTGGCGAGACCCTCGACCTCGCGCAGTTCGTCCGGCGTCTCGACATCCCGGTCGTCGTCGGCGGATGTGCTTCCTACCAGGCGGCGCTCCACCTCATGCGCACAGGGGCCGTCGCTGTCCTCGTCGGTGTCGGTTCGACCGACGCCCGGGCGACCCGCGAGGTGCTCGGCATCGGTGCTCCGCAGGCCACGGCGATCGCGGACGCTGCGGGCGCGCGTACGCGGCACCTCGAGGACACGGGGGTCTACGTCCAGGTGATCGCCGACGGTGGCGTCTCGACGGGCGGCGACATCGCGAAGGCGCTGGCGTGCGGTGCCGACGCGGTGATGATCGGCGAGCCGCTCGCTGCTGCAGACGAGGCGCCCGGCCTCGGCCACCACTGGGGCGCAGCTGCGCCGCACCCTTCCCTGCCCCGCGGGCGCCGTGTCGAGGTACCGCGCCTCGGCTCGCTCGAGGAGATCCTCGTGGGACCCGGACGAGACGAGCACGGTCGCACGAACCTGTTCGGCGCGCTTCGTAGCGCGATGGCGAGCTGCGGCCACGCCACAGTGCGCGAGCTGCACAAGGCCGAGGTGATGGTGGCGCCTCTGCCGCTCGAGGATGCGACCTATCAGGCAAGCCTGGCGGACCGGGCGCGCTGACCGGTTACGTGGCACAGGTGACAGGACCGACCAGTGCGCCGGATCGGCCAGGAGCTCCGGACGAGAGACCAGTGGGCCGCGAGGTCGCGTGGGGACGGCGTCGCCTCGGTAGCGACCTATGGGCGTGGAAGTGGCGTGACGACGCGCTCGGGCTCGCCTGGATCGCACTGCTCGTCGTCGCCTACCTCGCTCCGGCACTGAAGGACGGCGCCGGGTTCGGGCCGGCCGACCTGGGGCGCGGGCTCTCACTCCTCACGCATCTCGTGCCGCCCCTACCTCTGCACAACGGCATCAACGGCGACACCATCACCCAGGGCGTCCCGTGGAACACGCTCGACTGGCAGCTCGTGCACCACCGCGAGCTGCCACTTTGGAACTCGCTTTCGGGCACCGGCCTCCCCCAGCTTCTCAACTTCGAGTCCGCGCCGCTCGCCTTGCCGACCCTCGTCGGCTACCTCGCGCCACTCGCCGCGAGCTTCCTCGTCACGGTGGCGGTGAAGCTGCTCCTGGCCGGGACCGGTGCCTACGTGTGCTGCCGGCTGTTCGGCGCGCGCCCTGTCGCGGCGGCTTTCGCAGGCACGACGGCCATGCTCTCGGGCGCCTTCAGCGGCTGGTTGGGGTGGGCGGTGTCGGGTCCCGTCGCGCTCGCAGGATGGATCCTCGTCGGCATCGTGCTGTCCTACCGGTCCCGGGGGCGCGTGCGCGAGGTGGCCCTGCTCGCCGTCTCGGTCGCGTTCGCCGTGTATGCCGGCTTTCCCGAGTCCTACGTCCTCATCGCGCTCGGGCTCGGGACCGTCCTCGTCGTTGCCGGCGTTGCCCGTGTCGTCGCTGAGCGCCGGGTGGGAGCTCTGAGTGCCACGGGTCTCGCGCGCGTCGCGGCCGGCGCCGCCGCCGGGGCGGCGATGGCGGCGCCGCTGCTGCTGCCCGGGGTGTCGTTGCTCACGGGGTCCGCGCGCAACGGCAAGTACGCCGCAACCGGGCTGCCGTTGCACGCGGCGGCGCTGCTGTTCGCGCAGGGCTACGACGGCCTGCCGATCGCGGGCAGCTACTGGTTCGGGCCCGTGAACTACTACGAGACCGCGGCATACGTCGGGGTCGTCGCACTTGTCTGCGCGGGGGGCGCGGTGCTCGCATCGTGGCGCCGCCCCGCCGTCCTCGGGCTCGCCGGCTCCGCGGTCGTGGGGCTCCTCGTGGTCTATGACCTCGGAAGCGCTGCCCCGATCCAGCACTTCCTCGCCGATCTCGGGCTGAGCGCGGTCGCGGTGCAGCGGATGCAGTCGGTGCTCGAGCTCGTCGTCGCAGTGCTCGCGGGTCTCGGGCTCGAGATCGCGATGTCGAGGTGGCGGGAGCCGCTCGTGCGCCGTGGCTACACCGTGTCCGTCCTCGCTGTCCTCGCGGTGCTTGCTGCGCTCTGGGCCAGGGTCGGCACGGCGCGCGCCCCGGTCGTGACCAAGGCGACGCCGAGCATCGCCACCCTCGAGTCGCTCCGGCGATCGAGCCTCGCCTGGCCGACGGCGTCGCTCGCCCTCGTGCTCGGCCTGCTCGGGCTGGCCGTAGCCGCTCGACGCTCGCGGCCCGAGCGGGCGCAGGCAGGGTGCAGGGCCGCTGGCTTTGCGATGCTCGCGGCCCAGAGTGCGTTCCTCGTCTTCGCGGGCGTCGGGATCAACAGCTACGCCCACGACGCTTACCCCGTCACCCCTGCTGTGGCGACGCTCCGGTCGGTGGTCGGGGGGAGCCTCGTCGGCCTCGACGGGGCGAACACCACCTGTGACGGCGGAGCGTCGAGCGGTGCCTATTGCGGGGTCCGCTACTGGACCGGAGTCGGCCTCTACCCCGAGATGAACCTCCCCTACGGGATCGACGAGCTCGCGATCCACGATCCCACCATCCCGCAGGCCTACTTCGACGCCTGGCCCGTGGCCGACGCCGCCCAGGTCTCGCCGGTCGGGCTCAACTTGTTCGCACCCTCGGTCGACAGCGTCGCGCTTGCCCGGCTGTACGGGGTCCGGTACGTGCTCGCCGGCCCCGGGCGTCCGGCACCGACCGGGATGCGACTCGTCGCCACGATCGCGGGGGAGGCACTCTACGCGGTGCCCGGGGCGCACCGCTTCTCCTTCGCGCCGGGAGGCCCGGCCGCCCCAGGGTCGAGCACGGATGCGGCGGTGACGGCGGTCCGGCACCCCGGCGACGCTCGCTACGTCCTAGGAGTGCGGGTGCCACGCGCTTCCACACTCGTCGCTCGCATCACCGACGTTCCGGGTTGGCATGTGACGGCGGACGGAGCGACGCTCGCCGTCCATCGGGCGGCCGGCGACCTCGTGAGCGTCGTCGTGCCCGCGGGGACGACGACGCTCGTGCTCCGCTACTGGCCAGCCCGCCTGACCGACGGGATCGCGCTAGCCGTCGCGGCGATCGTCGCTCTCCTGGCCTGGGCGGTGCTCGGCGGGCTCGCACCCCGCCGCTCGGGCCGCCGGGCTCGCCGCCGCCGAGGGTCCCCGCTGGTACCCTCGGCCGGTGGCCACACCCCCCCGCCCCGGCGAGACAGGCACCCGGCACCTTGACACCGGCCAGCTCGACTCCGGCCAGCTCGACTCCGGCCAGCTCGACTCCGGCCAGCTCGACTCCGGCCAGCTCGACTCCGGCCAGTTCGACACGGTCCTCGTCGTCGACTTCGGCGCACAGTACGCGCAGCTCATCGCCCGGCGCATCCGCGAGGCTCACGTCTACTCCGAGATCGTCCCGTTCTCGATGCCAGTGGAGGAGATGCTCGAGAGACGGCCGAAGGGGATCGTGCTGTCAGGTGGTCCGAAATCGGTCTACGCGGAGCGTGCGCCCCGTCCTGATCCGGCGCTCTTCGGCACCGGCGTCCCGGTCCTCGGGATCTGCTACGGCGCCCAGCTGCTCGCGATGGAGCTCGGAGGCGAGGTAGCGCGTACGGGCGGTGGTGAGTACGGCAGGACGCCGCTCTCGATCCTCGCGCCGTCGCGGCTGACGGCCGGCTGGTCGGAGCGCTCGGAGGTCTGGATGAGCCACGGAGATTCGATCGTCGCAGCACCGCCGGGGTTCACTGTGACTGCGTCGACGCAGGGAGCGCCCGTTGCCGGCCTCGAGGACGCCGCTCGAGGTCTCTTCGGGGTCCAGTTCCATCCCGAGGTCGCCCATACCCTTCGGGGTCAGGACCTCGTCAAGCGCTTCCTCTACGACGCCTGTGGCTGCCGGCCAACCTGGACGCACACCTCCGTCATCGAGGCCGCCGTCGCAGCCGTCCGCCGACAGGTCGGCGATGGGCGGGTCCTGTGTGCACTGTCGGGCGGCGTCGACTCGGCGGTCGCCGCCGCCCTCGTCCGGAAGGCGGTCGGGGAGCAGCTCACTTGTGTGTTCGTCGACACCGGCCTGATGCGGGCCGGCGAGGCCGCACAGGTCGAGCAGACCTTCCGCAGACAGTTCGGGATCGACCTCGTCCACGTCGAGGCCGCCGACCGCTTCTTCTCGGCCCTCGAGGGCGTTCTCGACCCCGAGCTCAAGCGCAAGCGGATCGGCGAGCTCTTCATACGCCTGTTCGAGGAGGTCGCGTCCGGGCTCTCGGGTGTCACACACCTCGCACAGGGCACGTTGTACCCGGACGTCATCGAGTCCGGCACCGGTGACGCGGCGACGATCAAGTCGCACCACAACGTCGGTGGCCTGCCCGAGGAGATGGACCTCGATCTCGTCGAGCCGCTGCGGCTGCTCTTCAAGGACGAGGTGCGCGCGGTCGGCGAGGAGCTCGGGCTTCCCGAGGAGATCGTCTGGCGGCAGCCGTTCCCCGGTCCTGGGCTCGCCGTGCGTATCGTCGGCGAGGTCACCCGCGAGCGCGTCGACATCCTCCGGACCGCCGACGCGATCGTGCTCGACGAGGTGCGCCGGGCGGGGCTCGACCGTGAGCTCTGGCAGGCGTTCGCCGTCCTCCCGGCCGTCCGCTCGGTCGGCGTGATGGGCGACGAGAGGACGTACGCGTATCCGATCGTCGTACGCGCGGTGACCAGCGAGGACGCGATGACAGCTGACTGGGCGCGGCTTCCCTACGACCTCCTCGAGCGGTTGTCGGCGCGCATCATCGGCGAAGTGCCGGGCGTCAACCGCGTCGCCTACGACGTGACGTCGAAGCCACCAGGCACCATCGAGTGGGAGTGACGGAAGGAGGGGCGGTGCCCGAGTGGCCGTGACACCCGGTGGTCCGCCGGAGTCGCTGCTCGTCGGGCTCAACGCAGCTCAGCGCGCAGCGGTCGAGCACGTCTCGGGACCGCTCGTGGTCGTCGCTGGAGCCGGCTCGGGCAAGACACGCGTGCTCACGCGACGCATCGCCGCGCTCCTCGCGTCCGGGGTGCCCCCGTGGCGCATCCTCGCGATCACGTTCACGAACAAGGCCGCCGACGAGATGCGCAGGCGAGTCGCCGAGCTCGTCGGCGAGGACGCGAACCGGATGTGGATCTCCACCTTCCACGCCGCGTGCGTCCGGATACTACGACGCGACCCAGAGCGAGCGGGCTACCGCCCCGGCTTCTCGATCTACGACGACGGCGACTCCCGTCGCCTCGTCGAGCTGGCGCTCGCGGAGCTTGGTCTCGACGCTAAGCGCTTCCCCGCGCGCGCCGTGCTCGGCGCGATCAGCCAGGCCAAGTCGGAGCTGCTCGAGGCGAGTGGCTTCGCGGAGCGGGCAGCGACTGTCTACGAGCGCCGGATCGCAGACGTCTTCGTGGAGTACGAGCGTCGTCTCCGGGTGGCGAACGCGCTCGACTTCGACGATCTGCTGGGCGTCGCCGTGCGCCTGCTGCGGGACGACCCGGAGGTGCTCGGATACTACCGGGAGCGCTTCGTCCACCTCCTTGTCGACGAGTACCAGGACACGAACCGGGCGCAGAACGAGCTCGTGACGATGATCGGTGGGCTCCACCGCAACGTATGCGTCGTCGGCGACTCCGACCAGAGCATCTACCGCTTTCGGGGTGCCGAGGTGAGGAACCTCCTCGACTTCGCACGTGCGTTCCCCGAGGCTCGTACCATCGTCCTCGATCAGAACTACCGGTCTACCCAGCACATTCTCGACGCGGCGAATGCCGTCATCGGCAACAACGTGCTCCGCCAGGACAAGGCCCTTTGGAGCGCCCTCGGTCCGGGAGAGAAGATCCGGCGCTACCGAGCAGGTGACGAGCGTGACGAGGCGACATTCGTCGCCGAGGAGATCGTCACGCTCCGACGAGAGCAGGGCATCGCTCTCGCCGACGTCGCCGTGTTCTACAGGACCAACGCGCAGAGCAGGGCGATCGAGGAGGCTCTCGTCGCCCGAGGGATCGCGTACAAGGTGGTCGGCGGCACCCGCTTCTACGACCGGCGCGAGGTGCGAGACGTCATCGCGTTCGTGCGGCTCGTCGCGAACCCTACCGACGAGGTGTCGTTGCGACGAGTGCTCAACGTCCCGCGGCGTGGGATCGGCGCCACGACCGTCGACCGCCTGTCAGCCTTCGCGCGGTCGCAGGGCAGCGGCTTCGCGACGGCGCTCGAGCGGTGCGCCGATGCGGGTGTGACGGGCAAGGCGCTCCGCGGGATCGCCTCGTTCCTCGATCTCCGGGATCGCCTCGCCATTCTCGCCGATCGACGTCCCGGCGATGTCGTCGAGGCAGTTCTCGCGGAGACTGGCTACCTCGCCGAGCTCGAGTCCGAGGTTGCAGCTCTCGGCGGCGCCGCCCACGAGGTCGAGGCGCGCATCGGCAACCTCGAGGAGCTCGCTACCGTTGCCGCGCACTTCGAGGACCTCGAGACGTTCCTAGCCACGACGGCGCTCGTCGCAGTCACGGACGACCTCGATGCCGAAAGTGGGCGTGTCACGTTGATGACGCTGCACGCGGCGAAGGGTCTCGAGTTCCGGGCAGTCTTCCTCTCCGGCATGGAGGAGGGGATCTTCCCGCACGAGCGGGCGCTCGCGGACCCCGACGACCTCGAAGAGGAGCGGCGGCTCGCCTACGTCGGCATCACCCGTGCACGCGAGCGTCTCTACCTGACGAGCACCTACGCCCGGACGATCTTCGGGACGACCCGAGACAGCCTCGTGAGCCGATTCGTGAAGGAGATCCCCGAGGAGCTGCTCGAAGATGTCTCCGGCGTGCTCTCCGCCGGCTATGCCGCGCCGGCATCTCGCGCGCCCGGAGTCCCGGGCCGTCCCGGGCTCGGCCGTGCGTCGAGCCCGGCGCCTGGCTCCGGTCGGGTGTCGCCCGTCGCCACGACGGGCGCCGAGCTCCTCGGGCTCGGGCCTGGCGACCGCGTCGTCCATGCCCGCTGGGGCGAGGGCGTCGTCGTCGAGGTCCGCGGCGAAGGGGAGAAAGCCGAGGCGACGATCGCGTTCGACCGCCACGGTCGCAAGCAGTTCCTTCTCGCGCTCACTCCCGTCAAGCGGGCCTGAGGGCTTCCCGCACGATTGGGTGCCACGGCGGTCGACTGCCTAGTATCGGTCGCTGCGTTGCAGCGCGTGGACCCGACTGGGCCGCGCTCGCAGGTCCGACCGGTCGGGCGCAACGGACGGCGACGAGGAGGCCGCTCGCGGTGGATCTCTACGAGTACCAAGGCAAGCAGTACATCGCCCGGTTTGGGGTTCCGGTCTCGCCGGGCGAGGTCGCCGATACCGTCGACGACGCCGTCGCTGCGGCGGAACGGCTCGGCTTCCCGGTCGCCGTCAAGGCCCAGGTCCAGGTGGGCGGGCGCGGCAAGGCCGGTGGCGTGAAGCTTGCGGCAGATCGCGCCGAGGCGGAGGCGAACGCTCGGTCTATCCTCGGCCTCGACATCAAGGGCCACGTGGTCCGCCGCCTCTGGCTCGAGCGAGCTGCCCATATTGCCAAGGAGTACTACGCGAGCTTCACGCTCGATCGTTCCGCGAAGCTCCACCTCTGCATGCTTTCGACGAAGGGTGGTGTCGAGATCGAGCAGGTGGCGGAGGAGGACCCCGGAGCGATCGCGCGGCGCCACGTCGACCCGCTTGACGGCTTCTCCGAGGCTGACGGGCTCGCGCTGGCTGGCGAGGCGGGGATCGAGGAGAGCGAGCGTCAAGGTGTCGCCGACGTCCTCGCGAGCCTCTACCGATGCTTCGTCGAAGGAGACGCGGACCTCGTCGAGGTCAACCCGCTCGTGGTGACCGCGTCGGGTACGGTCCTCGCGCTCGACGCCAAGGTGACGCTCGACGACTCCGCGGGGTTCCGTCACCCGGAGTGGGCCGAGTGGGCCAACCTCGACGAGCTCGACCAGCGGGAGCGGCTCGCGCGCGAGAAGGGCCTGCAGTACGTGGGGCTCGACGGCTACGTCGGGATCATCGCGAACGGTGCCGGTCTTGCCATGAGCACCTGTGACGTCGTCGAGCAGGTGGGTGGCGAGCCGGCGAACTTCCTCGACATCGGTGGGGGGGCCAGCGCCGAGGTGATGGCGAACGCCCTCGAGGTCATCAGCACCGACGAGAAGGTCCGGTCGATATTCGTCAACATCTTCGGCGGGATCACGCGGGGCGAGGAGGTCGCGAACGGCATCGTCCAGGCTCTCGGCCGCGTGGAGATCCACGCTCCCATCGTCGTCCGGATCGACGGGACCAACGCCGTGGAGGGACGCGCCATCCTCGCTGCCCACGAGTCGGAGCGACTCGTCTCGCTGCCCACAATGATCGAGGCCGCCCGCGCGGCTACCGAGCTCGCCGGAGGATCGCCGCGATGAGCATCTTCGTCGACGCCAACACGAAGGTCGTCGTGCAGGGGTTGAGCCCGACGAGTCAGGGGTTGTACCACGCGCTCCGCAATCGCGCGTATGGAACGCAGGTCGTCGCCGGGACGAACCCGAAGCGTGGCGGCGAGGTCGTCGAGGGGATCCCCGTCTTCGCGAGCGTCGCCGAGGCGGTCGCGGAGACAGGTGCGGACGCCTCGTTCATCGCCGTCCCACCGACGGCGGCGCCGTCCGCGATCCTCGAGGCCGCCGAGGCGGGCGTGCCGTTCATCGTCTGCATCACCGAGTTCACGCCCGCCCAGGACGAGGCGCGCGTGTTCGCGACGCTTCGCCGGTACTTCCCGGGGAGCCGACTGTTGGGTCCGAACTGCCCCGGGATCATCAGCGCGGGCGCCTGCAACATCGGTATCACATCCGGCGACATCGCGCTGGCGGGCGGTCCGGTCGGGCTCGTCAGCCGGTCTGGGACGGTCTTCTACCAGGCACTCTACGAGTTGACCGAGAAGGGTATCGGTCAGACGACGGGAGTGGGGATCGGTGGCGACCCGGTGCCCGGCACGAGCTTCGTGGACTGCCTCGCAGCCTTCGAAGCCGACCCGGCGACCAAGGCGGTCATCCTCATCGGTGAGATCGGTGGCAACGCGGAGGAAGAAGCCGCGGAGTTCGTGGCGGCGGAGATGACCAAGCCGGTCGTCGCGTACATCGCCGGCGTCACGGCCCCCCCGGGTCGCAAGATGGGTCACGCGGGTGCCATCATCTCCGGCTCCAAGGGCACCGCCGCGGCGAAGATGGTGGCGCTGTCGCGAGCCGGCGTGACCGTCGCGCGCAACCCCACGGAGGCGGCCGAGGCGATGGTCGAGATCGTGCGGGAGCTGACGTGAGACCGTCTTGGGCCACGCCTCGTGCGTGCGGTCGCGGGTAGCGTGCGCACGGTGAGGATCGGGGTGCTCGCGTCCGGGACGGGCACGATCCTCGAGGCGCTGCTCGACGCCGACCTGCCGATCGTCGTCGTGGTTGTCGACCGACGATGCCGAGCGGAGAAGGTGGCGGAGCGTTCAGGTGTCCCAGCCGTCGTCCTCGAGAGGCGGGACTTCGGCGAGAGCTTCGACCGAGACGCGTTCACGAGCCAGGTGGTCGCGGCACTGGCCGCGAGCGGCGCGGACGTCGTCGCGATGGCGGGTTTCGGGACGGTGCTCGGCGCGGCCCTCCACGAGGCGTTCCCTTCTCGAGTCCTCAACACTCACCCTGCCCTGCTGCCGGCGTTCAAGGGCTGGCATGCCGTCGAGGCAGCGCTCGCTGCTGGGGTGAAGGTGACGGGGTGCACCGTCCACCTCGCCACCTTGGAGGTCGACGACGGGCCGATCCTCGCTCAGGAAGCGGTCCCCGTGCTCGAAGGCGACGACGCTCACTCCCTCCACGAGCGGATCAAGCAGGTCGAGCGCCGGCTCTACCCGGCCACTGTCCGCTCGTTTGTCGACGGGCTCCGGGAGCCGAGCGCCCAGCCGGACGCGACGGTCGTCGGCGCACCGGATATGCGCACTGGAGGTCTGAGGGCGACACATCCGCCGACAGGGAGTCTCGAGACGAGAAACGGGGAGCAGCAGTGAGGGCAGTGATCTCGGTGTACGACAAGACGGGTCTCGTCGCGTTCGCGGGGGGCCTCGCGGACCTCGGCGTCGAGATCGTCTCGAGCGGCGGGACCTCGCGCGCCCTCGCCGACGCGGGTATCGCGCACCGGGAGGTCGTCGACGTCACGGGCGCGCCCGAGATGCTCGGTGGCAGGGTCAAGACCCTCCACCCGGCGATCCACGGAGGGATCCTCGCAGACCGCTCGCGGCCCGACCATCTCGCCGCGCTCGCTGCCCAGGGCATCGACCTCGTCGACCTCGTCGCCTGCAACCTCTACCCGTTCACCGACGATCCGTCGGTCGAGATGATCGACGTCGGCGGGCCGACGATGGTGCGCGCCGCTGCGAAGAACCACGAGCACGTCGCGGTCGTCGTCGACCCAGCCGACTACGGCGTGGTCCTCGACGAGCTGCGCCGCGAGGGGAGTGTCGGGACGACGACGCGCCGCCGGCTAGCGCGCGCCGCGTTCGCGCACACTGCTGCCTACGACGCGGCGATCGTCACCTGGTTGGACGAGGGCGGGCCGTGGGGTGCGCCTGCCGAAGTGCTCCCACCGACCGTGCACCTCGCCCTCGAGCGTTGCGAGACGCTTCGCTACGGGGAGAACCCGCACCAGCACGGTGCTCGCTACCGCCGCCTTGGTGGAAGCCCACTATGGCTCGACGCCGTCGTGCAGCACGGCGGGCGCGAGCTCTCGTATCTCAACCTCTTCGACGCCGACGCAGCCTGGACGCTCGTCCACGAGCTGGTCGGCCCCGGTGGAACGAGAGCTGCTGCGGTCATCGTCAAGCACGCCAATCCCTGTGGTGCCGCGGTAACCGGTGACCTGGCCACGGCCTACGCGAAGGCCTTTGAGGGTGACCCGCTTGCTGCCTTCGGTGGCGTGGTGGCACTCTCCGGCCCCGTCGACGGCGCGCTCGCCGAGCAGGTCGTCGCCAACGCGCTCGCCGACGTGCTCGTCGCACCGGAGGTGTCGACCGAGGCGCTCGAGCTGTTCGCGCGCAAGCGTAAGAACATGCGTGTCCTCACTGCTCCGTCTCCAAGTGGCAGCGGGCTCGTCGTTCGCCAGCTCGGTGGCGGCTATCTCGTCCAGGAGCCGGACGCCTTCGTGGCGGGGCGCTCCGCGTGGCGCATCGCCACCCGGGTCCAGCCGCTCGACAGCCAGTGGGCTGACGTCGAGCTCGCGTGGCGCACTTGCGCGCGCACGTCGTCGAACGCGATCGTCCTCGCTCGTGACGGCCAGGTCGTCGGCGTCGGCTGCGGACAGCAGAGCCGGGTCGACGCCGCGGCGATCGCCGCCCGCAAGGCGGACCGTCGCGGCGTGGGCGGGGTGGCCGCGAGCGACGCCTTCTTCCCGTTCCGCGACGGTCTCGACGCGGTCGCCGACGCCGGGGTGACCGTAGTCGTCCAGCCAGGAGGGTCTCTCCGCGACGACGAGGTCGTCGCGGCGGCCGACGAGCGCAACATCGCGATGGTCATGACGGGAGAGCGTCATTTCCGCCACTGACGGGTCTGGGGCCGCCACTGTGGGATCGGGAGCCGACAAGCGCGCGACGGCGGGTGCGGCGCTGCTCGACGGCGCTGCGCTGGCGTCCCGGATCCGCGTCGAGCTACGCGCCGAGGTGGCAGCTCTTAGCGCCCGTGGCGTGACGCCGGGGCTCGGGACGATCCTCGTGGGGGACGATCCGGCGAGCGCGCGCTACGTCGCGATGAAGCACGAGGACTGCGCAGAGGTGGGCGTGCGCTCGGTCCACGAGCATCTGGCGGCATCGGTCTCCCTGGCCGAGCTCGGAGCCGTCGTCCGGCGCTTCAACGAGGATCCCGCGGTCGACGCGTACCTCGTGCAACTGCCCTTGCCCGCGCATCTCGACGAGGAAGCCGTGCTGCTCGCCGTCGACCCTGACAAGGACGTCGACGGGCTCCATCCCGTCAACCTCGGCCGGCTCGTGATGGGTGCTGCTGGTCCGCTTCCCTGCACTCCGGCGGGGATCGTCGAGCTCCTCGCCGCCCACGGGGTCGTCGTCGAGGGACGCCATGCCGTCGTCGTCGGTCGGGGGCTCACGATAGGGCGACCGCTCGCGCTCCTCCTCGCGCTCCGCCGCCCGGGCTGCAACGCGGCGGTCACCGTCGTGCACACTGGCGTCGCGGACCTGGCGAGCTACGTGCGCGAAGGCGACGTCGTCGTCGCTGCCGCGGGCGTTGCCGGGCTCGTGACCGCGTCGATGATCAAGCCTGGTGCGGCTGTCGTGGGAGCAGGCGTGTCGTGGGAGGGTCGCAAGCTGCTCTCCGACCTCGCCGACGACGTCTCCGAGGTGGCCGGCTTCGTCACCCCCAGGATCGGCGGCGTCGGTCCGATGACGCGGGCGATGCTCCTGCGCAACGCCGTGGCCGCCGCGCGGCGCCGCGCCGAGCGCACCGGCGCGTGATCGAGCACCGGCGAGGTCGCGCCGCAACCTCGGGGACGGTCCTGTGACGCGGATCTGCGACCTCTTGTCGGGGCCACCGCGCGTCTCGGTGGAGCTTTGGCCGCCCCGCACCGAGCAGGCTGCCCGACGGCTTGAGGCGTCGCTCGACCGCCTCGTGGAGCTCCAGCCTGCTTTCGCGTCCATCACCTACGGAGCGGCCGGCTCGACTCGGGCACGCACCCACGAGCTCGTCGTCGAGCTCGAGCACGATCGTCACACGACAGCGATGGCGCACCTCACCTGCGCCTCGCACAGCCGGGTGGAGCTCGTCGAGATCCTCCGCCGCTACCGGAACGCAGGTGTCGAGAACATCCTCGCGCTCCGCGGTGACCCGCCTCTCGACGCGCCGGACGCCGCCACGCGGGGCGAGCTCGCGCACGCGATCGATCTCGTCGACCTGGCGCGCTCGGTCGGGCCGTTCTGCGTCGCGGTCGCCGCGCACCCGCTCGGACACCCCGAGGCTCCTGACCTGGTCACAGACCGCCGGCACCTCGCGGAGAAGCTCCGCGTGGCGGACTTCGCCATCACGCAGTTCGTCTACGGAGCCGAGGACTACCTGCGTCTCGTCGACGAGCTCTCCGATCTCGGGATCGACAAGCCGGTCGTCCCCGGCGTCATGCCGGTCACGAGCCCACGCACGCTCGAGCGCATGGCGGCGCTGTCCGGCCATCACGTGCCGACGTGGCTCGCTCGGCGCATCTCGGCGGCCGGCGACGACCCGTCAGCCGTCCAGCGTGCCGGCGTAGAGATCGCGACGCAGCTGTGCGAGGAGCTGCTTGCGAGCGGAGCGCCGGGATTGCACTTCTACACGATGAACCAGTTCGCCGCAACGCTCGAAGTAGCGGCCGCCCTCGGGCTCGCGCCACGCGCGGGGGATGGCCGGGCGAGGCAGCCGGCA
The DNA here is from genome assembly GCA_021846125.1 of Actinomycetes bacterium. GTDB lineage: Bacteria > Actinomycetota > Acidimicrobiia > Acidimicrobiales > Bog-793 > JAJZCK01. Next base: position 26,858 of record JAJZCK010000001.1, on the reverse strand, counting down.
GAGCCGCCGCACTAGGCTCGGGAAATGGCCGAGAAGATCGTGATGAACGCTGGCGGGGCACTCGAGGTACCGGACGACCCCATCGTCCCCTACATCGAGGGAGACGGTATCGGTGTCGACATCTGGCCAGCGGCGCAGCACGTGCTCGACGCCGCCGCTGCCCGCTACGACAAGCACGTCTCCTGGCAGGAGGTCCTCGCGGGTGAAAAGGCGTTCCGCGAGACGGGGAGCTGGCTGCCGGACGAGACGATCGCAGCGTTTCGCGAGTACCTGATCGGCATCAAGGGTCCGCTCACGACGCCCGTCGGTGGTGGCTTCCGCTCGCTCAACGTCGCAGTTCGCCAGATCCTCGACCTCTACGTATGCCTGCGGCCAGTCCGCTGGTTCGCCGGCGTGCCCTCGCCGGTGCGCCATCCGGAGAAGGTCGACATGGTGATCTTCCGCGAGAACACGGAGGACGTCTATGCGGGCTTCGAGCTCGCAGCGGGCACGCCCGAGGCGAAGCGGCTCATCGACTTCCTCCACGACGAGCACGGGTGGGACATCCGCGCGGACTCGGCGATCGGCATCAAGCCGATCTCGGAGACCGGGTCGAAGCGGCTCGTGCGCGCGGCGATCTCCTACGCGGTCTCCCACGGCCGCAGGAGCGTTACCCTCGTGCACAAGGGCAACATCCAGAAGTTCACCGAAGGCGGCTTTCGCAACTGGGGCTACGAGGTCGCGAGGGACGAGTTCGCCGACGTCGCCGTCAGCTGGGACGAGTGCGGGGGCGACCCGGGGGACAAGATCCTGGTCAAGGACGCGATAGCGGACATCACCTTGCAGCAGGTGCTCACCCGGCCGGACGAGTTCGACGTCATCGCGACGATGAACCTCAACGGCGACTACCTCTCCGACGCGCTCGCGGCGCAGGTAGGCGGCATCGGCATCGCCCCCGGGGCGAACATCAACTACGTGACAGGCCACGGCGTGTTCGAGGCGACTCACGGCACGGCGCCGAAGTACGCAGGTCAGGACAAAGTCAACCCGGGCTCGCTGCTGCTATCGGGGGTGCTCATGTTCGAGCACCTCGGCTGGGCCGAGCCCGCGGCCGACATCGTCCGGGCCCTCGAGGCGACCATCGCCGACAAGATCGTGACCTACGACTTCGCGCGGCTCATGGACGGCGCCCGCGAGGTCCGCTGCAGCGAGTTCGCCGACGCCATAGTCGAACGCCTCTGACCGAGCAAGCGGTATGAAGCGGGAGCGGATACACCTCGCGGACGGGCGCGAGCTCGTCTACTACGACCATGACGGAGCGCCCCCGCGCGCTGCAGAGGACTCGCGCGATCTGCCCGCGCGGCCAGCAGGCTCGGAGCTGCGCTACGACCCCTTCCTCGCCTCCTGGGTCATGGTTGCCGCGAACCGCCAGGAACGGACCTACCTGCCGCCGGCGGACGACTGTCCCCTCTGCCCGTCGCGAGACGGCAAGGTCACCGAGGTGCCGGCGTCCGACTACGGCGTGGTCGTCCTCGAGAACAGGTTCCCTGCGCTGTCGGGGGAGAGCCGGTCGACCGCCTCGCTTACGGCGAGCCCGACCCATGCGTACCGGCCTGGTGCCGGGCGCTGCGAGGTGATCTGCTACTCACCGCGGCACGACGCTTCGCTGGTCGACCTGACGCCGTCGGAGATCGCCCTCGTGCTCGCCGCCTGGACCGACCGCACGGAAGAGCTCTCGCGTATCGAGGCGGTCGAGCAGGTCTTCTGCTTCGAGAACCGCGGGGTGGAGGTGGGCGTCACCTTGCAGCATCCTCACGGGCAGATCTACGCCTACCCATTCGTCACGCCGCGCACGTCCCGGGCGCTCGCGTCGGTCACCGACTACGTGCGCCGGACGGGTCGCAACCTCTACGACGACGTCCTCGCAGCGGAGCGCGAGGACGGGGCACGGGTCGTCGTCGAGAACCGCTCATGGACGGCGTTCGTGCCGTACGCGGCCCGCTGGCCCTACGAGACCCACCTCTACCCGCGCAGGCGCGTCGCGGACCTCACTTGCCTCGACGACGACGCACGCGCCGACTTCCCCGGGATCTACCTCGACCTACTGCGGCGCTTCGACGCGCTGTTCGGTGGGCGGACCCCGTACATGTCCGGCTGGCACCAGGCTCCCGTGCGGGAAGGACGTGAGCATCTCGCGCTCCATCTAGAGACGTTCACCGTGCGGCGCAGTGCCGACAAGCTGAAGTACCTCGCGTCCTCGGAGTCCGGCATGGACGCGTTCGCGAACGACATCGTCCCCGAGAGCGCTGCGGCAAGGCTGAGGGAGCTGGCTTCGTGAGGGTCCTCGTCACCGGTGGTGCCGGCTACATCGGCAGCGTCGTCGCGACGCGCCTCCTCGAGAGCGGCGACGAGGTCACGGTGCTCGACGACCTCTCGACAGGCCATCTCGACGCGGTGCCCGGTGGCGCAGCGTTCGTCCGCGGCCGTGTCCACGACGCTGCGACGCTGCTCGCAGGAAGCCGGTTCGACGCGGTCGTCCATCTCGCAGCGTCCTCGCTCGTCGCCGAGTCGATAGCGAACCCCGCCAAGTACGAGGAGAACAACGTCCTCGGGACGAGCCGTCTCGTCGCCGCAATGCGCGGGCTCGGCGTCGGTCGCCTCGTCTTCTCCTCCAGCGCGGCGGTCTACGGCGAGCCGTCCGAGGTGCCGATCACCGAGGACGCGGCCACGCGTCCCGTCAACCCCTATGGCGAGTCGAAGCTCGCTGTCGACGATCTCCTCTCGGCCGAGGCGTCCGAGAGCTGCCTCGGGGCGGTGAGCCTGCGGTACTTCAACGTCGCCGGTGCATACGCTGGGCTCGGGGAGCGGCACGAACCCGAAAGCCATCTCGTGCCGATCGCACTCGAAGCTGCCCTCGGGATGCGGCCGGGGCTCACGGTCTACGGCGACGACTACCCGACGAGCGACGGCACGTGCGTGCGGGACTACATCCATGTCGCTGACCTCGCCGAGGCGCACCTCGCGGCACTCGCGCGGGCGGAGCGCGGGTGCCACCGCATCTATAACCTCGGCAACGGCAGGGGCTTCACCGTGCGCGAGGTGCTCTCGGCCGTCGAGGAGGTCACCGGGGCGTCTCTCGAGGTGGCGATCGGGCCCCGAAGGGCGGGCGACCCCGCCGTGCTCGTCGCCTCGTCGGCGCGGGCGGAGCGAGAGCTCGCCTGGGTACCTACGCGGCCGGCGATAGCGGTCATGATCGAGGACGCCTGGCAGGTGCTCGTCGCGCGCCGGGGTGCTCGTTGACGCGGGCGTTCGCCGATCTCTTCGGCGTCGAGCCCGACGGCACGTGGTCCGCGCCCGGTCGGGTCAACCTCGTCGGGGAGTACACCGACTACAACGAGGGCTTCGTCCTCCCGACGGCGCTCCCCCTGGCGGCCCGAGCGACAGCCGCCCGGCGTACAGACGGCGTGATCAAGGTCGCCTCTGCCCAGGGCGAGCGTGCGGAGCCGGTCGAGGCTCGGATAGCGGACCTACGGCCGGGTGCGGCCGGCGGTTGGTCCTCCTACGTGCTCGGCGTCGCGTGGGCCCTCGCCGACGCCGGGCACACCGTCGCCGGAGCGGATCTCTACATCGACAGCGACGTCCCGATAGGAGCGGGGCTCTCCTCCTCTGCAGCGCTCGAATGCGCGACCGCGCTCGCGCTCGCGGAGCTCTCGGAGATCGACCTCGACCGCACCGCGCTCGCCCGCCTCGCGCAGCGGGCGGAGAACGAGTTCGTAGGCGTTCCCTGCGGCGTGCTCGACCAGATGGCCTCCCTTCTGTGCGTGCCCGGGCACGCTCTGCTGCTCGACACGCGCAGCCTCGAGATGCGCCAGGTCCCCTTCGACCTCGAGTCCGCAGGCCTCGCCCTCCTCGTCGTGGACACGCGCGTCGGCCACGACCTCGGCAACTCGGGCTATACCGACAGGCGTCGTGCGTGCGAGCGTGCCGCTTCCGTGCTCGGGGTCGCGGCCTTGCGCGACGTCGGGCCGGACGATCTCCGCGAGGCGCTCGGCCGGCTCGCCGATCCCGAGCTCGTCCGGCGCGTCCGCCACGTCGTGACGGAAGATGCCCGCGTGCTCGACGCTGCCCGGCTCCTCGACGAGGGACGGGTTGCGGATATCGGACCCATCCTCAACGCCGCCCACGCGTCGATCCGTGACGACTTCGAGTCGTCCTGCGCGGAGCTCGACGCCGCGGTCGAGGCGGCGATCGGTGCAGGAGCGCTCGGTGCGCGGATGATCGGCGGAGGATTCGGGGGATCCGCGATCGCTCTCGTCGGCGCGGACGCCACCGCCTCGATCGCCCTGGCGGTCGAGGCGAGGTTCACCGCGGCGGGCTGGCGGGCGCCCCTGTGCTTCGTGGCCGCTCCCGTGTGCCGGTAGGCGCGTGCGTGGACGTCGGGGGAACGCGACGGATCTGACCGGAGGACCGGTCCGGGGGTAGCCTCGGAATGTGACCGACTCCCGAGCACTTGCGACGAAGGCCCCCGTACGCGTCACCGTGACAGGTGCCGCAGGACAGATCTGCTATTCGCTGCTCTTCCGGATAGCAGCGGGCGAGCTTCTCGGCCCCGACCAGCCGGTGGCGCTGAGGCTTCTCGAGATCGAGCCTGCGATGAAGGCCCTGGAGGGCGTCGTCATGGAGCTCGACGACTGCGCGTCGCCGCTGCTTGCGAGCATCGACGCGACCTCCGATCTCACGGCGGCATTCGACGGCACGTCCGTCGCGATGCTCGTCGGCTCGGTCCCCCGCAAGGCGGGGATGGAGCGCAAGGACCTCCTCGGCATCAACGGTGGCATCTTCAAGCCACAGGGCAGGGCCATCGCCGCCAACGCCGCCCCGGACGTGCGAGTGCTCGTCGTCGGCAACCCGTGCAACACGAACTGCCTCATCGCACGTGCGAACGCGCCCGAGGTGCCGGAGGACCGCTGGTTCGCGATGACGCGCCTCGACGAGAACCGCGCCAAGTCACAGCTGGCGCGACGCGCAGGCGTGCCCGTCACGGCCGTGTCGAACATGGCGATCTGGGGCAACCACTCCTCGACGCAGTTCCCCGACTTCGCACACGCGCTCGTCGGCGGAGCGCCCGTGCCCGAGGTCGTCGCGGACCAGTCCTGGCTCGAGGGCGAGTTCATCACGACCGTGCAGAAGCGGGGCGCAGCCATCATCGACGCGCGGGGCCTCTCCTCGGCAGCATCTGCTGCCGCAGCGGCTGTCGGATCGGTCGTGAGCATCCGCACCCCGACGCCGTCGGGCGACTGGACTTCGCTGGCTGTCGTGTCGCACGGCGAGTACGGCGTCCCAGAAGGCTTGCAGTTTGGCTTCCCGGTGCGCTCGACAGGCGACGGTTGGAGCATCGTCGAGGGCATCGAGCACGGCGCGCTCGCGACCGAAAGGATCCGCCTCACGACCGAGGAGCTTCTCGCCGAGCGTGCGGACGTCGCGGAGCTGCTCGCACCGAGCTAGCCGTGGGCTCGCGTCAGCGGAGCGGTTCCCCGAAGTGCTCGACGTCGGGTGGGCCGTCGAAGAACGGGCCGATGATCTGGCGCCACGTCGCGAAGGCCTCCGAGGACCGGAAGCCTTCCATGTGGGCCTCGACGCTCGCCCATTCGACGAGAAGCAAGAACGTGGACGGCCGCTCGACCCCGCGTAGCAGGCGGGCCGAGATGCAGCCGGGCGCAGCGGTGATCACGGCATGCGCCTCGGGGAACGCGGTTGCGAAGTGGTCCTCGCTGCCCGGCCGGACGGTGATGAGCGCGTGCTCGGTGATCACCGGGTCTCCTCCAGCGGTCTGGTGCCGCCGCTCGTGGCCAGGCGGGCGCCGGCGACTGCCTCGGCCAGGTCGGCGAGCGCCGCCTGGGAGCCGAGCAGTACCCGCACGTCACCACGCACCTTCACTTTCCCGCTCGCGAGCACGCCGGCTGCCGGGGTGCTCGACGCGATGGCTGTCGCAGTCTCGTAGGACTCTACGACCGTGACGACGGCGCCTTCGACGCCGTGGACGAGAGAAGCCGGCTGGCCGCCTCCGAAGAGCAACGTGTACGCGACGTCTCCGTCGGGTGCGCCCGTGACGACCTGGCCGAGAGCAATGCGACCCGGCGACTCGACCGGCTCGGCGGCCACCAGTGCCGCGCCGAGCTCGTCGAGCCACGCTGGCGTGAGCAGGTCTTCCACGCGCCGGGTGACCTAGCCGCCCGCTGGCGTGCGCGGCTGCGTCGAGATCGTCTCGTGGGCCTTGCCGGCGGGGGAAAGGGAAGCGGTCGAGGAGGCGGGGGTGGGAGCCGGCCGTCTGAGGATCTTTCGGCCGAGCCAGGCGATCGGGTCGTAGCGGGCGTCGACGACGCGCTCCTTCATCGGGATGATCGCGTTGTCGGTGATGTGGATGCCCTCGGGGCAGACCTCGGTGCAGCACTTCGTGATGTTGCAATAGCCGATGCCGAGCTCTCGTGACGCGAGGTCACGCCGGTCGAGGGTGTCGAGAGGGTGCATCTCGAGCTCCGCTAGCCGGGCGAAAAAGCGCGGGCCTGCGAAGTGCGGCTTGTTCTCCTCGTGGTCGCGGACCACGTGGCAGACGTTCTGGCAGAGGAAGCATTCGATGCACTTGCGGAACTCCTGGACGCGATCCGCGTCGACCTGCGCCATGCGGTAGGTGCCGTCGGCGTCCCGGGGTCCGGGATGGAACGCTGGGATTCGCCGCGCAACGGCGAAGTTGTAGGAGACGTCGGTCACGAGGTCACGTATCACCGGGTTCGCCCGGAGCGGCGAGACGGTGATCGGCTGCGTGGTGTCGAGGGTGCTCATGCGAGTCATGCACATCAATCGAGGGCGTCCGTTGACCTCGGCGCTGCAGGAGCCGCACTTGCCCGCTTTGCAGTTCCAGCGGACTGCGAGGTCCGGAGCCTGCTCCGCCTGGACGCGGTGCACGACGTCGAGAACGACCTCGCCGCCGAGGTTGTCGACGGTGTAGTCGTTGAAGGACCCCCCGGTGTCGTCGCCGCGCCAGAGGCGCAAGGTGACCGTCGGCGTCCCCGAGGCGCCCGACGCCACATCCGCCGTGGCGGTGCTCGCCGCCTCCGGGCCCGTCTGGTCGGCACTCGTCGCCATCAGCGCGTCTCCCCGGCCATCAATGGCCCTCCTCGAAGAGTGTCTTGAGCTCGTCAGGCATCACCGGCAGTGGCTCTGGCGTCACGGTGACGGTCGTGCCGGCGAGGCGCGTCACCATGTTGACCTTGCCGAGCTCCGGGTCACTTGCAGGGTAGTCGTCGCGGGTGTGCCCGCCCCGGCTCTCCTTGCGCTCGATGGCGCTGAGCGTCGTGCAGTGCGCGACGGCGAGCATCGACTGCAGGTCGAGGGCGAGGTGCCATCCGGGATTGAACTGGCGGTGGCCTTCGACGCCGACAGCGGCGGCCCGCTCGTCGAGGTCAGCGAGCTTGTCCTTCGCCTCGAGCAGCTCGGACTCGGTGCGGATGATCCCGACCAGACTCTGCATCGTCTCTTGAAGCTCGTGGTGGACCGCATAGGGGTTCTCCCCCGTCTCTCGGCCGAAGGGCGCGAGAGCCTCCTGCATCACTTCTTGGACCTGCCCGGAGTCGACGAGGACGTCACCTGGCATGCCGAGCGCGTGCTCGGCGGCGTACTGGCCGGCTCGCCTGCCGAAGACGAGGAGATCGGAGAGCGAGTTGCCCCCGAGCCGGTTTGCCCCGTGCATCCCACCTGCCACCTCGCCCGCCGCGTAGAGACCCGGCACGGTCGTGGCTGCGGTGTCGGCGTCGACCCGGATGCCGCCCATGATGTAGTGGCACGTCGGGCCGATCTCCATCGGCTCCTTGGTGATGTCGACGTCGGCGAGCTCCTTGAACTGGTGGTACATCGAAGGGAGGCGCCGCTTGATGTACTCCGGCGTCCTCCTCGACGCGATGTCGAGGAACACCCCGCCATGCGGGCTTCCACGTCCGCCCTTGACCTCCGAGTTGATCGATCGAGCTACCTCGTCGCGGGGGAGCAGCTCGGGCGGGCGACGGAAGTCCTTCTTGTTGTCGTACCACTGGTCCGCCTCCTCGATCGAATCGGCGGTCTCCTTCGCGTAGAACTCCGGGATGTAGTTGAACATGAAGCGCTCGCCGTCGCGGTTGCGCAGCACGCCGCCGTCGCCGCGCACACCCTCGGTCACGAGGATGCCTCGTGCCGAAGGCGGCCACACCATCCCTGTCGGGTGGAACTGCACGCACTCCATGTCGATCATGTCCGCGCCCGCCCACAGGGCGAGGGCGTGACCGTCACCGGTGCCTTCCCAGGAGTTCGAGGTGAACTTCCAGGTCTTGCCGACACCGCCCGACGCGAGCACCACGGACTTCGCTCCGAACACCACCGGCTTGCCGGACTCGCGCCAGAACCCCACCGCTCCCGAGACCGCTCCCGAGGAGTCCTTCAAGAGGTGGAGGATCTTGCACTCCATGAAGACCTCGATGCCGAGGCTGACCGCTCGCTGCTGGCAGGTCCGGAGCAGCTCGAGACCGGTGCGGTCGCCGACGTGCGCGAGGCGCGCGTAGCGGTGGCCGCCGAAGTCGCGCTGGAGGATCCGGCCGTCGGGCGTCCTGTCGAAGACGGCACCCCACTCCTCGAGCTCGAGGACCCGGTCGGGAGCCTCCTGCGCGTGGAGCTGGGCCATCCGCCAGTTGTTCAGCATCTTGCCGCCACGCATCGTGTCGCGGAAGTGCACCATCCAGTTGTCCTCGGGCCAGACGTTGCCGAGGGCGGCAGCGACCCCACCCTCGGCCATGACGGTGTGCGCCTTGCCGAGCAGGGACTTGCAGACGATCGCCGTCCGCGCACCCGCCGCGCTCGCCTCGATCGCGGCACGCAGCCCGGCACCGCCCGCGCCGATGACGACGACGTCGAATACGTGACTTTCGTGCTCGGGCATCAGAACAGCCTCGGGTCGTGGATGGCACCGCTCGCGACGAGGTAGGTGTACAGGTCCGTGGCGATGATCGAGAACAGCGAGCACCAGGCGAAAAGCTGGTGGTGGGCGTTGAGCTGAGAGGAGATGTTCTTCCAGAACCAGTGGCGCACGGGTGCCTCTGACATGCGCTTCAGGTTGCCACCGCAAAGGTGGCGGCACGCGTGGCAGCCGAGGGTGTACGCCCAGATGAAGATCGCGTTGACGACGAACAGCAGCGTTCCGACCGCCACGCCGACGCCGTTCGTGAAGCGGAACGAGGCGATCGCGTCCCAGGTCAAGATCCCGGCGAAGACGACGGCGAAGTACCACGTGTAGCGGTGGAGGTTCTGGAGCAGCAGCGGAAAGCGGGTCTCGCCGGTGTAGCGGCTTCGTCGCCCCGTGCCTGTCGACCCTGCATCGGGGACGGCACACCCCGGAGGCGAGAGCCAGAAGGAGCGGTAGTACGCCTTGCGATAGTAGTAGCACGTGGTCCGGAAGGCTCCAGGGAACGCGAGAATGAGCCAGGCCGGCGACACCCGCCACCAGGACCAGCCGCCCCAGACGTAGCCTGCCGTGGTGCAGCTGTGCGTGAGGCACGGCGAGTAGAGCGGCGAGAGGTAGTCGCGGCCGACGTTGCCCGCGTAGAAGTCCCCGTTGCGCAGGGCAGCCCAGACCGAGTAGCCGATGAAGCCGAGCAGTCCGAGCGCGGTGAGCGTGGGTTGGAGGCGCCAGTTGTCCTTGCGCAGGACGGTGGAGAGCGGCGGCCCGCCACGGGCGCCGCCGATCCTGACGGGCGTGGGACGCGGTGCTCCCTGCGTCTGCTCCACGACGGTCACGGGCATCCCTCCAGGTCCGAACGGTCGAAAAGGCCGGACGGCCCGGCCTCCGTGGCTCGACCGGCGCCACGCGCCGGCCTTCCCCGCTCATCCTCGCGCCAACACTTGCACGCGGGCGAAACGGCGGGCGAGGACGCGGGCTCGCGAGCCCGTCCGACGCTGCGCCGCCAGCCGCCGTTAGGGTGAGGAAATGGCCGGAGCAGGAACGACTTCCTTTCCAGACGGCCCCCCGTTCCCGGCGACGCTCGGAGGGCTGCGTAGCTCCGGGTGGGTCTCGGTGTCGGTGCGCGAGGAGGTCCGGCGCAACGTCGCCTCTCGTATCGCTGCCGGCAGACCAGCGGTCGACGGTGTCCTCGGCTTCGAGGACACCGTGGTGCCGCAGCTCGAGAATGCGCTCCTCGCGGGGCATGACGTCATCTTGCTCGGCGAGCGCGGCCAGGCGAAGTCGAGGATCGTCCGCTCGCTCGTCGAGCTCCTCGACGAGTGGGCACCAGTGGTCTCGGGGTCCGAGATCAACGACGACCCGTTCCGGCCCGTGTCGCGCCACGCCCGGGACCTCGTTGCCGAGCTCGGCGACGAGACACCAGTCGCGTGGGTCCACCGCTCCGACCGTTACGGCGAGAAGCTCGCGACGCCGGACACCTCGATCGCGGATCTCATCGGGGAGGTGGACCCGGTCAAGGTCGCCGAGGGCCGCTACCTCGCGGACGAGCTCACGATCCACTACGGCCTCGTCCCGAGGACCAACCGCGGCATTTTCGCCATCAACGAGCTGCCCGACCTCGCGGAGAGGATCCAGGTGGGCCTTCTCAACGTCCTCGAGGAGCAGGACGTCCAGATCCGAGGGCACCGTGTCCGGATGCCGGTCGACCTTCTCCTCGTCGCCACCGCGAACCCGGACGACTACACGAACCGGGGCAGGATCATCACGCCGCTGAAGGATCGCTTCGGAGCGCAGATCCGGACGCACTACCCGATCGAGGTGGCGACCGAGATCGCGATCGTCGCCCAGGAGGCGCATCTCGGCGGCGTCGGCGGGGTGGAGCTCGCGCTGCCCGAGCCGATGGCCGAGATCGTCGCGGTGATCAGTCACGCCGCCCGCTCCAGCCCGAGGATCGACCAACGCTCCGGGGTCTCGGTGCGCGCGAGCATCGCGAACCAGGAGACCGTCGCTGCGGCGTCGCTGCGCAGGGCGCTCCGTCTCGGCGAGCCGCTCGCGGTCCCGCGGGTGAGCGACCTCGACGCTGTGCTCGCCTCGACCGTGGGCAAGATCGAGGTCGAGGCGCTCGAGGACGGGGGCGAGGCGGAGATCGTCCGTCAGCTCGTCCGGACAGCGGTCCTCCAGGTGTTCCGCGAGCGCTGCCCGCAGGCACAGCTGACGGCCGTGGTCGAGGAGTTCGACGCGGGGCGCGTCGTCGACGTCGGTGCAGAGATGTCCTCCGCGGCCTATGTCGAGGCAGCAGCCGCCTCGCCCGCGCTCTCCGTGGCGGTCGAGGCGCTCGCTGGCCTGGCTGCCAGGCCAGCGGAGGTGGCTAGCGCCCTCGAGCTACTTCTCGAAGGGCTCCATCTTGCGCGCCGGCTGAGCAAGGACGCCACCTCGGGTGCGAGCACGTACTCCGCCCGCTGAGCGAGAGGAGCTGGCGCGCCCGGAGCGAGCGGACGCCCTTGGCGAGGGGCGCCGTCGGGGGACACGGACACAAAGGTGAGGGACCTATGACCGAGGGCGACCGGGAGGAGCGGGCGCGGGCGGGCAGGAGCGAGCCGACGGCTCACGCGACGGGTGCTTCGCTGTCGCGTGGGTGGCGGTACGGCCGCTGGGAGGGTGGCGACGAGCTGGGGCGGCTCGACGGGCGCGACGTGCTCACCGCCGTCGCGGACGACCTTCTCTACCACGGCGACGTCGATGCAGCGCTGCGCCGGCTGCTCCATCAGGGGCTCGTCACGTCGTCGGGTCGCCGGGTCGCCGGGCTGCGCTCGCTCGTCGAGCGGATCGATGCCCGACGGGCGCGTCTCGCGTCCTCGGGCAACCTGTCCGGTCTCTACGACGAGGCGAGGCGCCGTCTCGACGACGTCGTCGACACCGAGCGCGCGGAGCTCGAGCGCATGGCCCACGAGCCGGGTGCGACCGCTCGGCGAGCCGGCGAACAGCTCGCCGAGCTGGGCCTGCTTCCCGAGGGGCTCGTGGAGCGAGTCGCCACGCTCACCGGTCACGACTTCGCTTCGGGCCGTGCGCGGGAGGCGTTCGACGAGCTCCTCGACGATCTCCGCCGGGACCTTGTCCAGGTGCAGCTCGACCGTGCTGCCGGGGCGCTGGCGTCGTCGAGCGCGCAGGATCGCGCGCACCTGCGCGACGGGATGGCCGCTCTCAGCGCGATGCTCGAGCAGCGCGAGGCGGGCGAGCCGATCGACCCGTCCTTCGGGGAGCTCATGGAGCGCTTCGGGGACGTGTTCCCGGGGGCCGCAGGCAACCTCGACGAGCTCCTCGGCCAGATCGCCCGTCAGATGGCGTCTGCCAGCTCGCTTGTCGCGTCGATGTCTGCCGAGCAGCGCGCCGAGCTCGCAGCGCTGTCGGAGGCCCTGATGGCGGACGACGGGCTCGTCCGGGAGCTCGAGCGGCTCGGTCGCGGGCTGCGAGCGGTGCTTCCGTCGCTCGGCTGGGACAGGGCCGTCGCCATGTCCGGCGAGGTGCAGCTCGACTTCCCAGGAGCCGGGGAGGTCTTCACGGAGATCGCCGAGCTGGACCGTCTCGCAGCGACCCTGAAGACGCTCACCCAGCCGGCCGAGCTCGCCGAGCTCGACCCCGCAGAGCTTGCTCGACTGCTCGGTCCCGACGCCGCCGAGGTCCTCGAGACGCTCGCGACCTTGACGCGCCGGCTCGAGGAAGACGGGCTCGTCGGGCGGAAGGAAGGTCGCCTCGCGATGACGCCGAGGGGGCTGCGTCGTCTCGGTGAGCGAGCCCTCGACGAGCTGTTCGCCCGCGTGCGCCGGGACCGGGTCGGAGAGCACCGCGCCGAGGTGTCGGGCATAGGCCACGACCGGAGCGACGAGACCAAGCTGTACGAGCACGGCGACCTTCTCCGCCTGGACGTCGAGCGCACCCTGCGCAACGCCTTGCTCAGGGTCTCGACGGCCGGCGGACCGGCTGCGCTCCAGCTCCCGATCCGGTTGAAGGAGGAAGATTTCGAGGTCGAGCGCAGCGAGCATCTGAGTGCCGCGTCGACGGTGCTCGCGCTCGACTTGTCGCTCTCGATGCCGATCCGCGAGAACTTCCTCGCCGCCAAGAAGGTCGCGCTCGCTCTCCAGTCTCTCATCGCGTCCCGCTATCCCCGCGACTTCCTCGGCCTGGTCGGGTTCTCGGCGACCGCACGCGTCATCGCGGCCGAGGAGCTTCCTGCGCTCTCCTGGGACTTCGCCTACGGCACGAATCTCCAGCACGCCCTCGCTCTCGCCCGGTCACTCCTACGCCACAAGAGTGGAGCGAAGCAGCTCGTCGTCGTCACCGACGGCGAGCCGACGGCACACGTGCTCGAAGGCGGCGACGTCTTCTTCGACTACCCGCCCACGCCGGAGACGATCGCGGCGACGCTTGCAGAGGTGGCTCGCTGCACGAGGGCCGGGATCACGATCGACATCTTCGTGCTCGACGCCACTGGGGACCTTCGGGCATTCGTCGAGCAAATGACGAGGGTCAACCGCGGCAGGGCCTTCTTCACCACGCCCGAGGAGCTCGGCCGCTACCTGCTCGTCGACTTCGTCGAGCTGCGCTCCGGTCGGTCGAGGCGCGTGGCGCATCGCTGACGGTCCTCCGGCTCCGCGTCACGTGGCTCAACTTCCCCTTGCATGCAGCCGTGAGTAGGTCCATCATTGTCACAACAGTGTAGTTACGCTGTTGCCACTCGGTCACGGGAGGTCGTGGGCGAGAGTGGTCGTGCCGAGAGGAGGGTGCCGGTGGACGTCCAGGCGCTCATAGGCGAGCTCGACCGGGACTGGCAGTTCCGGGCCAACTGCATGGGCGTCGACCCGGAGCTGTTCTTCCCGGAGCGCGGATCGTCTACGCGAGAAGCCAAGGAGGTGTGCCGCGGCTGCGTCGTGCGGGACGACTGCCTGGACTTCGCGATAGCGAACGGCGAGAAGTTTGGCATCTGGGGCGGGATGAGCGAGCGCGAGAGGCGCCGCGTGCGCCGTTCCCGGCTCGGCTTGCAGCAAGACGTCGGCGCGGCGTCGTGAAACCGGCACCGTCTCCGCCCAGCCGACGCTAGGGCGGCACGCGAGCGCTGAGACGGTGCTCGATCGTCTTGTGTGCGCCGAGATCGAGCTGACGCCAGCGAGAGCGTGGCTCGGCGTCGAGCACCTGTCTCGGCAGGAGGCCGACGAGCTCCGCCCGAGAGACCGGCGCGAGAGCCGCCACGGCGTCGTAGACCGCTCCCGGGCCGACACGTTCCGGTGCGACGAGGTTGCACGAGACCTGCGCGTGCTCGCCGAGCGCGAGGCCGAGGGCACGCACCTCCGGGGACCGGATCGATCGCGCGACAGCCCGCGCGACGGTGACGTCGCAGCCGTCGAGCCACAGGTTGTATGCGACGAGGGGCCCGCGGGCCCCGACGCACGTTGCGCCTGCCGTCGGGTGCGGGCGCCGAGGGCCGGTGTCCGGCACGACGGTCGCGAACGCACCCCGGCGGATCTCAGGCAGGGATCGATCCGGTCCGTAGAGAAAGCAGGGCAGTCCGAGGACCTCGCCGGCCCACGCGGCGAAGGAGTCGCGTGCCGCCAGCGCCTCGGTGAGCTCGCCCGAGACGTCGGGGCGGCACGGATCTCGGATCGGGACGAACGGGACGACGTCGAGCACGCCGAGGCGCGGGTGCGCACCCTCGTGGACGCGTATATCCAAGGTCGCGACGACCGCGGTTGCCAAGGCGCGGACGGAGCTTTCGAGGTCGGCGCCCGCGATCGTGAGCACCGAGCGGTTGTGCCACGCGTCGCTGTGGACGTCGAGAAGGGAGGGGCCAACGAGCTCTGCCAGACTCCGGACGACCCCGGCGCGGGAGCCTTCGGCGACGTTGACGACCGCTTCGAGCACGACGGGTACGGCTACTGCGTAAGGACTGGGCTCGCGGGCGCCCCGATCTGCAGGATGCGACTGATCACGATGCGCTCGCCAGGTCGCTTCAGCGCGAGCTGTGCAGGCTGAGGTGACGGCGCTGGCGCGCGATGCGCCGGCGCTCCCGCTCGGACGTACCGCCCCAGACGCCGTGGTCGATGTGGTTCTCCATCGCGTACTCGAGGCACTGCGCCTTGACCGGGCAGTCCGCGCAGATGCGCCGTGCGACCTCGACGCCCACGCCGTCGCTCGGAAAGAACGTCTCCGGTGGGAGCTCCCGGCACTTGCCTTCTGCCATCCACACCGTATCCATCGCACCACCCTCCTCAGGCAACGACACCGAGCCTGCTACCTGCAATGTTGCGAGGCTACACCCGGTTCCTGTGAACAGGCTGTTAGCACGCAGTTAACACCGAGCGCACGGCCAGCGAGCGCACAGTGACGGTGGCGCCGGCCGTGCGCGGGCCCCGCCGGTACAGTGGGAAGGTCGTGCCCGGCTCGGGCGCCGCGACCAAGGAGCTTCCCTATGACGACGATCACCCCCGGTGAGGCTGCGGCGCCGAGCGAGCCCCCGCGGGGCCACGTGCGTGTCGTCTACCTCGGACCGGTGGCACCGCACTGGGAGGTGGACTCCCAATTCGGCGAGCGAGCGGTCGTCGAGGCGTTCCGCGAGCGGGCTCTCGCGCGTCTCGTCCTGCTGCCTCCCCACGACCCGCAGTTCCGCCGGAACCGCGAGCGTGTCGTACGTGACGCCGAGCGCGAGAACCTCCTCCTCGAATGGGATCTCGGCATCCCCGAGGAAGATGCCGCCACCGGGGCCTGAAGAGCGTCCAGGTGCTCAGTGGTCGGTCGGCTCGCCCCCGCCGTCTCCGAGAGCCGGGAGGTTCACCCTCTCGATCCACAGCCCGGGAGCGTCGAGCTCGGCCGGCGTCGGGAGATTGCGCTCGTCGCGCCATAGCTTCATGAGCTCCGCCTCACCTCCACGCTCGAGAATCCCGCGGACGAAGGACTCCCCCCGGTCGACGGCATCCTGGTCGAGGTGGAGGCCGAAGAGCGACTCTGCGACGCGCTCCTCGTCGCCGCGTTCGACGCGCCTGCGACGCAGCGCCTCCCGGATCGCACTGCGGGCGCCGATGGACCGCGCGGCGACGGTGTCCGTCACCCATTCCGCGTAGCCCTCGACAGCGGAGCTCAGTGCCGAGAGCTCCGCGCGCACCTGGCGGAGCTCGGGGCTGTCGTCCAGCTCGCCGAAGGTGCCGGGGTCGCCGAGGAGGCGTGTCAGGTCGCCGAGATCCGGCATCCCGCCGGCCGCCGCCTGGCCGAGGCGCTCCTCGAGCGCCGTCGGGTCGGGCCGGAAGCCCGTGGCCTGGCGCCTGAGAAGCGATTCGAGCCGGGACCGTACATGGGGACGGGTCAGCACGGCATGCACCGCGACGTCTCGTACGCAAAGCCACAGGGCAACGTCGGCCGGCGGCAGGCTCCAGTCCTCGGCGAACTGGGTGGCGTTGGAAGGCACCACGAGGATCTCGCCGTCGTCCCGGCGGGGAAGCGGTAGGTCGTACTGGCCGAGCGCGCGCTGCGCGAGATGGCCGACGACCGAGCCGACCTGCATAGCGATCATCGCCGGAGCGACTGCGCTCGTCCATCGACCGAGGAAGGCAGCCAGTGCCTCGTCACCACTCTCCTCGCTGGCGAGGAGATCCTCCGTCGCGCCGGGCCCGTTCGCAGCGGCCCCGGCGTCGCGCGGCGCGAGCGCGGCGGCGATCTGCTCGATGACCGGCCTCCAGCCCTCGAGGCTGCGTCGTGCCCACTCTGCGCGTCCTGTGGTCACGATCGACAGGGGTCGCCCTCCTGGCGAGGTCGTCATCCCGGTGACGTCGGCGACGTGCAGCTCGGCTACGCCGATGAGACCTTCGAGGCAGATCCGCTCGGAGGGGTCGACGTTGCCCTCCGCCTGACCCTCGGCGGCGACAGTTTGCGCGAGCTGGAGCGCGAGGTCCCACTGGAGTGGTGAGTCCGTCTTGAGCATGCGGAGCAGGTCGCCGATCATCCCCTGGAAGAAGCCACCCATGCCGGGGGGGATGTCGGGAGCCATGACACGAATCTAGGCGCGTCCCGCCGTGAATGGCCGGACATGCAGGCGCGGCTCAGCCGTGCTGCTCTCCCTCGAGGGAGACGCGCAACACCACCGGGTGCCCGTCGCGCACGACACCCACGGACAGCCGCTGGCCCGGTCTCGACAGGTAGAGCAGGCCTTGCAGCTGCGCCATGCTGGTGACGGAGCGGCCGTCCACCGAGACGATGACATCGCCGCGCCGCAGCTTGACCGTGCTCGCGGCGCTGGAGCGGGCGACTGCTCCCACGGTCACACCGCCGCCGGCACGGCCGGCCGTCGTGCCCTCGATCCCTAGCCATCCGTGGACGACAGCTCCCTCAGAGGCGAGCTTTGCCGCTACGTCCGTCGCGATCCAGGCGGGTGTTGCCAGCGCCTTGCCTCCCGACGAGCCGGTCACGATGCCGAGGACGCGCCCGTCCGCGCCCAGCAGCATGCTGCCGGGCGGGGCTGCGGCCGTCGGGAGGTCGGTCGACATCGCGTCGACGAGAACCGTGCTGCCGGCCGGCGCGCTGCGGGGAGTGGTGACGACCGAGCCGACCGAGAAGGTCGAGCCGCCTGGTCCGCTCACGGCGACGGCGAGGACCTGCTGCGCTGTCATCGGCGCCGTCGAGAGGGGTGCGACCGGGAGGTCGGTGACGCCGTTCACGTGGAGGAGCGCCAGGCCGCTCGACGCGGCCCGAGGGGCGAAGTCGGTTCCGACGACGTCACCGACGTAGGAAGCGCCGTCCGGGAGCACCACGACGATGCTCGTGGCTCCGGCTATCTGTGCCGCGGGGGCGAGGAGCATCCCGCTCGCGCCGATACCGATGCCAAGGGTCCGGCTGCGTGTCCCTTGCCGGGTGACGTCGACGTAGAACACCGCCTTGCCGGCGGCGGCGATGTCGGTCGCGAGGGTCGTGCCGATGGCCTCGACAGGGTGCCGGCCGCTCGCTGCCGAGGGTGTGGCGGAGGCGCCAGCAGGGGTTGTGAGCAGCTCCACCCCGCTTTGGCCAGGCCTTGCCGTGATTGCCGATGCGAGGTGCGTCCCGAGTGCCACGAGCCCCGTTGCGAGCAGGGCTCCGACGAGCCCGGCCGTCCATGCGCTCGCTCTCGACGGCTGGCTGGCGAGCCAACGGCGCCGGACCGTGATCGGGTCGAGCGGAAGGGAGCTGCCGAGCGAGCCGAGCTCGGACGGGTGGCGCCACAGCCTGTCTTCGGCCGGCAACGGCGGCGCGAGGGGGTCCTCGTCGGGGAAGTCGTCGAAGCCGTCGGCGAACGCTGCCACGGCGCAGGAGGATATCCCCAACAACGGCCGGGCGGAGGTCGGCTGCGGCCGCTCTCCGCCTACGATGCCTGCGTGGGTGGCGACGACCAGTGAGCTCCGATCTCGCGATCGACTTCGGCTCCGCTACGACACGCGTCGCGGACTCGCGTGGGGCGTTGCTGGTGGAGCAGCCGACCGTCGCGGCGGTCGACGTGGATTCCGGGCGGCTGCTCGGCTTCGGTGACAAGGCGCTCGCGGTCGGCGTCGGGACCGCCGGGCGGGTGCGCCTCGTCCGGCCGGTGCGTCATGGCCAGCTTGTCGACATCGCGCTCGCGGAGGAGGTGCTGGGCGAGGTCGTGCGCTCGGCGGGCGTCTCCCGGCTATCGCACCCGCGTGTCCTCGCATGCGTGCACGTCGGTGCAACCCACGTCCAGCGACGCGCCCTGGACAGAGCGCTCCGTCAGGCCGGCGCACGCCAGGTTCGGTTCGTCGAGCAGCCGGTGGCGTGCGCGATCGGGGCCGGACTTCACATCGAGGAGCCGGAAGGAATCATGGTGGTCGACGTCGGCGCCGGCACCACCGACGTCGGAGTGCTCGCTCTCGGGGGCATCGTCACCTCGGCCTCGCTGGCGATCGGAGGCGACGATCTCGACGACGCCGTCCGCACCTCGATCGCACGCCGCTTCGCCCTCGTCATCGACCAGTCGGCCGCGTCCGAGGTGCGCAGGAGGATCGGGACCGTCGAGCCGGCGGGCGGCCGCCCCCGACTGGAGGTCCTCGGGCGGGAGTCCGCGACGGGGCGACCAGCGTCGGTGGTGCTGTCGGAGGCGGAGATCATGCCGGTGCTCGAGGAGCTCGTCCGTCCGATCCTCGACGCGGCGGTCGACTGCATTGCCACGGCTCCGCCCGATCTCGCGAACGACCTCCTGCGCTCGGGCGTCCACCTGTGCGGTGCCGGATCGCTGCTCGACGGTCTGGACAGACGTCTGGCGAGATCCACGGGTCTTCCCGTGCGGACCGTGGCTGAGCCGGGACGATGTGCCGTCGTCGGGGCGTCGCGCTGCCTCGCGCAGCTCGACGCTGTGAGGCCGGGCGTCAGCTCGGCTCTTCGTCGCTGAGGCCGAGCACGTCCTCGGCGGCTTGGCGCACCTGCCAGTCGCGATCGCCGAGGCGAGCGCGTAGCGCGGTGTCTACCTCGTCGCCGTCGAACGCCGCGAGCGCTACGACCGCTCGGCGGCGGACGGCGGGCACGTCGGCGAGCGCCGCAAGCACGGCATCGCGCCCACGCTCGTCGCCGATTGCACCAAGAGACGCCACGGCGGCTTCCCGGCAGAGCGCGTCCGGGTGGCGCCGGGCGATCTCGCACAGGCGCGGCACGACATGCGACTCGCCCAGCTCGCCGGCTGCGAAGGCTGCAGCCTCGACGACTGCCGGAGAGTCGTCGTCGAGCGACCGGCCGACAGAGGACCCGGGCACTGTCGCTGCGATCTCGCAAGCGCTACTGCGGACACCCGGATCGATATCTGCGAGCAGGCGAGCGAGGTCGGCGACCGAGGCCCGCTCGAGCCGAGCGAGCGCGGCGAGCGCAGCGAGACGGACCTTCGGCTCGGGGTCGTCGAGCGCGGCCCGGACGAAGTCCTCGTCGCCCGCGCGGCCTGCGGCAGCGATGGCGGCGCGCCGCCTGGCCGCCGCAGTCTCGCCTTCGGAGCCAGAGCCAGAGCCAGAGCCGCCCGGCCGCGTCATGGGAACGACCTACCGATCGTCGAAGTGGCTCGTGGCGCGGTGGCTCGTGGCGCGGTGGCTCGTGGCGCGGTGGCAAACCGCATGCTGCGACCGACTCCTCGGCTGCTCGGGCGGCATGGCAGGCTACGTCCCGTGAGATGCCGACGAGCGGGAGCGCACGCGTGCAGTGCTCGACTGTGGCGCGGACCCAGAGCGGCCATCCGGCGGTCTGAAGGAAGACACGTGCCCGGGCGCGAGTGGCAGGTACGAGGCGTTGCACGGTGAGCCAGGAGCACGCACAGTCGACTCTAGACCTTGCCGGAGAGCCGGGCGACGGGGGAGGGTCCGCGGATCGGCGCCCTCGGTCGAGGCGCCGCTGGGCGCGCCGGACGGTGCTCGGAGCGATCGCCACCGTTGGGCTGCTCGTCGTGGCCGGGGCGATTGCTGCGTACGTGCCCGTGCAGTACTACGCGATCACGCCGGGAACGGCCGTCGCGGTGTCCAGGCTCGTCACTGTCCCCAGAGACCTGGCCGAGCCGCACCTCGGCAGCGTGATGCTGACCGACGTCGAGCTCGTGCCCCTCCATGCGCTCTCCTACCTGTTCTATAGCCTGCAGGCGGGCGACAGCGTAGTGCCGGCGTCCGCAGTCGTCGGCACGGCGAGTACGTCGCAGTACGAGCGCGAGGGCAAGGTCGACATGTTCGAGGCCCGTCAGGCGGCGACCGTCGTGGCGCTCCACGAGCTCGGCTACCCGACGCGGGCGGTGCCCGACGGCGTGATCGTCTACCAGCCCGAAGCCGGCTCCGCTGCCGCTCACGGGCTGGCGGTCGGGGACGTCGTCACAGCCGTCGACGGCCGCCCGGTACGGACGATCGCGGGTCTCGCGTCGCTGATCGGCGACGAGCGTCCCGGCGTGTCGGTCACGCTCCAGGTGCGCGGGATGTTCACGACGCGTCACCGGAGCGTGCGACTCAGGCTCGGGGAGGAGCGAGTCGCTGGCACGGGCTCGAACGTCACGGAGGTCTGTGCGGGCGTGGGCACCGACACGGCGCTCCAGCCAGTCGAGCAGAACGGCTTGCCAGCGGCCTGTCTCGGTGTCTACCCGGAGCAGTCCTACGCGACGAAGGGGCTGCCGTTTCGCGTCTCGATCTCGAGCGACGGCATCATCGGGCCATCGGCCGGGCTCGCGTTCACTCTCGGACTGATGGAGAAGCTCGACAAGAGCGACCTTATGGCGGGTCTGACGGTCGCAGCGACCGGCACGATGTCGGTCACCGGCCAGGTCGGTGAAGTCGGCGGTGTGGCGCAGAAGACAATCGCGGTCCGCGACGCCGGAGCGTCGGTGCTCTTCGTCCCGCTCGGCGAGCTGCACCAGGCCCTTCCGCATGCCGGGCCGCACCTGACCGTCATGGCAGTCTCGTCTGTCGCGCAGGCGGTTGCGGACCTCGAGCAGCTCGGCGGACGCCTGTCGCCACCGTCGAACGCTCGATCGCGGCCTAGGCTCGCGCATCGTGCCTGACCCGAATCTCGACGTGATCGCCCGCGTGCTCGGGCCCGACGACGTCGCGAGCCGGGTCTTCCCGGCCACGCGCCGCGGTCTCGACCCCGAGGCCGTTCGACGCTTCGTCGAGGAGGTGGCGGCCACTCTACGGATTCGACTCGCACGAGAGGACGACCTGGTTCGACGGCTGGAGGAAGCGGAGCGTCGCGCTGCGACGCCGGTGCTCGACGAGGAGACCCTTGCTGCAGCGGTCGGTACCGAGACCGCGAAAGTGTTGCGCGCCGCCCACGACGCAGCGCGCGAGGTGGTGGCGCGCGCTGAGACCCGTTCCGCCGAGATGCTCGCCGACGCGGGGTCCATGCTGGCGGATCGCCGACGCGAGGCCGAGCAGGAGGCAACGCGCATCGGCACGCATGCGGCCTCCGAGGCTGCGTCACTCCTCGCGTCCACCACGTCGCAGTGCCGTTCGATGGTCGAGGAGGCGCGCGAGGCGCGCCGTCGCATACTCGCGGATCTTGCCGAGCGCAGGCGTGCCCTTCACGTGCAGCTCGAGCAGCTCCGAGCGGGTAAGGACGCCCTAGCACAGGTCGTCGAGACGACGGCCAAGGCGATCGAGGACATCCGTGCCGATCTCGCGGCCTCCGAGGAGAGCGCCCGCTCGGCTGCCGACAGGGCCGGCTATGTCGCAGGGTTCGAGCGCGACGTCGAATCGCTCGAATCGCTCGTCGCCGAGGCGAGCGATCTCGCCTTGCCGACGGCGGACGTCTCCGTTGGCGGCACCGACGACCAGGAGGGCGGCTTTTCGGGGCGCGACGCGAGCGCCGCGGCGGATCCTGGTGCGGACGCGTCTCGGGGAGAGCTCGACGAGCCGGAGCCCGCGCCTGGCGACCATGTCCTGCCGGACGACCGGGACGACGAAGAGGACGCAGTGGTGGTGCCGGCATCGGATGCGTGTGCGGACGTGGACGCCCGTGCATCCGAGGGTGCGGCTGGGTACACCGACAGCCCCCAGCAGAGCGGGCCGGGCGCTGCGAGCGTCGTCGACGACCTCTTCGCTCGGCTTCGCGCCGCGAGGGTGGTCGACGGAGCTGACGGACCGGCCGACGCCGACGCTGATGCCGATGCCGATGCCGACGCCGACGCCGACGCCGATGCGGATGCCGACGGGACCCCGGAACCCGACTCCTCGACTTCCTTGGCACGACGCGACGGGCTCCTCGCCCCGGTGGTCGCAGAGCTTGCGCGTGTCGTCAAGCGTGAACTGCGGTCCGAGCAGAACGAGCTTCTCGACTCCCTCCGGAACAGGCGAGGCGCTCCGGGCTTCGAGGTCGAGCTGCTCGTGCCGGGCGAAGCCGCAGGGGCGCGCCTCGCCGCCGCGACGACGACGGCCCTCGTCGGGGCGTGGAGAGCTGGAGTCTCGTTCGTCCTACGTGACGGACAGTCCGAGATCGAGCCCGGCGCCGAGCCCGCGGCGGTTGCCGCAGAGCTGGCAGACGAGGTAGTGACGTCGTTGCGCCTTCGTCTCGAGGAGGCTCTGCGCACCGGTGATGGCGACGACGCGAGCGCGGAGCTCGTCGGTGCCGCGTATCGCCAGTGGCGCGGTGAGCGCGTGGAGGTGCTGGTCGGTGACCACGTGGCGAAAGCATTCTCGCTCGGGACTCTTGCAGCTCTCAAACGCGGGGCGCCCGTGCGCTGGGTCGTCGACGACGGCGACGAAGCCTGTCCTGACTGCGACGACAACGCGCTCGCGGGACCTCTAGGAGCTGGCGACACGTTCCCGACCGGCCAGGTCCATCCTCCGGTCCACTCGGGATGTCGCTGCCTCCTCGTGCCGACGGGCTCGTAGGTCCGACCGTGCGCGTACCCGACGACGTCCCGCATCGAGCGCGCGGGAGGCGGCGAGGCATCTGGATTCTCCTCGTTCTCGTCCTCGTTCTCGTCCTGGTCCTCGTCCTCCAAGGGCTTGCAGGGTTCTACACCGACTTCCTGTGGTACCACTGGACGGGTCTCGGAAGGGTCTGGCGTACGGTGGTCGGCACGAAGGTGGCGCTCGCAGCGGCCTTCGTCGTACTCGGCTTCGCGCTGCTGTCAACGAGCTTCTGGCTGGTGGACAAGATCGCTCCCCAGGCGATGTTCATGGCCCCGGACACCGAGCTCGTCAGGCGGTACCAGGCCGTCGTCGGTCCCCACGCTTTCGCGATCCGCAACCTCCTCGCCTTCGTCGTCTCCCTCCTGCTCGGCATAGGGACGTCTTCGCAGTGGCAGCACTGGCTGCTTTTCGAGAACGCCGTGCCGTTCGGCAGGACCGATCCGCTCTTCGGACGCGACGCGAGCTTCTTCGTGTTCCGCTTGCCCTTCCTGTCGTTCCTCGTCGACTGGGTGCTCGTCGCGCTCTTCGTCACCGTCGTCCTGAGCGCTGTCGGACACTTTCTGAACGGCGCGATCAGGCTTCAGGGCTCTCCGCGCATTGAACCGCGGGCGCTTGCCCACCTGTCCCTGCTGCTCGGCCTGATGGCGTTGGTCCGGGCCTGGGCCTATTACTATGTCGACCGGTTTGCGCTCGACCTGTCGAACCACGGGGTCGTCAACGGGGCCAGCTACACGGACGTGCACGTACGCTTGCCCGCAATCACGCTGCTCTCTATCGTGTCGCTCGTCGCCTTCGTGCTTCTTGTCGTCAATGTCTACCAGCGCAACTGGGTGCTCCCGGTCGTGGCTGTAGGGCTTTGGGCGTTCATCGCGCTCGCCGTGGGCGTGGTCTATCCAGCGCTCGTCCAGACGTTTCGCGTCACGCCCAGCCAGAGCACCCTGGAGCTTCCCTATATCCAGCGGAACATCGAAGCTACGAAGTACGCAATGGACGTAAATGCGATCTCGCAGCGGCCGTTCCCGGCGAACCAGGACCTGACGCCGACTGTGCTGAAACAGTACAAGCAGACGCTCGACGACGCCGTGCTCTGGGACCCGAGCGTCGTTGCCCCGACGTTCGGCAAGTACCAGGACATCCACTCCTATTACTCGCTGACGCCGTTGACCGTCGACAGATACATGCTCCACGGGGTGCTCGAGCCGGTCGTCACGGCGGTGCGCGAGCTCGAGACCTCGGCCCTACCCAACCAGACCTGGGCGGACACTCATCTCGTGTACACCCACGGCTACGGCGTCGTAGCTGCGCCGGCCAACAGCGCAACGCCCGACGGGACGCCCGATTTCGTGGCAGGGAACCTTCCGCCGACCTCGAGCTCGTCGGCGCTGCGCCTCCGCGAGCCAGGGGTTTTCTACGCCCCGGGCCAGGACCAGTACGTCGTGGTGCAGACTCGCCAGCCCGAGGTGGACTACCAGGCAAGCTCAGGCAACCAGTCCAGCCAGGGGTCTGGCAGCGGCGGTGTGCCGATCGGATCGCTCCTCAGCCGGGCCGCGTTCGCGATCCACTTTCACGACTTCAACCTCCTCGTCTCGAACCTGCTCACCGCGCGATCTCGGATCATCCCGATCACCGGAGTGCGTGCCGCTGTCGAGAAGGCGCTCCCATTCCTCCGGGTAGGGGCGCATCCCTACGCCGTGGTTGCGCACGGTCAGCTCTACTGGATGCTCGACGCATACGCGTCGAGCATCGACTATCCCTACGCGCAGCCTGCGACGAATGGCTTCCTGCCGTCGAGCAGCGGTCTTGCGGGCAGCTACGACTACGTACGAGATGCGGTCAAGGTTGTCATGAACGCGCATTCGGGGGCGATGCGCTTCTATACGATCAACGCGAAGTCCGACCCTTTGATCGAGTCTTACGAGCGAGCGTTCCCGGGGATCTTCCAGCCGCTGTCGAAGATGAACGCCGTGCTCCGCCAGCACCTGCGCTACCCGCAGGACCTGCTGATGGTCCAGGCGGCGATGTACGGGCGTTATCACGTGGCCCCTAGTGCTGCTGCACTGTTCTACAGCGAGAGCGCGACGTGGGACATCTCGCAGACCTCGACGTCGGTCGATGGCGAACCCTCGAAGCCGCTCGAGTCCGGACCGGACGGCAACGTCGCGAGCTTCACTCCGGTGTACGAGCTCCTGCAGCTTCCAGGCGAGCAGGGACCGACGTTCAATGCCGTCGAGCCCCTCGTGCCATATGGCAAGACGGGCAGTGTCCCGACGCTCAAGGCGCTGCTTGTCGCAGATTCGAGTGCAAAGGGCTACGGCAAGCTCGAATCGTTTGTCACTCCAGCCGACGTATCGATCGCCGGGCCGGGTCTCGCGAACAGCGAGATCACGTCGAGCGCCACAGTGTCGAAGCAGCTGACGCTGCTCGGCCAGGTCGGGTCCGTCGTATCGCTTGGCGCGGTACAGATCCTCCCCATCGCCGGCTCGCTACTCTACGTGCGCCCCCTCTACGTGTCATCGGCGCAGACGCAGCTGCCCGAGCTCAGGGACGTCGTGATCCTGTACGGCCAGCAGGTGGCGATGGCGCCGACGCTCGACGAGGCTCTCGCACAGGTGTTTGGGGCTGCTGCCGGTGCGACGTCGCCGAGCGGCTCGAACCCGTCACCGGGTGCCGCACAGCCGGCATCGAGCGCCTCGGCGATCCCAGGCAAGGTGAGACGTCTCGTCGCGGAGGCCTCGGCGGCATACTCGGCTGGGCAGAAGGACCTGGTCCGCGGCAACTTGGGGGCCTACCAGCACCAGATCGAGGAGGCGGGGAGGGATCTCGTCGCTGCGCAGCGCCTGTTGACGGCAACTACTGCGGGCGCGAAGAAGCCTCGTGCCGTCCAACGATCTGCGCCGGCGACGACGTCGCTGCGTATCGCTTCGGTACCGAACTCAGATGCATCCGTGCGGCGCTCTGTCGCTACAGCCAGCGGTCCGCGGCCGTCCGCTAAGGTGCCGTCACGCACGCGGTCGGCCCAGTACAAGGCGGGCGATGCATGACGGATCGTGCCCGCGAGGCGCCCGCGGACCGGCTCGTCGGTGCTAACATGATCACTCTTCGCCGCGGGGTGGAGCAGTCTGGTAGCTCGTCGGGCTCATAACCCGAAGGTCGCAGGTTCAAATCCTGCCCCCGCCACTACGACCGCTGGCGATGCGCGCACTTCGTGCAGAGGTGCAGGCGCCTGACCAGCGGTTTTACGTTCCGGCTCGCGTCGGAGATCCGAGTTTCTCGGGTGTTTTTCTCGGGGCTTGCTCAAGGCTGCATACGCATGCTGGTGCAGGGTGTGCGCGTCGAGATGCGGCCGGTGAGCTGCGGGTTCGAGGTAGCGGGGTGTTGGAGGTCGCTCGTCGTGGCGATCCTGCGTATGCGTTCATAGGGCATGCGTATGCAGCGCACTGATCAACGAGGTCTCCGGCGAAAGTGGTCGGCTCGGAGTCGCTGCGAGCCGACCAAGCCGCTGCTGGAGAGAT
>JAJZCK010000098.1 GCA_021846125.1 Actinomycetes bacterium | reverse complement strand
GCCCGACGCCCCGCCCGACGCCCCGCCCGGCACTCCGCCTACGTAGAGCTGGACGACCTCGGCGCCGCGGCGTGCGCCGGTGTTCGTCACGACGACGCGCGCCTCCGGCCGTCCCGCGCTGGATGCCACCACGGCGAGCTCGCCGTAGGCGAACGTCGTGTAGCTGAGGCCGTGACCGAACGGGTAGCGAGGAGCGATCCCCGCGGCGTCGAAGTGGCGGTAGCCGACGTCGAGCCCCTCGCGGTACTCGAGGCGCCCGCCCTCCGCCGGATAGCCGTCTGCCGCCCCGCTGTCCTCGAGCCGGAACGGGATGGTCACGGGCAGCCGGCCCGCGGGGTCCGCGTCGCCGAAGAGCACGTCCGCTAGCGCGTTCCCCGCCTCCTGACCGGGCAGCCAGAGCTGGAGGACCGCCGCGGCGTCGTCGGCCCAGGGCATCGAGACCGCGCAGCCCGAGTTCACGACGACGACGACGTGGTCGTTGACGGCACAAAGGCGCGCGACGAGCTCGTCCTGGTCGCCGGGAAGCCCGAGCTCGTCGCGGTCGAAGCCCTCGCTCTCCCACTCCTCGCTCGTCCCGACGACGACGACGACGACGTCGCTCTCCCGCGCGAGCGCCTCGGCCCTTCCGAGCAGGTCGGACGGGCCCGGCGCGAGGTAGCCGACCGTGACGCCCGCCGGGTGGGACGCAGAGTTCGACTCCTCGCTCGGCGGCAGCGGGGACATCTCGATCGCCTGGCGCGCGAGCTCGGCCGACGGCGACTGCAGCTCGACGACCACCGGTACGGCGACGCCCTCGGTGACCTCGACCGCACCACGGATCTCGCCCGCTCCACGGCCGAAGAGCAGCGGGGCGACCGCCGGATGCTCCCAGTTGTCGATGACGCAGGTGCCGTCGACGAAGAGCCGCGTGCGGCCGATGCCGAGCAGGCCGAACTGCGCCGTGCCGCTCGCCGTGGGGACGATGGTCGCCCGGATGCGAACGGAGAACCGACCGATCTCGAGGCCCTCCACGGGTGGGCCGTTCCAGGCGAGCTGCATGCTCGGCACGCGCTCGACCGCGTGCGGCGCCCCGGCGAGGTCGGGGTTCGCGAAGTACTCGATCGTCACCGGCTCCCGACCACGCAAACCGGCCTCGGCGGCGACGTCCGCGCCCGGGGAGCCCGCGACGTCCGGCGCCAGGGTGCGCGCGTCGAGGACCGGGAGAGCCCGGGCGATGCTGCAACCCGGCTCGTACCTGACGGTGGCGCTCCTGCCGAGCCGTGCCGTGAGGGCCTCGAGCGGGCTCACGACGTAGGGCGAGACGACACGCGCGCTCCCCCCGCCGTGCACCTGGACCGCCGTGGCGTTCGGGCCGACGACGGCGAGAGTCGCGATCCGGGTCGGGTCGAGCGGGAGCTGCCCGGCGCGGTTGTGCAGGAGGACTGTCGCGTCGGCGGCAACCGAGCGGATGAGCGCCGCGGGGCTCGCGCCGTCGTCCGAGGGGCCGCCGCCGGTCGTGCGGTCGACGAGACGGAGGATGCGCCGGACCTTGTCGTCGAGGACGTCCTCGCCCACCTCCCCGGCGCGCACGGCCTCGAGGAGCGCCTCCCCCCACTTGAGCGCCGGCCCCGGCATCTCGACGTCGAGCCCTGCGAGAGCAGCGGCGACCGTGCTCGTCGTGCCGTACCAGTCCGAGATCACCGCGCCGTCGAATCCCCACTCCCCCTTCAGCACTTCCCGCAACAGCGCGACGTGCTCGCAGGCGTAGGTGCCGTTGACGCGGTTGTAGCCGCTCATCACCGCCCACGCGCCACCCTCGCGCACGGCGGCCTCGAACGGCGCGAGGTACACCTCGCGCAGCACCGCCTCGTCGACGTCGGAGCTCGTCGTGTAGCGCTCGCGCTCGGAGTCGTTGGCGACGAAGTGCTTCGGCACGGCGGCCACGCCCATCGACTGGACGCCGCCGACGTAGCTGGCCGCGATCTGGGCGGAGAGGTAGGGATCCTCGGAGAAGCACTCGAAGTTGCGCCCTGCTACGGGCAGGCGCACCGTGTTGATCGTCGGCCCGAGGAGCACGTGGACCCCCGTCCGACGGGCCTCACGGCCGAGCGCCTCCCCGACGCGGCGCACGAGCGCCGGGTCGAACGTCGCACCGAGCGCGGCACCGCAGGGAAAGCACACAGCGGTCGCGGCACCGGACAGCTGCAGGCCCCGCACGCCGTTCGGGCCGTCGCTCATCCACAGCGCAGGTATGCCGAGCCGTTCGACTGCAGCTGTGTGCCACATGTCGACGCCCGATACGAGCGTCACCTTCTCCTCGAGCGTGAGCTCGTCGAGGCGGGCCTCGCACGTCGGTTCCATCTCTCGTCCTTCCGGCTGCCCTCGGCAGGTGGTCTCGTCGTCGTTCACGGGAGCCGACCGCTCCCGAGGGCGTGGAAGGCCGAGCCCTCGCCCGGGGACCCGGGCGAGGGCTGACCCCCGTGAGGTGTGCTGCTGGGTCGTGAGTGCTGCTAGGTCGTGAGTGCTGCTAGCTGCGCGGCGAGAGGTGCAGGACGACCACCTCGTTCGTCGGCGCGTCCGGCTGGCCGGACTCGTACGGGTTCGACGGCGACGGCCATCCGACGATGTTCGTCGAGTTGTACTCGTCGAACGCTGCGCCGTAGACGGTCGGGATGACCGGGAGCTGCGTCGCGACGAACTTCTCGAGCGGCGCGAGGGCGGCCACCTGCTCCGGGAGCGTCTCGGCTGCCGCGAGCTTCTTCAGCTCTGCCTCGACGACCGGCGAGTGGAGCCGCTCGTAGTCGCCCGAGGCGGCCTTCGTCGCCAGAGCGTCGTCGAGCCACCCCTCGTACTGCTGGTACGGCGTGATGCCCTGGGACGACCAGTGCATGATCATCTGGAAGTTGCCCGACGCGACGTCGTTGCCCCACGCCGTGACCGCCTGGCCGTCGAACGTGGCGTCGATCCCGGCCTTCTTCAGGTCCTGTGCGACGATCGCGTCGTCAGCTGCATAGTCGGTGTAGGAAGCCGGGTCCTTGATCGTGAAGGCCAGCGTCTTGCCGCCCTTCTCGAAGTAGCCGTTCTTGCCCATGGTCCAACCGGCCTTCACGAGAACGGCCTTTGCCGCGGCGACGTTCGGCGTGTCGCTCAGCTTGAACTTCGCGAGCGCCGGCGTCATGTACTTGTTGAACGTCGGCAGCACGAGGCCGCTCGCGTTCGTGGCGGCGGGCTCGAGGCCGGACTCGCCCTCGGCACTGATCGCGTTGCGGTTGATCGCGAGGCTCACCGCCTGGCGCACGGCCAGCTGGTTCGTCGGCCAGGTGTTCAAGTTGGGCATGAGGCTGTTCGTGTTGAGCGGAGCGAACCAGGCCTGGTGATACTTCGACTTCGACGAGTAGAGCTGCTTCAGGCCCGTGATGAAGTTGCCCTCCCACTGCGCCTGACCGGAGAACAGCGCCGCCTCGGCGTTGGTGTTCGAGGCGTAGGCCGGAAAGTCGAGCGTCCCGATCTTGATCTTGCTCTCCTGCCAGTAGTTCGGGTTCTTCACGAGCGTGAAGCCCTGCGGAGTGAACGTCCCGAGCGTGTAGGGACCCGAGCCGACCGGGTTGGGGTCGATGTACTTGCCGGGGTCGCCGACCGTGCTCCAGATCGCCTGCGGGACGATGTAGACGTTCGCGATGCTCTGCAGGTTCGTGTACTGCGGCGTCGCGAAGTTGACCGTGACGTTGTCGCCGGAGGTCGCGACGCTCGTGATGGCGAGCCCACCCGTGTTGATGTCCGGGTACTGCTTCACCAGGTTGTAGCTGAACGCCACGTCGGCCGGCGTGAGCGGCGAGCCGTTCGACCACTTCACGCCCTGGCGGATCGCGAAGGTGATCGACTTGCCACCGTTCGACCACTTGAACGACGTCGCGAGCCACGGGTAGTAGACACCCGCCTTCGCGAGGTCGAACTGGATGAGCGGCTCGTAGATCATCGACGTCGCTCCGAGCTGCTCACCCGCGGACGTCGTGCTGTAGGGGTTGAACCCCTGCGTGATGCTGTTCTCCGGCGTCGACTCCATCGTGAGCACGACTGGCGAGCTCGCGGAGGCCGGCGTCGCGCCGGCCCCGATCGTCGCTGCGCCGCCGGCGAGGACGCCGGAGGCGAGAACGCCTGCTGCGGCCACGCTGCGGAGCTTGTTCTCCAAAACCCATCGCTTCATGTGAGTGACTAGCCTTTCTCTGATTTGCTTACGGGCAGGTCACGCAGCCGGAGCGTCGAAGCCGCCCCGTTCGCCCGGCGCCAGCGAGCTGGCGCCGGGCGGCTGCGAGCCCTCGCAGCCCGAGGTGTCCCCCGGACCGCGTCTCGTCGCACCTCGCATCACGGCGCCATGTCCTCGACCCCCCCTCCCCCGTGTGTGGTGACGAGCGACGGCGCTGCGACGTCGAGCCGCCAGCACGCCGCCGCCCGGTCCGCCGAGACGCGGACGAGAGGAGGTGCCTCCTGGCGGCAGCGGTCGTCGGCGAACGGGCAGCGAGGGCTGAACCTGCAGCCCGTGGCCGTGCTGAGCGCGCTCCCCGCCTGGCGGCCGAGGCCGCGCGCTCCGGTGCGCAACACGCTGCCGAGCGCGTCCGGGTCCGGCGCGGACGAGACGAGCAGCTGGGTATAGGGGTGCGCGGGCTGCTGGGTGACCGCTTCGGCCGGCCCACGCTCGACGATCTCGCCCGCGTACATGACGAGCGCCTCGTCCGCGAAGTAGCGCGCCGACGCGATGTCGTGGGTGATGTAGAGCACCGCCAGGTCGAAGCGCTCGCGCAGGTCGTCGAGCAGGCTCAGCACCTCGAGCCGGATCGAGACGTCGAGCATCGACACCGGCTCGTCCGCGAGCAGCACGCTCGGCTGGACCGCGAGCGCGCGGGCGATCGCGACGCGCTGGCGCTGCCCGCCGGAGAGCTCGTGCGGGTACTTCGCGAGGAACTGCTGCGCGGGAGTCAGCCGCACCTGCTCGACGAGCCGTACGAGCTCCCGCTCCACCTCCGCGCGCCCCTTCGCGATCCCGTGCAGGCGGACAGGCCTTTCGATGTGGTAGCGGACCGTGTGGACGGGGTTGAGGGACGCGAACGGGTCCTGGAAGACCATCTGGACCTCGCGCTTGTAGGCGCGGAAGTCGTGGCGACCCGAGACCTCCACCCTGCTCCCCCCGAGGCGGATCTCACCGGAGGTCAACTGCTCCTGCCCGGCGAGCAGCTTCGCTATCGTCGACTTGCCCGACCCGCTCTCGCCGACGAGCGCGACGACCGCCTTTCGGTACAAGTTGAACGACACGTCGCGCACCGCGGAGAGCACGGCGTCCTTCCCGCGTCCGATCCGGAAGTCCTTGAACAGCCCGTCCGCCTCCATCACGAGCGGTCCGCGCAGGGACGCGGGCGACGCCACGTTCGCATGGGCTGGACGCACCCGGCCCGACGCCCCTTCGCGGCGTGTCGCTCGGTCGCTCACGACGGCGCTCCGCCCGCTACGGGACCTGAGGCGCGGCCCGGCTCGCCGCCGGCAGCTGCACCCGCGCCGGCAAGGCGTGGGCGAGCGACGTCCGGCGTGGACGGCGTGACGAACGGGCACGCGCTCACGTGCCACGGGTCGGTCGCACCGGGCACGGGCGAGAGGGACATGTCGATCGCCGCGCAGGAGCCGGTGGCGAAGCCGCAGCGCGGCAGGAACGGGCAACCAGGCGGGAGGTTGCGCAGGTCCGGCGGCGACCCGGGGATGCCGGCGAGCTCACGACGGGCGCCGCGCAGCGACGGGAACGAGTTGAGCAGGCCGCGCGTATAGGGATGTGCGGGCCCGTAGTGGACGTCGTGGGCGCTCGCGACCTCGACGAGCTGCCCCGCGTACATGACCGCGACGCGGTCCGCCAGCTCGAGCAGAAGCGAGAGGTCGTGGGTGATGAACAAGATCGCGAAGCCGAGGCGCTCCTTGAGCTCGACGACCTGGCTCAGGATCTCCCGCTGGACGACGACGTCGAGGGCGGTCGTCGGCTCGTCCATGATGACGACCTCGGGGTCCACCGCGAGCGCCATCGCGATCATGACGCGCTGGCGCATGCCGCCCGAGAGCTCGTGCGGGTAGCTGCGGAGCCGGTCGCGCGGGATCGCGACGAGGTCGAGCAGGGAGGCGACCCGCTCGTGCGCCTCGTCCTTGCCGAGGTCGAGGTGCGCGTCGACGACGTCGAGAAGCTGGTCGCGCACGCGAAGCACGGGGTTGAGCGCGTTCATCGCGCTCTGGAACACGATCGCGATCTCCCGCCAGCGCAGCTCGCGCAGCTCATCCGGCGTCCGCGACAGCACGTCGACCTCCCGGCCGCCGAGGCGCCGGCCGCGGTAGACGACGCTGCCCGCGGTGATCACCGCGGGAGGGCGGAGCAGGCGGCAGGCACCGTAGGCGAGAGTGGACTTGCCGGAGCCGCTCTCTCCGGCGAGGCCGACGACCTCGCCGGCGTGCAGCGACAGGTCCACCCGCTCCACCGCCTTCACGTCCGCCCCCGAGGAGCGGTAGGCGACGGACAGACCGGTGATCTCGAGGACCGGCTTCTCGGACAGGGCGGCTGGTGGCTGGGCGGCTGGTGGCTGGGCGGCGACGGCGCTCACGACCGGCCTCCTTGGCCTGCGGCTGCACGGCCGGCTGTCGCACCCGGCGCAGACCGGCGGGAGAAGGCGGAGGCGAACGACCGGGCGCGCGGCGCCGGAGAACCCGCGAGGACGACGGGGGTCGGGTCCGACGGCCGCCATGCCTTGCCGCCGATCTTCGACGCGCCCGACGCGTCACGAAGACGCGGGTTGCCGATCTCGTCGATGCCGAAGTTCAACAGCACGAGGCCGGTGCCGAGCAGCGCGACGGCGAGGCCCGCAGGTGCGAACCACCACCATGCGTTCAGCTGGAGAGCGTTGCCGTTCTGGGCCCAGTACAAGATGAGCCCAAGGCTCCACTGCGAGGAGCTCGAGAGGCCGAGGAACGCGAGCGCGACCGACGTTCCGATCGCGTAGAGGACCGTGCTCACGAAGCTCGCCGCGATGAGGCTCACCTCGTTCGGCATGATCTCGAAGAAGATGACGCGCCAGGTCCGCTCGCCCGTCTCCCGGGACGCAGCGACGAAGTCACGGCTGCGCAGCGTGAGGGTCTGGGCCCTGATGACGCGTGCCCCCCACGGCCAGCCGAGGAACGCGAGCACGACGATCGTCGCCGTCTCGCCCTTCTGCGGCAGGTACCCGAGGAGGACGACGAGCAGCGGCAGGGCCGGAAGCACGAGGAAGACGTTGCTGAGAAGCGAGAGGATCTCGTCCCAGAAGCCACCGAGCACGCCGGCGGAGACGCCGATAGCCACGGCGATGAACGTGGCGATCGCGCCGGTCACGAGTCCGAGCACGAGCGTCGTCCGGAGACCCACGAGCAGCTGGGAGAGCACGTCCCTGCCGAGCGAGTCCGTGCCGAGCAGGTGCGCGGCGTCCGGCGCGTGCAGGACCGTGCCGGGAAGGAAGCTCTGCACCGACGGGTCGTAGGGCGCGACGTACGGCCCGATGATCGCAGCCAGGACGAACGCGGCGCAGATGACGGCGCCGACCCGGGCCTTGGTCGACAGTCGGCGCCCTCCGGCCCGCTTGCGCCTACGGACGAGGCGCTCGGTGCCCCGCGCGCCGAGGGGGACGATGGCGGCCATCAGCCGGCTCTCCCGGCACGGGCACGCGGGTCCGCGAGGACGTAGATCGCGTCGGCAACCAGGTTCGCCACGAGGACCGCTAGCGCGATGATCAAGAAGATCCCCTGCATGAGGGGGTAGTCGTCGGACGTCACCGCGTTGAAGAGCGTGAGGCCGATGCCGGGGTACGAGAAGACGATCTCCATGAGCAGGGCTCCGGAGATCACGAAGCCGAGCGAGAGCGCGAAGCCCGAGAGGTTGGGCAAGATCGCGTTGCGGGCCGCGTAGGTCATGACGACGCGACGAGACGACAGCCCCTTGGCCTGCGCGGCGAGCACGTAGTCCTCGCCGATCGTCGTGATCATGACGTTGCGCATCTGGAGCATCCAGCCCGCCATCGACGTGACGACGATCGTGAACGCTGGCAGCACCGAGTGGTAGAGGGCGCTCTGGATGAAGGCCCAGTGCCAGCCCGGGACGAGCCCTTGGCTGTAGCCCTGCTGGATCGGGAACCAGCCGAGGTGCACGGCGACCGCGTCGACCACGAGCAGCGCGAGGAAGAAGTACGGGATCCCCTGGAGGAAGCTGAGCGCCGGCAGCAGGCGGTCGAGCCAGCCGCCCCGCCGCCAAGCTGCGAGGATCCCGAGCCCCGTGCCGAGGAAGAAGCTGATGATCGTCGCGACGCCGACGAGCGTGAGGGTCCACGGCAGTGTCTGGCCGATGATGGTCGTGACCTTGGACGGATAGTCGATGACCGACACACCGAGATTGCCGTGGAAGATGTCGGAGACGTACTGGAGGTACTGGTGGACGAGGCTCCCGTCGTGACCCCCGCCGAACTCCGCCTGGAGGGCCTTCAGCGCGAGCGGCTGGAGGGAGGGGAACTTCGCCATCATCGTGTCGACGGGGTTGCCAGGCATGAGGCGGGGGATGAAGAAGTTCACCGTGATCGCGACCCAGGCGGCGACGACGTAGAACACGACGCGGCGGAGGAGGAAGGCCATCGCGCTACGCCATCGCCGTGATTCCCACCATGCCCGCGGGGGCCGGGGACGGCGCCGGGTCTGTGGCCTCGTGCGACGCCACATACCAGGGCTGCGGAGCGCAACCGCAGCTCGAGCGGACGACGAGCTCGGTCGGCAGCACCATCTCGCGCAACGCGAGGTGCGTGCCCCTCACCGCCTCGAACAGGCTCGAGACCGCCATCGCGCCGAGCTCCTCGGCCGGCTGGCGAACGGTCGTCAGCCCGGGGCTCAGGTAGCGCGAGACGATGATGTCGTCGAAGCCGGTCACGGCGACCTCTTGCGGGACGGCGATCTCCTGCGCGGCCAGCACCTTGAGCACGCCGATCGCCATCTGGTCGTTCATGCACATGAGGACCCGCGGGAGCGGCGCACCGCTGCGCCCGATGGTCCGCGCGACCCGCTCGCCGCTCGCCGCGCTGAAGTCGCCGGTCCACGTGCCGACGATGCGCGCGCCGAGCGTGGCCGCGAGCCGCTCGACGGTCTGCCACCGGGCGGTCGCGTCCGGGCTCGACTCTGGACCTCGCACGACGCCGATCTCGCGGTAGCCGTGATGGACGACGAGGTGCTCGACGAGCTGGCGCGTGCCCTCCACGTTGTCGATGCGCACGACGAGCTCGGCGCCCTGCGGGCTGTCCCAGGCGAGCGCGACGACCGGGTGGCGCGCCGCGAGCCAGGCCATCGCCTCCTCGCTCACCGCCCGGTCGACCACGACAAGGCCGTCCGTCCGCCCCACCATCCGCTTGGCGGCCTCCCAGCCAGAGCGCGGCCGGATGCTCGCGAGCAGGAGGGCGTAGCCGATGCGCTGCGCGGAGCGCTCCGCTCCACGGATGACCGCGTCGACGAACAGCAGGCTCTCGTGCTCCTCCGCGAGCGCGGCGTTCG
Organism: Actinomycetes bacterium; assembly: GCA_021846125.1. GTDB lineage: Bacteria > Actinomycetota > Acidimicrobiia > Acidimicrobiales > Bog-793 > JAJZCK01. The sequence goes on along the minus strand of JAJZCK010000098.1, from coordinate 408 downwards.
TGCTGCGAGTGGCGACGACGACGCCGATCGTCTCGGTAGCGCCGTAGCTGAGGCCGCGCGCCGTGCCGTTGGGCACGTAGCCGAGCTCGTCTGCGACCGCGAGCACGCGATCTCGGGTCTCCGCGCTCAGGCCCGCCTTGGCGTTGAGCGCCCGGGAGACGGTCGCTATCGAGACGCCCGCCTTCTCCGCGAGATCGTAGATCGTCGGTGCCCGCACCCGTCCCCCCTCTCCCCGCCCCACAGCGCGCGCTTCGTCACCTACCTGCGGTCCGCCCCGGCTCGACAGCACTCGGCTGACGCTCCCGCATGCCCTACCGGCAGTCTCGCCGGCGACCGTAAGCGCTTACCAGTAAGCGCTTTCGTGATGTTACGAACGCGCGTCCTCGCTGTCAAGCAGGCCTGCGAGAT
>JAJZCK010000097.1 GCA_021846125.1 Actinomycetes bacterium | reverse complement strand
GCGCGCAGGCGAGCGCGAAGAATGCGGACTCGAGCGCGACGAGTGCCACGTAGCCCGCTCCGGTGAACTGGAGCACCCACGCGCAGCCGAGCCCGAGCTGGCCGACCCCGGCAGCGAGACCGTGCAGGGCGCGCCGGCGCAACGGCTTCCCGGTGATCGAAAGAGCGAGGACGGCGACGCCGGCCGGACCGAGGGGCCAGAGGTCGCTCGGTGGGAGCGAGGCGCCGACGAGCAGGCCCGCGCACAGCGGCGCGAGCAGCGAGGCGGCCGGCCGGAGCACACGGGCCGACCCGCTCGGCCGCTCGGCACGCGAGCTCACCGGCTCACTTGCCGAGCAAGACCTCGACCGACGCCGCCGCTCGCTCCCCGCTCTCGATGCAGGCCGGGATCCCGATCCCGCCGTACGCGGCACCCGCGAACGCTACCGTGCCAAGCCCGGCCGCCCGCTCTTCGATGCGCCGCACGCGGTCCAGGTGACCGCTCACGTACTGGGGCAGCGAGGTCGGCCACCGACGGACGACGGTGGCGAGAGGCTCTGCCGTGAGCCCGAGGATCGCCAAGAGCTCGGCGCGCACCGCGGCGACCAGCGCGTCGTCGTCGAGACCGGACGGCCGCAGGTCACCGTCGCGCCCCGCGGAGACACGCAGCACGGTCTCGCCTGGGTTCGCCGCACGAGGCCACTTCGCGGACGTGCGCGTGATCGCGGTGACGAGCCGTCCGGAGGGGCGCGGCACGAGGATGCCGCTCCCGGCTCCTTCGAGCACGACTCGCGGGATCGCCGCGTCGGGCCAGGCGAGGGCGACCGTCACCACGTCCGCGTACGGGATCGCGCCGCACTCGCCGGCGAGCGTCGGATCGAGCTCGGCGAGAAGCGACGCCGCGGAGGACGCCGGCACCGCGAGCACGACGCCGTCGGCAGGGAGGACCTCCTCGCCACAGCGCAGCCGCCAGGGCACCAGCGGCTCTCCGCCACGCTCGAGCGTGTCGGCAGACGTCGATGTCCGCACCACCACGCCGCGGCGCACGCAGTCGTCGACGAGGTGCTCCGCGAGCGACGCTATCCCTCCACCTAGACCGAGGAATGCGGGCCGGGAGCCGCTGCTGCCGGTGGCAGACCCGGAGCCGCCGTCCGATCCGCTCCCTCCGTCTGGGGCGCCGAAGCCGCGCTCCGGGTGGCTGCCAGCGCCCCTTGGCCGGCTGCGCAGCGCCGCGACGAGGCTGCGCCGGCCGGCGACCGCGGCAGCAAGGGTCGGCGCGGTGGCGGCGAAGGAGAGCCGTCGGGAATCGCCGGCATTGATACCTCCGAGCAGGGGGTCGACGAGGGTCTCGAGAACCGAGCGTCCGAGCCGCCGCCCGACGACGTCGGCGATCGTCGGGTCGCCGGACCGCGGTGAGGCCGGCATGACGAGGTCCGCCGCCGCGCGCACGGCGGCGGACGGTCCGATGACGCCGGAGCGGAGGAGTGCGAGCAGGTCGATCGGCACCCCGAGGACGAGCCCCGGCGGGAGGGGTCGCACCCGTCCGCGAGCGAGGACCGAGGCACCCGAGGTGGCGGGCGCGACCAGCTCGTCGCCGAGCCCGAGCTCCCGGCAGAGCCGCTCCCCGGCACCGCTCCTCGTGAGGAAGCTGTCGGGACCGAGGTCGAGAGGCCGTCCGCGCAGCTCGCCCGTCGCGAGCTTCCCGCCGGCAGTGGGCTCGCGCTCGACGACGACGACGTCGCATCGGGCGGAGAGGGCACGTGCCGCGACGAGCCCGGCGACACCGCCTCCGACGACGAGGACCCTGCGACGCCGGCTCACCGCAGTTGGCCCACTTCGGTGCCGCTCACGGAGCCTTGGCCCCGGGGATCGTGCCGCAGGGGTTCGTGCTGTCGGGAACGGCGCCGCCCCACGTCCGGGAGACGAGCTCCTGGACGCGACGGGCGAGCGCGGCGGCGAGACGCGGGTCGGCGTTGAGCGACGTGGTGCGAGCCAGCCGGATGCCGAGCTCGCCGGCGACGCGCTGCGCGTCGACGTCGAGGTCGTAGAGGACCTCGAGGTGGTCCGAGGTGAACCCTGCGGGGCACACGACGACGGCGTCGACACCGTCGCCTGCGAGGATCGCGAGCAGCTCGAGGATGTCCGGGCCGAGCCACGGCTCCTGCGTCCGTCCTGCGCTCTGCCAGCCTGTGCGGTAGTGCGCGACCCCGGCCCGGGCCGCGACGAGGCGGGCCGTCTCGGCGATCTCGCCCGGGTAGCGGTCGCCCGAGTCGAGGATGCGCGCCGGGAGGCTATGTGCGCTGACGACGAGCTCGAGCCGCTCGTCCCCCTGGACGTCGAGCGCTTCGACGGCGGCGGAGACTCGCTCCGCGAGCAGGTCGACGAGCGTCGGGTCGTCGTGCCAGCTCTCGACGAACACGGCCTCGAGGCCGTCGCGGATAGCGCGCTTGCTTGCGCGCTCGATGTACTCGCCGACGCTCAGCGCCGAGTAGTGAGGGGCGAGGACGAGCCCGGCGAGGCGCTCGATCCCGTGCTCCGCGAGCTCGTCGACGGCGTCTTCGATACGCGGGCGCGCGTGCTTCGAGCCGTGCACGACGCTGAACTGCCCGGGAGCGAGCTCGTCGAGAGCGCTCCTGACGGCGCCGACCTGGGCGGAGGTCCGTTCGGCGAGGGGCGACACGCCGCCTATCGCGTCGTAGCGGCGCACGAGGTCCGCGAGCTGCTCCGCCGTCGGGGGGCGTCCCCTGCGGATGTCGGTGTAGTACTCGAGGACCTCTTCGGGGCTGCCCGGCGTCCCGTAGTCCATGACGACGACGCCTGTCGGCGACCTGTTCACGAGCCGATCCCCGCTCCGGCCGCAGCCGTGCGCCCCTCGTCGTGCACGAGCTCGACGATACGCGCCAGCACGTCGGGGTCGGTGCCGGGAAGCACGCCGTGGCCGAGGTTGAAGACGTGGCCCGGCCTTCCGCCGGCCTCTTCGAGCACCCGTCGGGCCTCGACTGCTGCTGCGTCGAAGCCCGCGAGGCAGATCGCGGGGTCGAGGTTGCCCTGGAGGGCCGGCCGGGGACCGACCCGGGCGCGGGCCGCGCCGAGCGGGACGCGCCAGTCCACGCCGACGACGTCGACGCCCGGGGGTGCCATGAGATCGAGGATCTCGCCGGTGCCGACCCCGAAAAGGATGCGTGGCACGCCGAGGTCGGTCAGGCCGTCGAGTATCTGCCGTGTCGCCGGCAGCGCGAAGCGGGAGTACTCGCCACGGGTGAGCGATCCTGCCCACGAGTCGAAGAGCTGGACAGCGGAGGCCCCGGCGGACACCTGGGAGCGGAGCGACGCGAGCGCGACGTCGGCGAGCTTGCCGACGAGCGACGCCCAGAGGGCGGGCTCGGTGTGCATGAGGGCCTTCGTGCGGGCGAAGTCGCGCGACGGACCACCCTCGACGAGGTAGCTCGCGACCGTGAAAGGGGCGCCGGCGAAGCCGATGAGCGGGACGTCGAGCTCGCGGCTGAGGATGCGGACCGTCTCGAGGACGTACGGGGTGTCGAGCTCGGGCTCGAGCGGCCGCAGTCGCCCGAGATCCGACGCGGAGCGGAAGGGCTCGGGGACGACCGGTCCACGGCCGGGCACGACGTCGACCCCTACGCCGAGCGCGGCGACCGGCACGACGATGTCGGAGAAGAGGATCGCGGCGTCGACGCCGTAGCGGCGGACCGGCTGGAGCGTGATCTCGGCGGCGAGCTCCGGATGCCGGATCGCGTCGAGGATGCTGCCGTCGCCCCGCAGCGCACGGTACTCGGGCAGGGAGCGTCCGGCCTGGCGCATGAACCACACCGGGACTCGCTCGACCGGTTCGGACCTGCAGGCCGCGAGGAACGGCGACGGACCGGCGTGCACGGACCGACCCTACCGCCGCCCGGCGCGCCGTCCCGGAGAGAGCGCCTGTGTGGCCCGCGGCGCACAGGTTGGACTAAGAAGTATCCCCGTGAGCGACGTCGTGGCGGTGGAGGCGCCGGTGCCCGTGAGCGGCCAGCACGAGGTCAAGCGCCCGCAGCTGCTCGCGGTCGGTGTCATGATCTGGCTCGGCAGCGAGTTCATGTTCTTCAGCGGGCTGTTCGCCGCCTTCTTCACGATCCGTGCGCACGCCGCGGTCTGGCCGCCTCCGGGCACCAAGCTCGACACCTACCAGGCGCTGATCTTCACCGTGGTGCTGCTCGCCTCGAGCCCGACCATGCAGTTCGGCGTGTGGGCCCAGGAGCGGGGTGAGCGTGCCAAGGCCCGGGCCTGGATCGTCGTCAGCCTCTTGCTCGGCGCGGCCTTCCTCGGGAACCAGGGCTACGAGTGGGCGACGCTGCCGTTCAGGCCGTCGACGAACGCGTACGGCTCGCTCTTCTACATCATGTCGGGCATCCACGGTCTGCATGTCCTGCTCGGGCTCCTCGCGATGATCGCCCTGCTCGGCCGGCTCGCCGGGCCGAAGGGCGACCCCGGCGAGACTCCGGTGTTCCAGGCGGTCAGCTACTACTGGCACTTCGTCGACATCGTCTGGATCGGGCTTTTCAGTGCGCTCTTCCTGCTCTCCTAGCCGCTGGAGGCGCGCGGCGGCGCCGGCCGGGATCGTGGTGCTGGCCCTCGCGCTCGCGGCGGTCTTCTACGCGCCCCGGCACCCCGCCCATGCGAGCCCGTCGCGCCCGCTCGGCTCGGCGGTGCTCGTCGACGCCCGGGTGCCCGGCACGTCGGCGGCGCTCGCGCAGGGACGCACCTTGTTCGACGAGAATTGCTCGAGCTGCCACGGCACCCAGGCACAGGGGAGCTCCCTCGCCCCGAACCTGCGGGGCCTCGGGTCCGCGACGGTCGACCTCTGGGTGTCGAGTGGGTGGATGCCGCTCGCGAACCCCGGGGTGCAGCCGGCACGCAAGCCGTCGCACTTCACGCCGAGCCAGACGCTGGGGATCGCTCGGTACGTAGCGTCCCTCGCACCCGGAGGGCTCGCGATCCCGACCGTCGACCTCAAAGGGGCGAGCTCGGCGGAGGGCTTCAGCGTCTTCGCTCTCAACTGCGCCCCGTGCCACACGATCACCGGTGCCGGGGACGCGCTGTCGAACGGCATCGTCGCGCCTCCTCTCCACGGGGTCACCGGCACCCAGATCGAGGAGGCGGTGCGCACCGGACCGGGGAACATGCCACGGTTCAGCACGTTCACCGTGTCGAAGCAGCAGCTCGCCGACGTCGTCGACTACGTGACTCGCTACGTCGAGCACCCCGACAGCCCTGGTGGCGGCCTCACGCTCGGTGGTGTGGGCCCGGTGGCCGAGGGCTTCGTCGGTCTCTTCGCCGGTGTCGGGCTCTGCGTTCTCATAGCGCTCTGGATCGGCGACCGCAACGAGAGCAGCGGTGAGAGCGAGCCGGGTCACGGTGACGGGAGCCACGACGAGGGACCGGGCACGGAGACCCCCGAGCGAGAGGTGGCGCATGCCTGAGGCTCCCGGGACCGACGGGGCAGGGAACGAAGCAGGGACGGGCGGTGCGGGGCACTCCGGGCACCCGGGAGCCTCCGTGCCGACCGGCGCGCCCCAGTTCCAGGTCGCAGCGAAGAACCCTCGCAGGGTCGAGGGGGCGGTCGCGGTGGCGTTCCTCGCCTCTCTCCTCGCCTTCGCCGCGTTCGGGGCGGCCTTCTGGGTGGCGGCGTCGAGCTGGGTGCTCGGCGTCACGCTCGGCGTCGCACTCTCCGCGTTCGGCTTCGCCCTCGTCGCCTGGGGCAAGTACCTCATGCCCCAGGGCCCCTTCGAGGAGCCCCGGCCGCAGATGGCGACGACGCCCGCGGAGAAGCAGGAGTTCGTCGCCGACTTCGCCACCCGGGGGAAGGTCGCAGTCGAGCGCCGCGGCGTGCTCGTCAAGCTGATGGGTGCAGCGGGAGCGGTGCTCGGCGTCGTCCTGGCCTTCCCGCTGATCCGCTCGCTCGGTCCCCGGCCCAACCAGGAGCAGTCGCTTTACCACACGAAATGGCGCAAGGGCGCGAAGCTCACGTCGATCGAGGGACGAGCGGTGCGGGTCGACGACATCGAGATCGGGGGGATCATCACGGTCTTCCCGCCGGACGACCTCGGGGGCGCCTTCTCCCAGACCGTCCTCATCCGCGTCCAGCAGACGGGCGACATCGTCACCGAGCCTGGTCGCGAGACCTGGGGCCCGCACGGCTACCTGGCCTTCTCGAAGGTCTGCACGCACGCCGGCTGTCCGGTCGGGCTGTACGAGGAGCTCACCCAGCAGCTGCTCTGCCCCTGCCACCAGTCGCTGTTCGACATCGGTACCGGCGCCATGCCGGTCTTCGGGCCCGCGCCGCGGCCGCTCCCGCAGCTGCCGCTCTACGTCGACTCGAAGGGATACCTGCGCGCCCAGGCGGACTACGACGAGCCGATCGGTCCGGGGTTCTGGTACCGGGGCGGGTCGAACGGGGGACCGCAGTGATCGACTCGCTCTTCAGCTGGATCGACGACCGCGTCGCGCTCTCACGCTCGGGCCGCCACCTGCTCGACAAGATCTTCCCCGACCACTGGTCGTTCATGATCGGCGAGATCGCCCTCTACTCGTTCATCGTGCTCATGCTCACGGGCGTGTTCTTGACGCTCTACTTCGTGCCGTCGAGCACGCCCGTCGTCTACCACGGCGTTTACGCCCCTCTCCGGGGTCAGACAGTCTCCGCGGCGTTCGACTCGACGGTCAACTTGAGCTTCCAGGTGCGCGGCGGGCTGCTCATGCGCCAGATGCACCACTGGGCAGCGAACATCTTCGTCGGGGCGATCGTCGTCCACATGTTGCGCGTCTTCTTCACCGGTGCGTTCCGCCGGCCCCGAGAAGCGAACTGGATGCTCGGCACCACGTTGCTCATCCTGGCGATCTTCAACGGCTTCCTCGGCTATTCGCTGCCCGACGACCTCATCTCAGGCACAGGGATCCGGATCGCCTTCTCGATCATGGAGTCCATCCCCTTCGTCGGGACGTACCTCGCCTACTTCCTGTTCGGTGGGAGCTTCCCGGGGACTGCGATCATCCCGAGGTTCTTCATCCTCCACGTGCTCGTCCTCCCGTTGCTCATCATCGGCTTGCTCGCGGGCCATCTCGGGATGCTCGTCAAGCACAAGCACGCGCAGTTCCCCGGCAAGGGCGCGCGGGACGACAACGTCGTCGGCTCGCCGCTCTGGCCGACCTACGCGGCCAAGGCGGGCGGCTTCTTCTTCTTGACGACGGGGGTCACGGCGCTGCTCGGGGCGATCGTCCAGATCAACCCCATCTGGCAGTACGGCCAGTACTACGCCTACAAGGTGAGCTACGCGGTCCAGCCCGACTGGTACATGGGCTGGCTCGACGGAGCGTTACGCGTCATGCCGAGCTGGGAACTGAACCTTCCGGGACACATGATCCCCACCGTCTTCTTCCCGGCGGTCCTGCTACCGGGCCTCACCTTCAACCTCATCTACGCGTGGCCGTTCATCGAGGCCAAGCTGTCCGGCGACACCGCCGAGCACCACCTGCTCGAGCGGCCGCGGGACAAGCCGCTCCGGACGGCGATCGGCGCGGCGGTGTTCGCCTTCTACTTCGTCCTGTTCGGCGCGAGCGCGACCGACGTGCTCGCGAACTACCTCTCGCTGTCGTTGAACGTCGTGCTCTGGGCATTCCGGATCCTGTGCATCGTCGTGCCGATCGTCGTCTTCCCCGTCACGTACAAGATCTGCCTGGAGCTGCGTGCAACCCCTGGGGCCGGCCAGCGCAAGCGTCACAACCTCGTCGTACGGACGGCGGACGGTGGTTACACGACGATCGCAGCCGAGGAGTACCCGGGCTACGTGAAGGCGGAGCTCGAGCCGGTCGCCCTCGACCAGGTCGACCTCGTCTCGGCCATGGCCGCGGACGCCGACCAGGGGACCGAGGGCGTCTACCAGATCCCGCGCGACTACCGGTAGGGGCGGGTCAGGCGGACGATCGCCCCGGGGACCGCTCGGACCGCGTGCTGCCCGGGGCGCCAGGTCATCCGCTCGGACCGGTCGGATGGTCGGCTCGCGTCGCGGCGCTGTTCGCGGCGCTCCCCCCCGCGACGGTGCCGGCGCGTGTGGTCGGTGTGGAGCGCCGGTCGTGCAACGTCGTCGAGCCGGCGGGCCTCCGGGTGCTCCCGCTGTTCGGCGTGGCGGTGGGTGACTGGATCGCGCTGGAGCAAGCCCCGAGCCGCACGGTGGACCGTCCGAGCGGCACGGTGGACCGTCCGAGCGGCACGGTGGACCGTCCGAGCGGCACGGTGGACCGTCCGAGCGGCACCGTGGGCGGCTCGGCCGGAGCGCTCCGCCTCCGTGGGGTGCTTCCCCGCTGGTCGGCACTCGAGCGTCTCGGGCCCGGGGGCCGCCGTCAAGTGCTCGCCGCCAACGTCGACGTGGTGCTCGTCGTCGTGCCCGCCGACCGTCTCTCGCTCGCGCGGGTCGAGCGCGAGGTCGCCGTCGCCTGGGACAGTGGTGCCCGACCGGTGGTCGTGCTCACCAAGCTCGACCTCGCCCCCGCGGTTGCCGCGGCGAAGCTCGCCGAGCGGATCGGTCAGGTGGAGGTCGTCGCGACGTGCGCTCCGACTGGCAAGGGACTCGAGGCGATCAGGCGGATCCTCGTCGCCCCGGTGACTGCCGTCCTCCTCGGCCCGTCTGGTGCCGGCAAGTCGACCCTTGCCAACGCCTTGCTCGGAGAGGAGCGTCTCGCCGTCGGGGACGTCCGCGCGGACGGGCGCGGGCGGCACACCACGAGCTCCCGCCAGCTCGTCCCCGTGCCGTCAGGAGGCTCGCTCGTCGACATGCCCGGGCTGCGCACCCTCGCCACCGACGCGAGCGACGCAGCCGTCGCCACGGCGTTCGCCGACGTCGACGAGCTGGCGGGGCGGTGCCGCTTCGCCGACTGCGCCCACGAGAGCGAGCCGGACTGTGCCGTGCTGGCCGCCGTGGCGGCCGGCAAGCTCGACCCCGAGAGGCTGACGAGCTACCGGAGGCTCACCGACGAGATCGTCTCCGGTCCGCGTAGCTCGCACCAGCGCCCGCGAGCCGGCGGAACGCAGACCACGCCAGGGCGGAGCGGGCCTGGTCGACAGCTGCCCGACGAACGCGCACCCTGACGAAGGGGGCGCCCACTACGGGGTCCGGTCCGCTCAGGCCCGTCCGCCGTTGCGGCGGACGTCGTCACTCCGCCGTCGGGCGACGCCAGAGCGAGCGGCAGGGGATCTTCTCGAGGTCGCATCGGTACGCGTACTTGTGGGCGATCTCGGTGATCTCTTGGAGCAGCCCGTCCTCGAGGGTGATCGGGTCGAGACCGAGGCCGAGGAGCTGGCGGTTCTCTACGTAGAGCTCGTTCTCGGCGTCCTCGTTGCGCGGGTTCGGGACATGGTCGACCGGTGCGCCGGTGAGCTTCGACACGAGTGCCGCGAGGTCGCGGACCCGGTGCGTCTCCGTCATCTGGTTGAGTATCCGCACCCGCTGCCCGCGCTCGGGCGGGGTGGCGATCGCGAGCTCGATGCAGCGCACCGTGTCCTGGATGTTGATGAACGCGCGCGTCTGGCCGCCAGTGCCGTGCACGGTGAGCGGGTAGTCCACTGCCGCCTGCATGAGGAAGCGGTTGAGGACGGTGCCGTAGTCGCCGTCGTAGTCGAACCGGTTGATGAGGCGATCGTCCAGCTTGGTCTGCTCGGTCTGGGTTCCCCAGACGATCCCCTGGTGCAGGTCGGTGATCCGCAGCCGGTCGTTCTTCGCGTAGTAGGCGAAGAGCAACTGGTCCTGCGTCTTCGTCATGTGGTAGATCGAGCCGGGGTTGGGTGGGTAGAGGATCTCCTGCTCGATCGTCTCGCCTGCGTCGGTCTCGAGCTTCACGCGCAGGTAGCCCTCCGGGATCTTCATCCCGGCGGTGCCGTAGCCGTAGACGCCCATCGTCCCGAGGTGGACGATAGCGACGTCCAGCTGCGATTCGACGACGGCGGCGAGCAGGTTGTTCGTCGCGTTCAGGTTGTTCGAGACCGTGTAGCGCTTGTGCCACGAGCTCTTCATCGAGTACGGCGCCGCACGCTGCTCGGCGAAGTGGACGACCACCTCGGGCTTCCAGCTCGTGACGAGCGAGAAGAGTCGGTGGTACTGCT
>JAJZCK010000096.1 GCA_021846125.1 Actinomycetes bacterium | reverse complement strand
CGACGCGGCCGAGGCGCGCACCCCGTCGCCGATCTCGCCGGCGGGAGCCGGACGCGCCGTGCTCCCTGTCGCCCACGTCGAGGACCTCGACGCGGGCGGCGTGGCGGTGCGCTGCTACGACCCGCGGCCGGGCGTCCACGTCGGCCCGCCACTTCCCGCCGTGGTCTGGGTCCACGGAGGCGGGTTCGTCACCGGGAGCGTGGACGCGGTCGACCACGTGTGCCGCTCGATCGCCGACCGTGCGCCGGCTGTCGTCGTCTCGGTGGCCTACCGACTCGCACCGGAGCACGTCTATCCGGCGGCCCTCGACGACGTCGAGCAGGCACTGCTCTTCGTGTCCGAGCTCGCGACCGACCTCGGGATCGACCCGGCACGCGTGAGCATCGGCGGGACGAGCGCAGGGGGCAACCTGGCCGCCGCCGCCTGCCTGCGCGCACGGCGGCACAACGGACCGGTGCCCGCCTCTCAGGTCCTCGTCCACCCCTGCCTCGACACGGCGCTGGAGACGGCGTCGGCCCTCGAGCACGCCACCGGCTTCGGTCTCACTCGGGCGAAGATGGCATGGTTCTGGGATCAGTACGTCCCTCAGGGCTTCGAGGACGATCCCGAGGTGGCGCCATTGCGCGAAGCCGACCTGGCGGGCCTGCCTCCCGCGCTCGTCGTCCTGGCCGAGTGCGACATCATGCGCGACGAGGGCCTCGAGTACGCGGAGCGCCTGAGGCGAGCCGGAGTCGAGGTCCGCACGCACGTCTGGCCCGGCATGATCCACGGCTTTCTCGGCCTTGGCGCCGTGACGGCGTGCGCGGACGCGGCCATCGACGAGATCGCCGCGTTCGTCGCCGCCAGCTGACGCGGGTCGCGCTCATGCGCCCGCGTGGAGCATCGCGTCCGCCCAGGGCTGGACGGAGGTGACGATGGTCTCGCCCGTGGCCGCCGCCTCCTGGAGGGCGAGGTAGAGGTAGTGGTCCTGCGCGGCGTCCGCGACGCCGTAGAACGGCGGTCCGCCGTCCGCGTAGGACGCCATGAGGTCCATGCACCGGGCGATCGCGATCTCGTCGTCCGCGAGGCGTGCGCCCGGGAACGGGTTACGCCAGATCCAGCCGTCTGGTCCGGAGATGCCCTTCAGGTAGTGCCCGGTGAGGTCGCCCTCCTGGCCACCCATCTCGCGCCTCAGGGAGATCGTCACGCTCTCGTCGAGGCCGCGGACGAGGCGGACCTGGTCCTCGGCGATCTCGCCGCGCGATCCGCGGACGTCGACGCGCTGCAGTCGCACATAGGAGCGGTGCTGGTTCTCGCCGAAGTCGTAGAGGCCGAGCTTGCCACCGACCTCCACGAGCGCGACGGTGCGTACTTCCTCGGTCGTCGTCACCTCGGTCCGCGGCCCGGCGCGCGTCCCACCGGTCTCGACCTCCGAGCGCAGCACGCTGGCACGGATCCGGGCGACCTCGCCCGTGACGCCGAGATGACGTCGCATCACGCTGAACGCGTGGTATCCGTGCGAGAACGAGACCGATGCCATCGACACCTCGCCGATCGCCCCGGCGTCGGTGAGAGCGAGGCGCGCTGCGTGCAGCGGCTGGAACGGATACTGCTCCGCCACCTGTAGCCGTGCTCCGGAGCGCGCGAGACCGGTGACCTCGAGCAGGCCTCCGAGGTCGTGTGCCGGCGGGGTCTCGCACAGCGCCGGCAGTCCCTTGGCGGCGCACTGCCGGAGGTAGCCGACTGCGGCGGTCGACGGCACGGAGACCACCACAAAGTCCGGCCGGACGCTCTCGCTCATCTCGTCCAGGGAGCTGAATGCACGCGTGTGCCATCTGTCTTGCAGCTCGTGCCCTCGTGCCGCGTCCCGCGTCACGACACCTGCGAGGTCGAACCGGTCGGGCAGCGCGTCGGCGATGCGCACGAAGAACTCCGACCGCCAGCCAGAGCCGACCACTGCGAAGCGCGCCATCTCGTCGCCCCTCCGGGCAGAGCCCGATCGTGCCCGGTGCCGCCGATGGCGGACCGGAACTTCCCTCCCGCATTGTGGCATACTCCCACTATGAAGGCGCTGGGGCTCCATCATGTTTCTATCAATGTTTGCAACGTAGGCGAGGCTGTCGCCTTCTACCGCGATGTCCTCGGCCTCCAGGTGCGCGAGGACCGGCCGGCCTTCTCCTTCGGTGGCGCCTGGCTCGACGTAGGTCCGCAGCAGGTGCACCTCATCGACAAGCCCGTACCCGACTACCTCGGCCAGCACTTCGCGATCGGGGTCGGCGACCTCGAAGCGACTGTCGCCGAGCTGCGTGCGCGGGGCGTCGACGTCTCCGACCCCGTGCCTGTCGGAGCAGCCCGTCAGGCGTTCCTTCGCGACCCGTCCGGGAACTCGGTCGAGCTCCAGGAGATCGCGGCGCCGGTTCATTGAGGCCATGAGCACTCCGCAGCCATGAGCACTCCGCAGCCATGAGCACTCCGCAGCCATGAGGCTCGGGGAGATCCGGGAGCTCGTCAGGGTCGCGCGGCCACCTGCCCGCTACGGCGACCGGAGGCTCGCCCGTGTCCTCTCGGTCGACGACCTTGCCCGCATCGCCCGCCGCCGGCTCCCGAAGGGGGTGATGGGCTACCTCGAGGGCGGTGGCGAGGGCGAGGTGTCGCTCCGCCGGAACCTTGCCGCGTTCGACGAGATCGAGCTCCACCCTCGCGTGCTGCGCGACGTGAGCAAGGTCGACCTCGAGACGACCGTGCTCGGCACGCCTATGCAGCTGCCGTTCGCGCTCGCCCCGATCGGCTCGCCACGTCTGTTCCACCACGAGGGCGAGCTCGCGAGCGCCCGGGCCGCTGCTCGCGCGGGGGTCGCGTTCTCGCTCTCGTCTTCGGGTACCGTCTCCATCGAGCGGGTCGCTGCCGAGTCCGAGGGCCCGCTCTGGTACCAGCTTTACGTATGGAAGGACCGGAAGCTCTGCGCAGAGCTCGTGGAGCGGGCGCGGGCGTCGGGCTATCGAGCCCTCGTGGTGACGGTCGACACCACCCTGCGCTCGAAGCGCGAGCGGGAGCTGCGTGCCGGGATCACACTGCCGACTCCTGCACTCAGCCTCGGGAGCGTGCTCGACGGTGCGTTGCACCCGCGTTGGGCGTGGAGCTTCCTCACGACCGACGTGATCAGGTTCGCGAACCTCGCGCCGCTCGGGTCCCCACCCGGGGCCGGTATGAACGCGATGGCACGGAGCTTCGAGGGTCTCACGACATGGGACGACCTCGCCTGGATCCGAGACGCGTGGAAGGGCCCGCTCGCGGTGAAGGGGATCCTCGCGCCCGAGGACGCGGTGCGCGCCGCGGGCATCGGAGCCGACGCGGTCGTCGTGTCCAACCACGGCGGCCGCCAGCTCGACCACGTCCCCGCCGCCATCGACGCGCTCCCGGGCGTCGTGGACGCCCTCGGCGGCGCTGCGGAGGTCCTTTTCGACGGCGGGATCCGCCGCGGCACGGACATCTTGACGGCGCTCGCTCTCGGGGCGCGTGCTTGCCTCGTCGGCCGGGCGCACGTCTACGGGCTCGCCGCGGCGGGAGAGGCCGGGGTCTCGACGGCGATCGAGATACTTGCGGGGGAGCTGCGCACGGCGATGGGGCTGTGCGGGGTGGCGCGGCTCACGGATCTCGACGCGAGCTTTGTCCGTCGCCGGGGCGGGTGCGGCACGGGTGGCGCGCTCGGCGAGGGTGCGCGTCGGTGAGCGACCTCGACGCCACGCCGGCGCCCGAACGGGAGCCGGCCGGCCCCGGTGCTCCGCCGGCATCCGCCCGACTCCGGCCCCCGGCGCGGCGCCTGCTCGGGAGCGGCGGGCTCGTCAACGTCGGCCTCGCGACGTCGAACGTCTTCGTTTCGTTGTTCTTCTATGTCACGAGTGGCAGCATCGCGAAGATGGCCCTGTACGCGGTGGGACGCTACGCCGGCCTCATCTGCATGTCGATGCTCGTCATGCACCATTTCCCCGACACCCCGCCGCGCCGGCTGTTCCGGGTGGGCCTCACTCTCACGGCGTCGTTCTTCTGCCTGCTCATCCTGCTCGGCCACCGGGCGAGCCCTCTGGCCCTCCCGCTCGGACTGTTCAACGGGGCGGCCGCCGGGACATACTGGTTCGGGAACAACACCCTGGTCTACGACGTGCTGCGTCCCGGGGAGCGAGGCCGCTACTACGGTCTGAGCTTCGCGATCGTGAGCGTGCTCAACGTCGTCATGCCGCTCACCGCTGGCTTCGTCATAGCGCGTGTCGGAGGCGAGCGCGGATACGCGACCGTCTTCTCCATAGCCCTCGTCAGCTACGTCGCCGCGTTCCTCGCGGCCCGTGGGCTCGGTGGCGTCCGTGGCGTCGGGGGAGTCTCCGTCCGCCGCGCGCTTGCGTTTCCGCTCGCCCGGGCCGGATGGGGGCGGATGTGGGTGGCGCTCGCGCTGCGTGGCTACAAGCAGGCAGCAGGGAGCATCGGGCTGATCGTGCTCGTGGCGGCGGCGACGCACAGCTCCGAGGCGCAGGGCGAGTTCGCAGCGGTCGCGTCTCTCGCGGGGGTCGCGACCTCGATCGTCGCCGGGCGGGTCGCGCCGGAGCGGCGCGCCGTGGCGATGTGGACGGGTGCCCTCGGGTTCCTCGCGGCGACAGTCCTTCTGTTCCTGCGTGCCGACCTCGAGATGCTCCTCGTCTACGGTCTCGTGAGCGGGTTCATCTACCCCGGCCTCATGGTCCCGCTGTCGAGCATCGTCCTCGAGGCGATCGACGGCGATCCCGAGGGCCGCGAGCACCGTGGTGGCTACATCTTGTCCCGAGAGATAGCAGCGAACGTAGGGCGGCTCCTCGCAGTCGGGCTCCTCTTCGTCCTTCTGGAGGTGCTGCCGGCCACCCACGCCGTGCTGGGCGTCCTCGCGACCGCAGCGTGCTTCCAGCTCGTCGTGGCACATCTCGGAGCGACCGCAGACGCGCACGTCTCGCGCGGGGCAGTGCTTCGCTCGGCGTCCTCGTGACCGGCGCGCGCTCCACGGGCGGTGCAGTGTCCTACGAGGACCTCGGTCCCTACAGCGACTGGGTCGACCGGGTGCGGCGCGACGAGAGCCGGCGGCCCGGCTGGATGGACGAGACGCCCCGGCGACCCGAGGAGCTTCGAGCCCTCGCCTGCGACATCCTCGGTCCCGTGGACGGCGAGACGCGACCACTCGGTGCGCGAGTGGAAGCGTCGTGGCGCGACGACGAAGCGGGGGTCTCGGGCGAGCTGGTCACCTGGGACCTCGGGTACGGACCGCGCACGGAGGCCTACGTCCTTTGGCCGAGCAGCGGCGACGGACCGTGGCCAGGTGTCGTCGCGCTGCACTGCCACGGAGGGTTCACGTACTATGGCAAAGAGAAGGTCGCAGACGGACCCGCCGGTCACGACCCCGTGCTCGACCCTGTCCGCCGCGAGCTCTACGGTGGCCGTGCCTATGCGAACGCGCTGGCACGCCAGGGTGTCGTCGTGCTCGTCCACGACGTCTTCACGTGGGGAAGCCGGCGGTTCGTGCTCGCCGGCGCGCCCGCTGGCTCGGCTCGCGCAGACGAGGTCGCGCGCTACAACGCCGCCGCGTCGGTCCACGAGCACGTCGTGGAGAAGTACTGCCGGCTCCTCGGCACGACGTTCGCCGCCGTCGTCGCGCACGAGGACCGAACCGCGCTCGCATATCTCGGGTCCCGGCCGGAGGTCGCCACCGGGCGCATCGGATGCATCGGCCTCTCGGGCGGTGGGATCCGGGCAGCGATGCTGCAGGCGACGAGCGACGTCGCGGCGACCGTCGTGGTGGCGATGATGTCGACCTACGAGGGCATGCTCGACCGGCACGTCGCTAGCCACACGTGGATGCTGTACCCAGAGCGCTGGCCTACTTGCGGCGACTGGCCGGACCTCGTCGCCTGCCGGCCCAGCTCGCCGCTCCTCGTGCAGTACCAGCGCGGCGACCGGCTCTTCTCGGCAGAAGGGATGCGCGACGCGCACCGGAGGATCGCGGCGGTCTACGCCGGCACCGGCAACGCAGGTGGCTACGAGGCGCAGCACTACGACGGCCCGCACTGCTTCGACGTCTCGATGCAGGAGGCCGCGTTCGCGTGGCTCCGTGCGGCTCTCGACCGGGCCTGAGGTGACCTCGATGCGGGCGACTGCCGGCCAGGTCGTCGTGGACACCCTGGCCGAGCTCGGTGCTCGGCACTACTACACGGTTCCCGGCGAGAGCTTCCTCGACGTGCTCGAGGCGACGAGGCGCAACCCCTCGACGACGCTCGTGTCGACGCGTCACGAGTCCGGCGCGGCGTTCATGGCCGACGCGGATGCGAAGCTCACCGGCATGCCCGCCGTGGCGGCGGCGACGCGCGCACCTGGCGCCGCGAACCTCGCGATCGGCGTGCACACGGCGTTCCACGACTCGACGCCGATGGTCGTCCTCGTCGGTCAGGTCGACTCCCACCTCTACGGGGCGGGGCTCGCCTTCCAGGAGATCGACCTCGCAGCGTTCTACCGGCCGATCACGAAGTGGAGCGCTACCTTGTCCCGGTCCGGCGACGTCGCCGGTCTCGCGCGCCGAGCCTTTGCAGCCGCGACGTCCGGACGTCCCGGGCCCGTCCTGCTCGTACTGCCAGGCGACGTCCTCGCCGAGGAGGTGGGCCCGGGCGGCCGCGTCGCGAACGAAGAGCTCGAGACCACCGGTGGGGTCGACGCCGGCACGGCAGCTCCGGACTGCCCCGCTGCTGCGAGGGAGCCTGCCCCGGATCTCGTCGCGCGGCTGCGCGGTCTCCTCGAGAGCGCGGCCGCGCCCGTCATGGTCGTCGGCGGGCGCACCTCCGGGTTGTCGGCCGCGCTCGTCGCGCTGGCCGAGCGGTACGGGATAGGTGTGTACAGCGCATTCCGGCGGCAGGACCATTTTCCAAACGACCATCCGGCCTACCTCGGGCACCTGACTCTCGCTCCCGCACAGGAGACCGTCGTCGCACTGCGCTCGGCGGACCTCGTCCTCGCTCTCGGCTGCCGGCTCGGCGAGGTGACGACGCAGCGCTTCTCGCTGCCGTCCGATCGGTCGTACCTCGTCCACGTCGACCCCGACGCGGATCGCGCCGCGTCCGTGGACCCTGGGAGCACGACGGGACACGTCGGGCCGGGTCGGCAGTCGGACCTGGCGGTCCCGGCCGACGTCGGCGCGGTCGTCGCGGCGTTGCTCGCGGGTCGCGCTGCTCCCCTCGGGTCCGATCGATGGGCAGGTGCCCACCGCGCCTATCTCGAGGACTCGACGGTCCCCGCAGGTCGCGCCGGCGCGCCGCTCGACCCGACCTCGGTCGTCGAGGCGATGACCGAGGTCGTCCCCGCGGACGCGATCGTGACGAGCGACGCCGGCAACTTCTCGATCGCCCTCCACCGGTTCTGGCGCTTCCGCTTCCCGCACACCCAGCTCGCGCCGACGAGTGGTGCGATGGGGTACGCGGTGCCTGCGGCGGTCGCCGCCGGTCTCGTCCGTCCCGGTCAGCTCGCGGTCGCCGTGGTCGGCGACGGGGGCTATCTCATGACGGGCCAGGAGGTCGAGACGGCTGTGCGCTACGGAGCGAAGGTCGTCGTGCTGGCCGTCCGCAACGGTCTCTACGGCACGATCGCCATGCACCAAGCGCGAACGTTCGGTACCACGTGGGGCGTCGACATCGGTCCTGTCGACATTGCCGCGCACGCGCGGAGCCTCGGAGCGGCTGGCTTCACGGCGACGGACTCCGCATCGCTCCGCGAGGCGCTCGTCGCGGCTGTCGGCGCGCCGGGTCCGGCGGTCGTCGACGTGGTCGTCGACCCGGACGCGATCACGCCGACCGCGACGCTCTCGGCGATAGCGTCCGCGTCGCGGGAGCGCAGCCCGCACGGCGGCACCGAGCCACCTATCGGCGCACGGCGGGCCCGCGCAGGGCGGGCCCGCACCGGACAGAGAGGAACGTGACATGGAGTACCGACAGCTCGGGCGAACCGGTGTGCAGGTGAGCGAGCTCTGCCTCGGCGCCATGATGTTCGGTGGCCCGACCGACGAGGCGGCGTCGATACCGATCATCGATGCCGCGCTCGACGCCGGGGTCAACTTCGTCGACACAGCCAACGTCTACAGCCGGGGGCGCAGCGAGGAAGTCGTGGGCGCGGCCCTCGGAGCCAACGCAAGGCGCGATCGGGTCGTGCTCGCGAGCAAGGTCCACGGGCGCATGGACGACGACGACCCGAATGCCGCCGGCAACAGTCGCCGGCACATCGCTGCGCAGTGCGACGCGTCGCTGCGTCGGCTCGGCACCGACTGGATCGACCTCTACCAGGTACACCGCCCGAGCCCTGCCGTGCCGATCGACGAGACGCTGCGTGCGCTCGACGATCTCGTCCACGCGGGGAAGATCCGCTACATCGGCTTCTCGACGTTCGCCGCGTGGCAGATCGTAGAGTCCCTCTACGTCGCAAAGGAGCTCGGCTGCAACCGCGTCGTCTGCGAGCAACCGCCCTACCATCTCCTCGACCGCCGCATCGAGAGGGAGCTCGTCCCGGTCGCGCAGACGTACGGTCTCGCGCTCATCCCGTGGTCGCCGCTCGCGAGTGGCTTCCTCACGGGCAAGTACCGGCGGGGGGAGCAGCATCCGGACGACTCCCGTCTCGCCCGCCAGCAGGGTGGGACCCGCGAGTACGGCGAAGCCGCCTTCGCAGTGCTGGACGTCGTCGAGGCGATCGCCACGGAGAAAGGTTGCACGCCGTCGCAGCTCGCCGTCGCGTGGTGCGCGGCGCAGCCAGGGGTCACGAGCCCGATCATCGGCCCGCGCACGATGGCCCAGCTCGAGGACAATCTCGGCTCGATCGCGGTGGAGATCACGGGAGAGGACTGCGCCCGCCTCGACGCCGTCTCGCCACCTGGTGGGTCGATAGTCGACTACTACCGGGCGGACTTCGGACCGTCGGCCCGCTGAGGGGCCTAGGGACGCCCTCGCCGGCGGTGCCGAACCGCCGCCGGCGAGGGCGTGCTATCGGTGGAGCGCGCGCAGCGCCGAGTAGAGAGCGGCCTTTTCCTCGAGGCCGATGCCCGGAGATGTCGGGAGGGCAAGTCGTCCTTGCTCGACGACCGCTCCGTCGGAGAAGCCTCCGGCAGGGTAGAACTCGCCGGGATAGGACTCGTTGCCGCCGAGCTTCAGCGCCGCCGCGACGTGCAGGGCGAACTGGTGGCCGCCGTGAGGGATGCACGAGCGCCTCGACCAACCGTGCGAATCGAGCATCGCCAGGGTCCGCAGGTACTCGACGAGGCCGTAGCTGAGTGCCGGGTCGAACTGCAAGATGTCCCGGTCCGGTCGGACCCCGCCGTAGCGGACGAGGTTCCTCGCGTCCTGCGACGAGAACAAGTTCTCGCCCGTCGCGATCGGACCGTCGTAGGCCGAGGTCACGAGCGAATGGGTGAGGTAGTCGAGCGGGTCGGATGGCTCTTCGTACCAGGCGAGCCCGTAGGGCTCGAGGGCTCGGGCGTACGCGAGGGCGGTCTCTAGGTCGAACCGGCCGTTCGCGTCGACCGCGAGGCTCGCGCCTGAGCCGACTACCGCGAGGACCGCCTCCACCCGCGCGAGGTCGTCGGCGATCTCGGCACCGCCGATCTTCATCTTCACCCGTGTGTAGCCCGCGTCGAGGAAGCCACGCATCTCGTCCTCGAGTCCCCGGATCCCCTTGCCCGGCTCGTAGTAGCCGCCCGCCGCGTACACGGCCACGTCATCGTCGGCGAGCCCGTCGCCGTAGTGCTCGGAGAGCCATTGCCACAAGGGCATGTCGGCGATCTTCGCGACGAGGTCGAAGAGCGCCATGTCGACCACGCCGACGGCGACCGACCGCTCGCCGTGACCACCGGGCTTCTCGTTGGCCATCATCGCCGCCCACGCGCGCGAGGGGTCGAGGCTCTCGCCGTCGTCGGCGAGCAGGTCAGCCGGCGGGGCGGCGAGAAGGCGCGGCACGAGGCGGCGCCGGATGATGTCACCCTGGCTGTACCGACCGTTCGAGTTGAAGCCGTAGCCGACCACCGGCCTGCCGTCGCGCACGACGTCGGAGACGACGGCGACGATCGAGCAGTCCATGGTCGTGAAGTCGATCCACGCGTTGCGGATCGTGGAGCTGATCGGCAGCCGCGCCTCGAAGATGTCGACTATTCGCAATGCTCGGCTCCTCGCTTCGTTAGCGCTGCGTCGCGTGCCGCCACGAGGCGTCGACGCTAAAGGTGCACCGGTGAGACGACAGGGAGAAGCTACCAGTGCGAACATGCCGCCCGCCCCGCCCCCCCCCCCCC
>JAJZCK010000095.1 GCA_021846125.1 Actinomycetes bacterium | reverse complement strand
TGCCCTGTCTACGAGCGCGTCGGCGGGCACGCGTACGGCTCCGTCTACCCCGGTCCGATCGGCGCGGTGCTGACACCTCAGCTCGACCACGTCGCGAGCGATCCCGTCGCCGCGTCGCTCCCGTTCGCGTCCACGTTGTGCGGAGCGTGCTTCGCGGTCTGCCCGGTACGCATCGACATCCCGCGGCTCCTCGTCCACCTGCGCGGCGAGGTCGTCGACGCGAAGCGGGCAGAGGGTCCTACGCTCGAGAGCGCGGCGATGGCGGTCGCAGGCTACGTCCTCGAGGATGCCACCCGCCTCGGGCGTCTCGAGCGGGTCGGTGCGCTGCTCGGACGGGCGCTCGCCCGCCGCGGTCGGGTCACGCGCCTTCCGGGCGCCCTCGGCGGGTGGACCGAGGCCCGGGACGCGCCGCTGCCCGCCGTGCGGTCGTTTCGCGACTGGTGGCTCGACGACCACCGCGACGCTCCCGGGACACCGCAGGGTCGCGGGCGGCCGCCCGCCGACGGCTCGGCGCGACGTGCCCTCGCGACGGCACTCGTCCCGCGTCCTCGAGGACGGGCCGGTAGTGAGTTGGCCGGTCGGGAGAAGAGGCGCGGCCCGGTCGCGCCTGGCACCGATTCGGGTGCCGCCGCACGTTCCGTCGGCGCTCGCGTGGAAGCGCCCACCCCAGACGGCGCACGGTCCGCGGTGCTCGAGTCGATCCGCGCCGCGCTCGAGACCGAGCACGCCGATCCGCCCGTCGGTATCCGGCGCGCCTACCTCGGTCGTGGCGAACGCGTCATCGAGTCCCCCGTCGCACTCTTCACGAGCCGCCTCGAGGACTACAAGGCTCACGTCGTGCAGGTGACTCCCGACGACCTGCCGGGTGCAGTCGCCGCGGCCCTTGCCCAAAGCGGAGCGCGCAGCGTCGTCGTCCCGTCGGACCTGCCGTCGGTCTGGCTCCGCGAGGTCGACCACACGACGATCGCCGTCGTGAGCGACGCGTCTCATCTCGGTCCGGTCGAGCTCGACCGCGTCGACGCCACCGTGACCGCGTGCGCCGTCGCCATCGCGGAGACCGGGACGATCGTCCTCGACGGGGGCACGGGTCAGGGTCGCCGGATCTGCTCGCTCGTGCCCGACCACCTGGTCGTCGTCGTGCTCGCCGACCAGGTCGTCGGGACGGTTCCCGATGCTCTGGCCCTGCTGCGGCCGAGCGCCCCGCAGACCTTCATCTCGGGGCCTTCCGCGACGAGCGATATCGAGCTGGACCGGGTCGAGGGCGTCCACGGCCCACGCCGGCTCGACGTCATCGTGGTCGCCGGCGGCCCCGCCGGCTGGGCTGGGGTCGGGGCGTCGAGCACGGCCTCCGGTGCCGGGCGCTGAGCGAGCCGGTTCGTGCCACTCCTCGTCGCAGCGCCTGACAAGTTCCGCGGCACGGCGACCGCTCCCGAGATCGCCGATGCCGCCGCGCTCGCCGCCGAGCGTGCGGGATGGGGCGCCGTTCGGCTACCTCTCGCCGACGGTGGTGAAGGCCTGCTCGAGGCCGTCGGAGGCGAGCGCCGGGTCGAGGTCGTCGAGGGCCCGCTCGGCGCACCCGTCGCCGCCGAGTGGCGGCTCGTCCCCGGCGAGGACGGGCCGACGGGCGTCGTCGAGATGGCGCGGGCGTCGGGCATGCAGCTCGTCGGCGACGCGTCGGCGAACGATCCGCTCCGAGCCACGACACGCGGCACCGGCGAGCTCGTCGCCGCCGCGATCCGGGCCGGCGCGCGACGCGTCGTCGTCGGCTGCGGCGGCTCGGCGACCACCGACGGTGGTGCAGGGGCGCTCGAGATCCTCCGGGACCGGTCCCACCTCGGCAACGCTCGGCTGCTCGTCGCGTGCGACGTCGAGACGCGCTTCCTCGACGCGGCACGGGTCTTCGGACCGCAGAAGGGGGCGAGCCCGGACCAGGTCGCCGAGCTGACCGACCGCCTTGGCGAGCTCGCAGCCCACTACCTGGAGCGCTATGGCGTCGACGTCACCGAGCTCGCCGGCGCAGGCGCCGCGGGCGGCCTTGCCGGAGGGCTCGCAGCGCTCGGCGCCGAGATCGTCTCGGGCTTCGGTCTCGTCGCGCAGCTCACCGGGCTCGAGCGCCACCTCGCCGCGGCGGACCTCGTCGTGACGGGCGAGGGGCGCCTCGACGCGACGTCGCTGTCGGGCAAGGTCGTGAGCGGCGTCCTGCGGCTCCTCGACGGGCGCGCGCCCGCCCTCGTCGTCGCCGGTGCGGTCGACGGCATCGGGCCCGGCGAGATCGCATCGGCGACCGGTGTGGCACAAGACCTCGTCGAGGTAGCCAGCCTCACCGACCTCTTCGGCATCGAACGGGCCGTGGGCGAGGCAGCAGCACTCGTCGGCGAGGTCGTCAGGGAGCACATCGCGCGAAGCCACACCTGACGACCGGCGTCTGGTCTCGACCGTTCGGTCCTTCGCGCGCAGTCTATCAGGGTGACTTGATATACTTGGTCAAGCACCCCTGATAGCGCTCGCCGTCCGGCTCCACCGGCGCTGCGCCGTCCGACGAGCCGAGGCGGTCGAGATGGTCGCAACATTCGTGATCTTCTTGAGGGAAGGCATCGAGGCGAGCATGATCGTCTCCATCCTGCTCGCCTACCTCGACAGGATCGGCCAGCGTCAGCACTTTCGTGACGTGCTTGTCGGCGTCGCGGCAGCCCTCGTCCTCGCGACGGCGGGCGGGGTGGCGGCGTACCTCACTATCCGCGCCTACGCGGGCTCGCGCGTCCAGACGATCTTCGAGACCTGCACCTTCGTCGTCGCAGCCGTGGTGCTCACGTACATGACGTTCTGGATGCGCTCCCACGCGCGCTCTGTCGGGTCCGAGCTGCGCACGCGCGCCGAGGCCGCCGTGGGCCGGGGCGAGCGACTCGGGCTCGGGCTGCTCGCGTTCCAGGCCGTCGGCCGCGAAGGGCTCGAGACGGCGGTGTTCACCCTCGCGATCGTCTTCGCCACCGGCACGCGCGGCGTCCTCGCCGGTGGCGCGCTGGGGCTCCTCGTCGCGCTCGTCATGGCCTTCGCCATCTACCGCCTCGGTCGCAAGATCAACCTCGGGGCGTTCTTCGCATGGATCGGCGGCATCCTCATGGTGTTCGCCGCGGGGCTCGTCGCCGACACCGTGGAGAACCTCCAACAGCTCGGCTGGGTGCATCTCGGCGACCACCCACTGTGGGACACCGCGCACTGGCTGACCGAGGCCTCGTCGTTGGGCGACGTCTTCCACAGCCTGTTCGGCTACGCGCAGCAGCCCACCCCCCTGCAGCTCGGTGCCTATCTCGCCTACCTCGCCACAGCGCTCGGTGCCTTCGTCCTGCTCGACCGCCGGAGCCGCCGTCGCGTGTAGGGTGGCACCGACCGACGAGTCAGCGAAGTCCGGTGCGAGTCCGGCGCTGTCCCGCAGCTGTAAGGCCACACGGCCGAGCCAGATCGCCTGACTGTCGGTGCACGAAAGAGAGCTCTCGAGGAAGGGCAGCTCGTGCGGTCGGGAGCCTGTCGCGTCCTCTCCGTCGACGTCACCCACTCGGACGGAGAGAGGACCCGGATGTCTCGTCGCCACATGTTCCTTCGGTCGGCCGCACTCGCAGCAGCGGTGCTCGCCTCGACAGGCGCTGTCGGCGCGGGCGCAGGCGCGCAGTCCCGCCCGCGTGGCGCCGGCGGCCCGTCCGCGCAGGTGCCTGCGGCGAACGGGGGCTTCCCCGTCACCGTCCCGACTCGCTACGGCCCGGTGCGCGTCGCGTCCAGGCCCGATCGCATCGTGTCGCTGTCGCCCACGACGACCGAGATGCTCTTCGCCATCGGCGCGGGCCACCAGGTCGTAGCGGTCGACAACGACTCGAACTACCCGGCCGGCGTGCCGCGCACGACGCTCTCTGGGTATACGCCGAACGTCGAGGCGATCGCCCGCTACCGACCCGACCTCGTCGTCGTCTCGTACAACCCCACCCCGCCCGACCTCGTCGCGTCCCTGCGCCTCCTCGGGATCCCGACGCTCTACGTCCCGGCCGCATCCGACCTCGCGCAGACCTACGGCGAGATCGCGACCCTCGGACGCGTCACCGGGCAGGTGCTCGGAGCCCAGCGCGAGATCTCGTCCATGCGCCGGCAGATCGCGTCCGTCGTCGCGTCCGTACGCCCCCGCAGCCGCCCTCTCACCTACTTCTACGAGATCGGCTACGGCCCGCTCTACACGGCGACGACGGACACGTTCATCGGCTCGGTGCTGAAGCTCGCCGGTCTGCGCAACATCGCCGGTGCCTCCGTCGCTGGCAGCGACTATCCCGAGTTCTCCTCGGAGGTCGTCGTGCGGGACAATCCGACGTTCGTCTTCGTCGCCGACGGGTCGTCGCTCTCGTCGATCGCGGCCCGCCCTGGCTGGTCGTCGCTCGCGGCCGTCCGGGACCACCGTGTCGTCGAGCTCGACCAGGACATCGCTTCGCGGTGGGGCCCGCGCGTCGTCGACCTCCTACGAGCGGTCGTCGACGCCGTCGACAAGGTGCCGGCGGCCAAGGCGAGCTGACGGACAGACGGTGAGGCCTCGGTGGCCGCCTGGCCGGCGGCCTGCCCGACCTGCTGTGGTGGTCGGCGCCACTGCCGCTCTCGTGGCGGCCGTCGTCCTCGGTCTCGTGATCGGCCCGATACCGATCAGCCCGCCGGGGGCCGTCGCGGAGGTGCTCGACCGGCTCACCGGCCTGCATCTCGCTACGGGCCTGTCCGGGGTCGACGCCGCTGTCGTCTGGCAGATACGCGCGCCTCGCGTCGCGCTCGGCCTGCTCGTGGGCGGCACGCTCGCCACGGCCGGCGGCGCCTACCAGGGCGTGTTCCGCAACCCCCTCGCCGACCCCTACCTGCTCGGCGTCGCCGCCGGAGCCGGGCTCGGCGCGACCATCGCGATCGACGCGGGCGCCGAGGGCGCCACCGGACCTCTCGCGTTCGTCCCGCTCGCCGCGTTCGCCGGAGCACTCGCGGCGGTCGGGCTCACCTATGTCCTCGGCGTCCGCCGTGGCGAGCGATCCCCCGCCACTCTCCTGCTCGCTGGGATCGCCATCTCGAGCATGCTCACCGCCGTCCAGACCTACCTCCAGCTCCGCCAGACCCAGACGCTGCGCGACGTCTACTCCTGGGTTCTCGGAGACCTCTCGACCGCCGGCTGGTACGACGTCCTGCTCCTGCTGCCCTACGCGGTCGTCACCCTCGCCGTCCTGCTCGCAGCATGCCGGCGGCTCGACGTGCTCGCCGTCGGCGACGACGAGGCAGCGGCGCTCGGGCTCGACGTCGCTCGCACCCGGCTCGTCGTGCTCGCCGCCGCGTCGCTCGGCACGGCCGCAGCGGTCTCGGTGAGCGGCCTGATCGGCTTCGTCGGGATCATCGTGCCGAACGCCGTCCGGCTCGTCGGCGGCACGAGCTACCGCTCGGTCCTCCCGCTGTCGCTGGTCACCGGCGGTGCGTTCCTCGTCCTCGCCGATCTCGTCGCCCGCACGGCCCTCGCTCCGGCGGAGCTGCCCATCGGCGTCGTGACCGCCGCGCTCGGCGGTCCCTTCTTCGTCCTCGTGCTCCGCCGGCGCGGCGGCGTGCAGTGGTGAGCACCGGGCGTCCCGGCCCGGGGCGCGCCGGTGGGCCGGCGGACCTCGCCTGCAGCGGCCTCACGGTGCGCGTCGACGGGCACACCCTCCTCGACGGCGTGGACCTCGCGGTCGCGGCGGGGCACTGGTGCTCGGTCGCAGGTCCGAACGGCGCAGGCAAGACGACACTCGTCCGTGCGATCACCGGCCTCGCGCGTCACGACGGCAGCGTGCGCGTCGGTGGCAATCTGCTCGAGAGGCTCTCGCGCCGCGAGCGCGCCCGCCTCGTCGCGCTCGTGCCGCAGGAGCCGGTCGTCCCACCGGGCGTGCACGTCTTCGACTACGTCATGCTCGGGCGCACCGCCCATCTCCGGCCCCTCGGTGTCGAGGGCGCCACGGACCACGCGGTCGCGTCCCGCGTCATCGGAGAGCTCGACCTCGCTGCTCTGAGCGACCGGACGGTCTCGTCCCTGTCCGGCGGCGAGCGCCGGCGCACGGTGATCGCGAGGGCTCTCGCGCAAGAGTCCCCCGTCCTCGTTCTCGACGAGCCGACGACAGGGCTCGACCTCGCCTACCAGCAGGAGGTCCTCGACCTGATCGCACACCTCTGCCACGAGCGCGGGCTGACGGTCGTGTCGACCATGCACGACCTGACCCTCGCGGGAGCGTACTCGGACGAGCTCGTGCTCGTCGCTGGAGGCCGCGTCGTCGCGAACGGACCGGTGGCAGAGACGCTCACGGCAGAGAACCTCGCTCTCGTCACACGGGCGCGCTTCCGACTTCTCGACGAAGGCGGCACCACCGTCGTCGTCCCCCTGCCACCACGCGCGACGGGGCGCTGACCACTCGACGACCTGGCATCGTGACGGCCGGCCCTCCGCGAGCTCCCGCGCACGCGGAGCAGGCACGACCGGCGCATCTCGGCCCGGGACCGGTCAGGTCAGAGCCGGTCGCATCAGAGCTGGAACGCCTCGGCGATCGATCTCTCTGCCTCTGCATAGGCGAGCCCTGCCTTCGCGAGCAGCTCGGCGATCGCGACGAGAGCCTGGTTCACATGCTCGGCGCCCGAGTGCCACTGCGTCCAGAGCTCCTCGAAGGACTCGCGCGCGGTGCCTTGCCACCCCGCCGCCAGCGGCTCGATCTTGCGCTCGAGCTCCCGTACGAGGAGCTCGATCGCCGCCGCACCTTGGTGCACCTCGCCCGAGAGCGCCTGGAGGTCGTCCGGGCTCACACCGATCTGGCCGGGCATCGCTGGACCTCCGAGGACTCGTCGTGCGGGACGGCGTGGCCACGACCGGTGCGTGGCCACCTCTGCTAAGTGACCGCGCCTTCGTCGCACCCGTCGGGGCGCGCGCAGGCATCCGGCTATTGCTAGCACAGCGCCGAGCAGACGCACAGACCTCGCGTGGCGGAGCTCCCGTCGACGGCAGGCTCACGCGTGCGCCGGAGGGACCACATTCGCCGCGTCCGTCGTGGTCGCGGCGGTCGCCGTCGCGTCGCACAGGACCGTCGTGACGTCCGGTCTGCCCTCCCGGCGCGCGCCAGCACCGCCCTCGGGCTCGTCAAGGACCTCGTCGAGACCGAAGCGCTCTGCGACCGCGTGGGCGAGCTGGGACCAGCGGCGGGCGTGACGGGCGCTCGGAGGTGCCCCGGCGGCGGCGTCCGGCTCGAGCACGCTGGTCACGGCCCGATCGGCCGGGGTCCCGTCCGACGGCGGCAGGCCGGACGGCGGCAGGCCAGACGGTGGCGGGTCGCTCGGCAGCGGGTCGGCAACGTCGCCCTCGCCTCGCTCGAGGAGGTCGATTGCCGCCAGCGGCGCGGGCGGCCGGTCGTCCGACGTGTCGTCAGCCGAGGTGTCGACAGCCGGACGAGGCACAGCCGTCGTCAGAGGGACGGGCACGGCGGCCGTCACGCCGAGCAGCGTGCGGCGAAACGCGTCGCCCGCCGCCCCGGCCGCGAGCTGGCGCCTCGTCGCCTCGGACAGCCCGATCGCTCCCCAAGGGCTGGTGCCCCTCGTGAGCGCGAGCGCCCGAGGAGCGATGCCGGCGAGCAGCTCCTCGGCTTCGGCGAGGAGAGCGCACGGCATCCCCATCCCGCCTGGCTTGCCGCGCATCGCGTCGACGGCGAGGGCCGCGCGGGGCCAGTGGGCGCGTGCGACCGCGACGAGCTGTCCCGGGTCGAGGCCCAGCAGCTCGGCGTACCGCCAGAGCCCGACCACAGCGGCCTGCTCGACGTGGAGCACCTCGAGGTGGCCGTGCTCGAGCGCGGCGAGATCCACCATCGGCACGCCTGTCGAGCTCCGCACGTCCTCGAGCGACAGACCTGCCGCCTCGCGGGCGCTCCGGAGGACGAGCCCGACGTCGACGGGCGTCGACGGCGGGGGCGCGGAGAGCGCGACCCGGGGCGCGGGTGCTCCGTGCCGGGCCGACCTGCGGGCGATCTTCACCATCGACGGACCTCCACGCTCGCGCCCGTCCGCAGTGCCGGGCTCAGCCCACGCGGACGAGCCGGAGGGTGTCGGCCACGGGCACCGCTGCGTCCGGCGATCCCGCAAGGACGACGACGACGTCGCCAGAACGCGCATAGCCCGCCTCGACGACCCGCTTCACCGCGAACCACACGACGTCGTCCGTGCTCTCCGCCTCCGGCACACCGAGGGTCTCGATGCCCCAGCTCACGGTGAGCTGGCGCTGCGTCCTCGGCGACGGGGTCGTCGCGACCACCGGCATCGACGGACGGTAGCGCGAGATGGCCCGTGCGGTGGCGCCGGACCGGGTGCACGCGATGATCGCCGCAGCGTCCTGCTCGACCGCGGCACGCCACGCAGCACCGGTGATCGCAGCGGTGATGCGTGCCGGCGAAGACGCCGGTCCGCTCACCTGCTGGGCGCCGAGGCTGTCTCCCCATGCGACGTAGTCGAAGTCCTCCTCGGTCCGCGCCACGATCCGCGCCATCGTCGCGACGACGTTCACGGGGTCGACCCCGACGGCGGTCTCCGCGGATAGCATGACGGCGCTCGTCCCGTCGAGCACCGCGTTCGCCACGTCGGTCACCTCGGCGCGGGTCGGGACCGGAGCGTTGATCATCGACTCGAGCATCTGGGTCGCCGTGATGACCGGACGCCCAAACCTCACCCCGGCCCGGATGATGTGCTTCTGGTGGTGCGGCACGTCCTCGAGCGGGACGCGCACCCCGAGGTCACCCCGGGCGACCATGACGCCGTCGGCGACCTCGAGGATGCCGTCGAGCTCGTCGACGCCCTCGCGCGTCTCGATCTTCGCGACGAGCATCGGCCCGCCAGGGCCCGCGGCCGCCCGCGCTCGCTCCATGTCGGCGCGGGAACGGACGAACGAGACGGCGACGAGATCGATCCCCTCGGCGACGAGCGCCTCCAGCCGGACGAGGTCGTCCGCCGTGGGCGTCGTGAGCTGCATGCTCCGAGCTGGAGCGGTGACGCCGGGCCGGCCCTGCAACCTCCCCCCGGAGCGGACACGGGCCATGACGCCGCCGGGCACCGTGCCGAGCACGAGGAGCGACACGCCTCCGTCTCCGAGAGCGACGTGGTCCCCCTCCTCGAGCGCGTGGACGACCTCGTCCGCGGCGACCGCGATCTCCTCCGCAGTGCTCCCGTGCGCCGTCGAACCGGGCACGAGCTTGAGCTCGGCACCGGCCGCGAGGACCACGCCGCCCTCGGCGAACGGTGCGGTGCGGATCTTCGGACCCGGCAGGTCGGCCAGGATCCCGACCTCGGGAGCAGCCGATCGCAGCGCCCTGACACGGGCGATCGCCTCGCCGACGCTGCCGTGCGCCAGGGTGACGCGAGCGACGTCCATGCCTGCGGCGGCGAGGGCCCGCAACGTCTCGGGCGCGTCCGAAGCCGGGCCGATCGTCGCGACGATCCGCGTGCGGCGCTGCGGATGACGTGGCCGGCCGCTCACCGACAGCCGTCCGGCTGCTTCGCTCGCGAACCGCGTCACCCCCTGCCGCACGCTCGGGCGGGGCTGGACGTCGACGTCGGGCGCTGTCTCCATCGCACCAGCATGCCCGAAGTCGGCGTCCACGACGAGCCGGGTGCCGTGACGAGCCGGCCGGAGGCGCCGCGTGGCGCCGTCAGCCCGCGACGAGATACGGGATCGTCTGGGGACCCTCGGGGAGCACGCAGCACGTCGCCCCGGGACCGAGCCGCTCGAGCTCGTCGCGCACCCGCTCGCCGACGTCCGCCACGGGCTCGAGGTGCGCCGCCCGAAGGTCCGCGTCGCCCAGTCCGTCCGCGTGCACTGCCACCCGGGCGATGCGCTGGACGCGGGCCTGCACCTGCACCTGCCACTGGTCCGGCTCGGCTCGCCCGCGGCCCTCGATGGCGCCGAGCAGCTCCTCGGGCGATCCAGCCGAGACGAGCAGGTCCTTGTACGAGCCGTGGTCGGGAAAGCCGTCGCGGCACTCGGCTGCGACGACGACGAGGCCACCGGGCACCACGACGCTCGCGGCGGCGGACATCCCCTTCACGGCCTGGTAGAGGTTCTGGTCGAGCGGGAACCCTGAGTTCGACGTCACGACCACGTCGAAGCGGTGCGGGACAGGGCGCATGGCGACGCTCCGGGAGAGCGCGCACGCGGCGGCATGCATCGCGGACAGCTCGCCGCCGAAGGCTGCGACGATCCGGTGGGCCGCGTCGAGCACCACGTCGCAGGCGAAGTCGACACCTGTCGCCGCGACCAGGGCCACCATGC
>JAJZCK010000094.1 GCA_021846125.1 Actinomycetes bacterium | reverse complement strand
GTGTCGACCTTCACGAGAAAGTGGACACATCTCTCGCGACATAGTGGACACTCCCTGGGGGAGGTCGTCCGATGGTTGCGAGGAAGATCCTGGTGGAGTCGGTCGTGTCGCACGGGTTCAGCGTGCGGGCGACGGCCGCGAAGTTCGGCGTGTCGAAGTCGTGGGTCAGCGAGCTCGTGCGGCGCTACCGGGTCGAGGGGGACCGGGCGTTCGAGGCGGGCTCCACTCGCCCCCACTCGAACCCCCGGGCCACTCCCCCCGAGGTGGAGGACCGGATCGTCGAGCTGCGCAAGGAGCTGCGCGGGATCGGGACCTCCTCGGACGCCGCGACCATCGCGACCTACCTCGCTCGCGAGGGGGTCAGAGCCCCCTCGGTCTCGACCATCCAGCGGATCCTCACCCGTCGGGGGTTCGTCACGCCCTCGCCCAAGAAACGGCCCAAGGCGAGCTACGCCACCATCCGCACCGACCTGCCCAACGAGATGTGGCAGACCGACATGACCCACTGGCACCTCGAGGACGCGACGGGCGTCGAGATCCTCACCTTCCTCGACGACCACTCCCGCCGGGTCCTCGGGCTGCGGTGCTACCCGACGGTGACCATGGCCGAGGTGCGATCAGTCTTCGCCCAGTGCTGCGCCCGCTACGGCGCCCCGGCCTCCCTGCTCAGCGACAACGGGGCCATCTTCAACTCCGTCTCGCGCGGGGGGCGCTCGGGCTTCGAGAGCGACCTCGTCGCGGCCGGCGTGCTCTACAAGCACGGTCGCGCCTACCACCCCCAGACCCAGGGCAAGGTCGAGCGCTGGCACCAGACCCTGAAGGGCTTCCTCGCTAAGCGCCCCGCCGCCACCCTCGCCGAGCTCCAAGACGTCCTCGACGACGTCGCGCGCTACTACAACGAGGTCCGCCCCCACACGTCGCTGGCCCGGCGCACTCCCGACGCCGTCTACCACGACCGGGTGCGCGCCCAGCCCCACACCCTCATCCACGACCCCCACTGGCGCATCCGCACCGACCGGGTGGACGTGCGCGGTCACGTGACCATCCGCTACCTCGGGCGGCTCCGCCACCTGAACGTCGGCTGGGCCCTGCGCGGTCAGGTGGTCAAGCTCTACGTCCTCGACGACCTCGTGACCTTCGCCACCGCCGACGGGGAGTTCATCGGGGAGACCCGGATCGACCCCACGCGCGACTACCAGCCCAAGGGCGAGGGCTTCCGGCGCTAGCCTGCACAGGTTCAGTGATCCACGATGTCCTGAGAGATCACAGGAGCACCCCCAACGGGATTCGAACCCGTGCTACCACCTTGAAAGTGTCGAAATAGTGCCTGGTCGACCGTGGCGGATCCGGGCTCCCCGGGGGCGAAGTGGGACACGCATCTAGCGGTCCGGACCAGGTAGTTCACTGCGAAGCAGGAGTGAGACTCGTCTCCCGCGAACGCGAAAGGCGCCGCCAGCGAGCCGTCCTGAGCCGTCTCGCGTTGTACCTGATGGGACGCCCCAGTATCTCTGGGCACCGCCACAGTTATGGAAGAGTTATGGAAGAACCCTTCGCTGGAGGTCGCCGTGGAGCTGCGCTCGTCGCTTCCTTCTCGCTCGTGGGTGCGCGGGCGACTCGTGGGCGACTGCGACGACATCGACACCACGTCATCGGACAGCGGTGTCATGGTCGCCGTGGGAGAGGTGGGACTCGAAAGCCCTGAGGCGGGCTTCTGTCCGGTGAGACCAGGTTCGAGGTCCGTCATCTGGACGTTGCGTGATCGGCTCATGGGTGCACGGTAGCGCGGGGGAGTGACGGCACGATTGTCGAGGCGGTGAGCGGCCTCGGCAAGATCGAGGGGCGCTGCTCGTAGAGGACTAGGTCCCGTTGCGCTTCATGCGGGCACGCTCGGCTCGCTTCCGCGCTCCCGATTGGTCCATCCGCATCTTCGCGAAACGGACGCTGACGTTGTGGAGTTCGGCGACCTGATGATCGCTCCACCGCAGAGCGGCGAGACGGTGGGCAGCGTCAGTGGGGATCAGTAACTCGCCGGCAAGGAGGTTGGCTTGCTCCTCCGTCGCGGCATCGAAGACGCGGCAGACGCCGTCCACGCAGAGCGACACCGGAAAGGGGTGCTCGAGCAGCCAGTGGGCGAGCTCGTGAGCGAGGCTAGATCTCACCCGAACGGGCGGGTGGGCATCATTGACGACGACCAGCCCTCCGCTGTCGATCGGCACCGCCGCCGCCGAGAAGCTCGAGGCGCCGTCGTTCAGGTAGTAGTCGAGTGACCCGCGCGGACAGTCGCTCTCACGGAGGTCGCTGAGGTGGACGATCGGGACCCCGTAAAGATCGGCCAGAGCGAAGACGTCGAGCACCTCGTGGGGGCCAGTCCCGAGCTCCGTGCGGACCTCGAGTGCCTGACGTCTAGTCTGCGCCTTGAAGCCTCGCTGAGCCACTTCACGCCTGCGCGCGTTGCGCCTTGACGAGTCTCACCGCGGCGCCGATCACGTCCTCTAAGGCCTTCACTTGTTGGGCGTCGAGATCGTTGCGGGCTCGTAGTAGTGCCGTCAGCTGGGCCATGAGCTCCTGCTCCTTCTTCCCGGGCTCGGGGCTGAGGAAGTCCTTCGGCGACGCACCCAACCACTTGGTCAGGGCGGCGAACGCCTCGACACTGGGTCTCGCGTCTCCGTTGCGGATTCGCGACAGCGTCGACGGGCTCAGCCCGGTCTGTCTCGCCAGTTCTCGCCAAGAAATCCCCCGTTCGTCCCGCGCGTGATCAAGGGCCGCGTATAGCGCCTTGACGTTCACCATCGTGCCGGCCATGGGTCCTCCCTGTACTACCTCTCACCCGATGTTCGACTGTAGCAACACTAGAGGGTCGGACGTGGTATGATTGATATGTCGAACAATGGGTTACTTCTAGGTCACTCGTGTTGGGCACCGAACCCGCCCGGGTTAACCGGGCCAGAGAAGAAAGGGGGGCAGTCGTATGTCCGACACCCTCAGCAATACAACCGACGAGGGCGGCAAGCCCGCCGGGCTGACGGTCACCGTCAACCGCTTTGCGGTGTGGCTCACCGAGCGAAGGCTCACGGGCCTCCAGTTGAAGGAGGCCGCCATCGCGCAGAAGGCCGAGCTTCAGCTCGACTTCCAACTGTGGCGGATAGACGGGACCGGTCGGCGTCACCAGATCGGCGACGAACAGAGCATCGAGGTCCACGAGGGCGAGCGCTTCGCGGCCAATGCGCCCGATGACAACTCGTGAGCACGGAGTCAGGGTCGACCTGGCCGGACACTCCGGCCGGGTCGCTCGACCCCGAACACGTCACGCCTGAGGTGCACGAGGCTGTGAGGGAGATCGTTGCGAACTTCCCCGGAAGCACCGTGCTGGCGTGGTCTGACGGCGAAGGTGGCGCCTTCGTCGTGATCGACGACGTCGATGTCGGCGAGGCGTGGGTCCCGCGCATCAGCTGGCTGGGCTGCAGGATCCTCAACGCATACCCTGAGGCCGACGTCTACCCGCTCTTCGTACGAGGTGACCTCGCCCGAAGCGACCGAGCGCCTCTCGTTGCACCGATGAACCCAAGCCAGCGGTTCGCTGAGAAGCCCGCTGTCATGGTCAGCAGAACGTCGCCGCGCCGGTCGGCGTCGACGGCATCGGCAGCGGTGAGGCTGATCAACACGCTGTCCTTCCTGAGGAATCAGCGATGAGCGCGAACGACATCGAGACTCAAGACGGCCTTGAGCTCCGCCTTCCCGGACCACTGTGGGAAGAGGTACGTCACCACGTTCTCGGCGATGGGGCACAGGAGTTGCCGCCCGGCGCGGGAGTCCTCTACTGCGGCGTCGCCCGGTCTTCTCGTGTGACGCGTCTCTTGGCGCGCGAGTTCGTGCGCGCCGTCGACGGCGTTGACTACGTGCCGAGCAAGGTCGGGCACGGCGCCCTAACGGCGGGCTTCACCCTCGACGCCGCGCTGCGAGCCGAGAATACAGGTCTTGTACCTCTGCTTGTCCACGGACACCGAGCAATCGATTTCGTGGAGTTCTCCCCGATTGACCTCGCCTCGCACGCGCGCGGATACCCCGCGCTAGTGAAGAACGCCGACGGTCCCGTTGGCGGACTCGTAATCGGAGAGCGAGCTGTTGACGTCGACCTCTACCTTCCGCGCGGCGGTCGGATTCGGTCTCACCGGGCAGTTGTCGTCGGGCAGAACGCCGAGCGGCTGGGGCAAAGCTCGACGGCGGCCACACCCTCGCGCGCGGCGGACCGGCACGCTCGGCTCTTCGGTGACGCGGGGCTGGAGATCCTGTCCTCCTCGAAGGTCACAGTCGTCGGAGCGGGCGGGGTTGGGATGCTTGCGGTCCAGTGGCTCGCGATGCTTGGCGTCGGGCAGCTCGTGGTCGTGGATCCAGGCCGCGTCAAGGAAGAGAGCCGCGCGAGACTACCTGGTGCAACCAAGTGGGATGCGCGGGGAGGTGAACGAGAACTCCGAGGGCCAGAGTGGCTTCTTCGCACCCTTGGGCTCGTGGGAACCCCGAAGGTGCGCCTGGCTGAGAGACTCGCTCGGGCGGCCGCGATGGGCACGAAGGTGGTCACCGTGCGCGCTGCCGTGTCGGACAAGCGCGCCATCGCTCACCTGAAGGACAGTGACCTCATCTTCCTCGCGGCCGACAGCGACTCAGCGCGGTATGCGGTCAACCGCGTTGCCCATCAGTACATGGTTCCTGCGGTCCAGGCGGGCTCCAAGGTGCAGACGCGCGATGACGGCTCGATCGAGGATGTGTTCGCCGTCGTTCGCCCGATCCTGCCCGAACGGGGCTGTCTGCGCTGCGCGGCTGCCTACAGCGCAACGGGCCTGTCACTTGAGACCCACACCGGCATGGTCGGGCAACGCCACGATTACGGCACAGGAGTGCCGGCGCCGAGTGTCGCCGCCGTGAACGCTATTGCTGCCAGTCACGCGGCGGTCTTCGCCCAGTTCTACTTGACCGGTCTCCGCCGGGCAGTGGCTGCCGACAACTTTCTAATGCATCTCATGGATGACGACGTTGCGTTCGGCCAGTCCAGCCGTGACGCGGATTGCCCCATTTGTGGCCCGGGTGGTGCGGCGGGATGGGGAGACCTTGAGCTGTTGCGCGTGCCCACGAGAGCGGCAACGCGAGCCGTCCATTTCAGGCGGCGTCGAGCACCCTGATGTTCCGACCTGGGCCAGAGTGATTCGCGGTCTCCGGGGCACTAGCCCACCTTCGATACCTCCGACGGTGAGAATCGAGCAAGAGGGCCGGGCTTACCCTTCGCCGGAGCGGTCATTGGGGTCCTGAGGTAGGAAAGACGAAGTGGTCGCCTGAAGGGCGGCATCAAGCTTGCCGCGCCCCAACGCATCGAGGGGCGTCGTACCCAGTAGGTCGGCGATGGACCTGTGGAGCCAATCCGGGATGGCCCATCCCATGGACGGGCGGCGACTGTCGTAAGCACAGGCGTCGAGGACCGCGGGCAGTGCCGCGAGAGCGGCTGGCTCGAGTTGCCACGAAGGGAAGACCTGGCGACCTCGTTGACCATTCGCGTGCAAGGCAAGCAACTAACGCCGCGCGATCCGTCGCGTTAGAGCCGCACGAGACGAGAGCTCGAGAGCAGCAGCTGCGTCGGACCAACTGAAGAGGGACTTGCCGAGGGCCGCCGGGGTGGAGGGTTGAGTTCCGCCGTTGTTCCTAGTCGTCGCTTCCGACCGACGCTAGGCGGTCGGAACTCTCACTGGGTAAGGGCCTATGTCTGTCAACCTCCTTGCGCCCTGATTGATCTCCCGGACGGTACTTCTTGCCCGAAGGACGGGCGGATAGGGAACGAGACGATTTGTTCTCGTACCCAATCGCGGACAACACACCGAAGGAGTAGAACCCACCATGGACATGGAGTACAAGAGGGGCCCCGAGGGGGACGACGCAGGACGAGAGGCTCCTCGCGACGGAGCGCGTGACCGGTTCGAGGCGCTCGCCAAGCGAGCGACGGCGCGGCGTCACGAGGGCGTCCGGGCCCCAGACGAGGAGCCGGTGCCCGAGGCGATCCTGAGCGTGCCGGAGGCGCTGAGGCCCTTCGCGCGCTACATGGGCGGTCGGGACGCCCGCCCTGCCTCGATGAAGACCTACGTGAAGAAGGCGGGCCGGGCGAGGCGCCTCCTCATCGAGGCCGGCTTCGACGAGCGCTTCGCGGATGAGCCGCTCGAGACGTTCCCCTGGCACTGCGTCTCGCCCGAGGTCGCCCATCGGTTCACCGCCCTTCTCCGGGACCGTTACCCCAACGCGAAGACCCGGGAGAACCTCATCGGCGCCGTCCGGCGCCTCGTCGGGCACTCGGCGGGTGCGGGCCTCATCTCGGTCGCACGACGGGACCAGGTGCTCGAGGCGCTGCCGGTGCCCTCGAGACCCCGGTGCCGCAGCGGACGGGAGCTCTCGGTCGAGGAGGTCCGCCGGCTCCTCGCCGCCCAGTCCTCGCCGAGACCGAGAGTGAACGCCCGCGACACGGCGATCATCGCGGTGTTCCTGGCGACCGGGCTGCGCGTGTCGGAGGTGGCCGAGATCATAGTGGACGACGTGTCGCTCGACGAGGAGGCTGCCTCGATCTGGGTCCGCCGGACGAAGTCCGGGCGGAGCCGCACCGTCTTCCTGAGCGGTTCCGCCACGGCGTTGGTGAGGGCCTGGGTCAAGATCCGGGGCGAGCACCCCGGGGCGCTCTTCGACTCCGCCCTCCGCCCTGGGGCTGCCCTCTCGACGGAAGGGGTTCGCCAGATGCTGGAGCGCCGCGCGGCGGCGGCCGGCCTCAGTCGGCACTTCTCCAGCCACGACTTCCGTCGGACCTTCGCCACCCGCGCCCTCCGAGCGAACGTCGACCCGTTCACCGTGCAGAGGCTCCTGGGCCACGTGAACGTCCAGACGACCCTCGTCTACGACCACCGGACCGAGGTCGAGGACCGCGAGGTGGTCGAGCGCCTCGACGTGATCGCCTGGATGTCCGTGGAGAGGCGGGACCGCCGATGACGACGGCCCTCCACGAGGTCACCGCCGTCGAGCGGGCTCGGTCCGAGTATTTGGGGGAGTGGCTCGCCCGCTACGAGGGGCCGACCTCGCGCCGGACGATGGAGTCCCGGCTACGGGCGGTCCAGCGCGCCTGCCTGGAGTGCGACCCGACGACGCCGGTGAACCTCGAGGCCTTCGCCTGGGAGGCCCTCGACGACCGGGAGTTCTTCGCGGCGCTGCGCAACGCGGTGGTCGAGCGCTACGGGCGCGAGCACGCCACGCCCTACGTGATGGCGATGCGGGCGCTGCTGAGGTTCCTGGTCTCGCGGGGGATCTCCTCGCGGGAGCTCGCGTTGGCCGCCCTGGAGGAGGCGAGGCTGACCCGGACGCCAGGAGACCCCGAGCCTCTCGCCTTCTCCGCGGGCGACCTCTCGCGCCTGCTGGCGGTGTGCCGCTTCGACCCGGCCCGGGTCACCGGGCACCGGGACATGGCGCTCATCGCCCTGACGGCCACGACCGGCGCCCGCCGGCGAGAGGTGGTCGGGCTGGGCGTGGAGGACCTCGACCCGCGCGACCGCTCGGTGACCCTGCGGGTGAAGGGGGGCGGCACGAGGCGGGCGTTCCTCCACCACGAGACGACGTGCTACCTCGACGCGTGGCTGGAGGTGCGAGGCGACGCGGGCGGGCCGCTCTTCCCCGCCCTGCGCAAGGGCGGGCGGCTCACCGAGCGGCCGCTCTCGGACCACCAGTTCTGGAAGGTGCTGGGTCGACGGTGCGAGCAGGCCGGCGTCACGCCGGCCATCGCGCCCCACGACCTGCGACGGTGGTTCGTGACGTCGCTCCTCACGAGCGGGGTGGACGTCTTCCAGGTATCGCGGGCGGTGGGCCACGCCAGCGTGCAGACCACCCTCCGCTACGACCGCCGCTCGGTGGAGCGCCTGCGCGAGGTAGTGGAGTCGCTTAGCGTTCCCCTTTTCGAGTCCCTCGAGGCGCCGGAGGTCGATTCGGGAGAGTGAGTAGCGCGGCCCCGTTGGGCCAAGAAGGCGTCAGCACACTTGGACTTGGCGGACTCGAGAGAGGCGCCCCGGGTCTGCCCGATGGCGTGCGCCAACGCCATCGGTTGTCGCCCGGCGTGGCGTAGCGGGTGGCGCAACCGCGAAGACGCCATCGGTTACCGGAAGACAGCGCCCTGGTAGACATCGTCTCGTGAAGGGCGCACTCCTGGTGCGGGAGGCTCGACTGCGAGCCGGACTGAGCCAGGCGCAGCTGGCGGTGAGGATTGGCGCCTCCCGCCAGCGCATCTCGCGATGGGAGACCGGGGCGAGCCCGGTGACGTTCGATGACGCCGAGAGGGTCTTCGCGGCCTGTGACCTCGATCTCGTCGTTGGGCTGCGCCCAAGGGATCACGAGACCCGCGCGATGCTCGACACCCTCGCGCCCCTAACGCCGGACCAGCTCATCGATCAGCTGGTCGCGTGGCAGGAGTTTCGGGCGTCGGGCTCGAGTAGGTCCACCTCGTAGGCCGGTAAGGGGGATCGTGGAATCTACGGCCAACTCAGCTGGCTGAGACTCAGTGACTCCACGCGTCGGATGTGGGGACCGCCTATCGCGACTCGACTGAAGGCACCAAAGGAAGTGCTTGGTCGTTGCTTGGATGACCACATCCGGACACTCTCGCGCAATCGGACTGTGTTGCGAGAAGACCGGACCGTACGGGCATCGACTGCCCCTCTGGAAGCTCGACTCAACGGGTCTAGAAGTCAACTACTGCTGGGGAAGCCCCACTCGACGGGCGGAGCTTCGTAAGAAGCGGGGTCCATAATTGCGGTTGGTGTCGGTTCCTTCAGGGTCTATCCACGAGAAGTCGTAGTCACGAACTACGGTCTAATTGGCGCCGAACAGCCTTCAACACGAGGCGAGGGGACGACTCACCCATGAACGTCTTTGAGTTACGGCGTCACCAGGTGGGCGATTACGAGCACTACGTGCGCAGCTTCATGGCGATGCGCGACGACCGGCTGCGCGACGAAGTGGAAACCCAGCTGTCGGAGGGCCTGCTGTGGCCCCATCCGCGCATGGGACTGAATCCGTCGTTTGCTCCTGGCGGGTGGATCGACCAGCTCGTTTCCGAGGGCACACTGCACTCCGAGTGTGGACGTATCTTCCGGCAGAAGCCCGATGGAGCCCCGGAGCGTGGGCTACATCTCCACCGCCATCAGGTCGAGGCGATCGAAGCCGCTCAGCGCGGGGGAAGCTACGTGCTCACGACGGGCACCGGATCGGGTAAAAGCTTGGCCTACCTCATCCCCATCGTGGACGCCATCTTGCGCGAGGGCCCGGGGAAGGGTGTCAAGGCGATCGTCGTCTACCCAATGAACGCCCTCGCTAACTCACAGGCCGGCGAGCTCGAGAAGTTCCTCAACCGGGGCTATCCCGACGCTCGAGGCCCCGTGAGCTTTCGTCGTTACACGGGACAGGAGAGCGACGAAGAGCGCCGCCAGATCTGGGCTGATCCTCCGGACATCATCCTCACAAACTACGTCATGCTCGAGCTCGTGCTGTCGCGCGTCGACGAGCAAGCTCTGGTCACGGGGGCGCAGGGCCTGCGGTTCCTGGTCCTCGACGAGCTGCACACTTATCGGGGACGCCAGGGAGCCGATGTGGCCTTGCTTTGCCGGCGAGTGCGCGATGCCTGCCGGGCCGAGCGACTGCAGATCGTCGGAACGTCCGCGACGCTGGCGAGTGGTGGCTCGTGGGATGAGCAGCGAGCCGAGATTGCTCAGGTGGCGACACGCCTCTTCGGCCTGCCGGTCGCCTCCGGCGACGTCATCGGTGAGACCCTCACGCGAGCGACGGCCGGCTTCGGGGTTGACGACCCGAGCGCCGTCGCGAAGTTGCGCGCGCGGGTGGCGTCGGGCGCCCCCGCCGCCCGTGACTTCGAGGCCTTCGTGGCTGACCCCCTGTCCGCATGGATCGAGTCACGTCTGGGCATCACGACGGAGGAAGGCTCGGCGCGCCTCGTGCGTGTCCGACCCCGGACGATCGGGTTACCCGACGGTGTCGCCGCCGAGCTCGCGGAGTTGACCGGCGCCGAGCTTGCCCTCTGCGAGCAACTCGTTGAGGATCAGCTCCTCGCCGGGGGCAACGTGTACCACCCGGACACGGGCTTCCCGGTCTTTGCCTTCCGACTCCACCAGTTCTTCTCTCGCGGTGACACGGTCTACGCCTCCCTTGAGGATCCGGCCACCCGCTACATCACGACGAGTCCGCAGGAGTACGTGCCCGGCGATCGCTCGCGCGTGCTGCGACCGCTCGCCTTCTGCCGTGAGTGCGGCCAGGAGTATTACCCGGGGTCGGTAGCGGATCGACGAGGCAGGGAGTTCGATCCACGCCCCCTGAACGAGCGACTGGCCGACGCGCCGCCGTCGTACCTCGTGATC
>JAJZCK010000093.1 GCA_021846125.1 Actinomycetes bacterium | reverse complement strand
GCATGACCGCAGATCCGACGGGGCTCTGTGAGCTCCTTGTCGGACCGGGAGACCACGAGGTGGTCTGGAGCCTTTGACTCGCAGTCGGAGACGGCCGGCACGCGCTCCCACCGCTTTCGCGCCTAGGAGTGCCCGGGGCATGAGAGCGGCGCGAGCGACCGAAAGCGCCGTAGGGATTCTCCGTCGGGCGGAATGCAGCCTTTCGCAGGGATCGCCACTACCGGCGGCATCGCGCGTCAGGCGGACCGGGAGAGCTCGTCGAACTCGATGCCGAGGAGAGAGCAGACGTGCGCGAGCTCGGAAAGGTAGCTCCCCGGCACGGCATGGATGTGGTTCGCGCCGAACCGCTCCAGGACGGTTTCCGCAGGCGCGTCGAGGCGTGTGAACGCGTGCGGCCAGACGAAGGTGCTCGCGTGCATCAGCTCCAGGTTCGTCTCGTCGTCGAACTGGACGAACCGACCGGTAGATGCCTGGAGCCGGTACTGCCCGTTCCTTCGGCTCAGGCGCGCGAAGGTCGCCTCGCCCTCGGCGGCCAGGTGGTGGACCGAGGCGCCGCCGGCAGGGAAGTAGAAGTCCTCGGGATAAAGGTGCACCTTCGCGAGGTTCTCGGCCGGATCCTCGCTCCGGGCTGCGAACCACGTCGCGTGCTGCCCGCTGTTCTCGAGGTCCCAGATCCCCCGGTCGGCGAAGTAGTGCCTTACGTCGGCGAAGAGCACCGGCGTGCCCGCCAGGCCCTTCAGGATCTGCATGGTGAGAGCGCCGTCCATGTCGACCTCGGTCGCGCAGACGTGGGTCTCCTTCGGTCCGTCCCAGTCGTAGGGGTCGTTGAGAAACGCCTCCGCGATGTCCATGGTGGCGAAGTGCGTGGTCAGCTCGGGCTGGCCCTTGATGCCGGAGAAGTCGATGTGCCACTCGTCGATGAGCTCCCGAAGCGCGTAGTAGGAGCGGATCTGACGCTCGAGGAGCTCGGGTGTGAGCTGCTTCCCGTCGTAGTGCACTCCCGCGCAGTGGCGCTCGAGCCACTCCCGGGCCTCCCGGACACGGGACGCCTCCACGAGGGCGGAGCGGCGGACGATCTCCCACTGGTCGATCTCCTCCGTGTCGATCCCGAACCTCGCCATCCACTCGTCCGTGCGGGCGACAGCTGTGTACATGCCCATCGAACGACCGCCGAAGCGCCCGAAGGTCGACCCCCTGAGGCCCTGGACAGCTCCGGCCGCTCGGGCCAGGACGTCGATGCGCGTCGCGACGTCTCGCTCCGCGACGTCACCCCAGGCACGCTCGTGCGAGCGGCCGATCTGGTCGAGGCTTCCGCCCGCCGCGAGCATCGCGACCATGCCTGGATAGGTCGGGTCGATCGTCGAGAACAGCAGGAGCGGACCGGGCAGCTCCCCGGCGGCGAGCATGGAGAAGTGCGGGAACGCCCAGACCGGATAGTTGAAGATCGTGAGATCGGGCCTCGTCGCGGCGAGACGGCGAGCCTCCCGGACCGCCACGTCGTTGGAGGTCACCGGGGCTTCTGCCGTGTGCACCGCGTGGCCTGCCTCCACGAGACGCTCGACCAGGCGGTGCTCCACCGACTCGACGAAGCCCGCGACGTCCCGATGGACGTACTCCCGGCCGTCGCTGAAGCTCAGCACCGCGATATCTGCCATCGTGGACGCTCCCCCCGCATATCGTCATCTTGGATTGCTACCCACTCACGCACCTGTACTCTTCTAGTGCCCCACCAACTCCTGTAACTATCTGGAGAGAGGAGTGAGTAATGGATTACTCGGCACGATAACGTGGGGCGCCTGTGTTGTCAAGGAAACCTCCCGAGGGAGCGGTGGAGATAGATGGCCACGATCGTCGACGTCGCCGAGGCAGCTGGGGTCTCCACGGCGACGGTGTCGCGCGTCCTCAACAACAACCCCCGGGTCGATCCCGTCATGGCCGTCCGCGTGAAGCGCGCCATCGCGGAGCTCGGGTACCGGCCGAGCAGAGCCGCCCGCACGCTCCGGACCCAGCAGAGCCGCGTCTGGACGTTGATCATCCCTGACGTCCGCAACCCCTTCTTCACCGAGATGGTGCGCGGCATCGAAGACGTCGCCTACGGCGCCGGCTACGCGCTCATCTTGTGCAATTCCGACGAGGACGGGACCAAGGAGCACGCCTACCTCGAGCTCGCGCTCGCCGAGCAGGTGTCCGGGATCGTCCTCGCCCCGACGCATCCACCCGTCTCCTCCCTCAGAGACGTGCTGGCCCAGGCCGTCCCGATCGTGACGGTGGACCGCAAGCTCGAGGGCTACGACCTCGACCACGTCGTGGTGAACAACGCTTCCGGAGCCGAGCAGGCAGTCGAGCACCTGCTCGAGCGCGGCTACCGCCGGATCGCGTGCATCAACGGGCCGCTCGACACGACGACCGGCTGGGAGCGCCTCGTGG
This sequence comes from Actinomycetes bacterium, assembly GCA_021846125.1. GTDB lineage: Bacteria > Actinomycetota > Acidimicrobiia > Acidimicrobiales > Bog-793 > JAJZCK01. The sequence continues at coordinate 8,307 of JAJZCK010000093.1, read as the reverse complement.
GCTACCGCCGGGGCCTCGAACGTCAGGGGATCGCGCCCGACGAGGAGCTCGTCCGCCTTGCGGACTTCCGCGAGGCAGGAGGTCGGCGCGAGATGGAGCACCTCCTCGCGCTCGAGGAGCCGCCGGACGCCGTGCTCGTCGGGAACAACCTGATGACGCTCGGTGCCCTCGAGGCGATATTCCAGTCGGGGCGCGAGATCCCGCGTGACGTCGCTCTCGTCGGCTTCGACGACTCCTCCTGGAACGCACTTTCCCGTCCCCCTCTCACGAGCATCGCCCAGCCCACCTACGAGCTCGGGCTCGAGACGGCCCGCCTGTTGCTCAACAGGATCGAGGGGTACACCGGACCAGCCCGAGAGGTGATGCTCTCCCCTGTGCTCAACGTGCGAGGGAGCACCGTCGCGAGACGGGCGGGCTACACGACGATCGAGAGCACAAAGCCAAAGGAGGCACGAGATGGAGTTCGCCAACCAGCACGTCGCGGTGACCGGAGCAAGCGGGGGGATCGGTCGGGCGCTCAGTGAGCACCTGGTTGCACAGGGCTTGAGCGTCTTCGGCCTCGACCTCGTCGAGGATCCGGACCCGCCCGCCGGGGTCCGCTCCCTGCCACTCGACGTCACCGCTCCCGGTGACGTCGAGAGAGCCGCGGCTGCTGTCTACGAGCTCGCCTCGGGACCGGTGGACCTCGTCTGCTGCGCGGGGATCGTGGAGGACGACGTCGCGGCGGAGGACATGTCGATCGCGCAGTTCGACGCGGTGATGGCGGTGAACCTGCGCGGGGTGTTCTTGAGCTGCCAGGCCTTTGGTCGCCGGCTCCTTGCCGGGAGCGGAGGCAGCATCGTGAACATCGCCTCGATGTCGGGCAACCAGGTCGTGAACTACCCCCAGCGACAGAGCGCGTACAACGCCTCCAAGGCGGCCGTCACCGCGCTCACGAAGTCCCTCGCCGTCGAGTGGGGCCCCCGGGGGGTCCGGGTGAACGCCGTCTCGCCCGGCTATGTCGACACCCCGCTCCTCGCGCTGAAGAAGCACCAGTTCGACCAGTGGAAGCCCGGCATCGTGCTCGCCCGCTTCGCCGGGACGAGCGAGATCGCCCGCGCGGTGGCGTTCCTGCTCGGCTCCGACTCCAGCTACTGCTGTGGCACCGAGCTCGTCGTCGACGGCGGCTACAGCCTCCGATGACGGCGATCGCGCCCGCCGCCTTCGCCCGTGCCGTGCCCGTCACGTCCGGCCAGTGGTGGCCGGGGTAGGGACCCGTGGGCTGGGATCGCAGTTGTTCTGTTATACACTAGAACATCTTGCGTGGTAAGGAGCCGGCGGTGGCAGACGAAGAGCTCCAGCACGAGGCCCGGGCACTCGGCGACCCCACCCGCCACAGCTTGTTCCGCTACATCGCCGACGCTGCTGGTCCGGTCGGAGTCGCCGAGCTCACCGATCACGTGCGCCTCAACCACAACGCGGTGCGCCAGCACCTCGCAGTCCTGAAAGACGCCGGCCTCGTGACCGAGGAGGTCGAGGAGCGCTCCCGGCCGGGACGCCCTCGACTGCTCTATCGCCTCCACCCCGAGGCGGCAGGAAGATGGGGCACTCCCGGTGCATATGCCTGGTTGGCAAACCTGCTGAGCGACGCCGTCCGCCGGCGGGCGGAGCCGCGCCAGGTGGGCCGTGAGGACGGGCGCCGCCGTGCCACCGAGCTGGCCGGCACGGGTGAGGAGGTCGACCTCCTCGAGGCCGAGATCGCCCGCCGGGGCTTCCGCCCGACTCGGGTCGAGCGGGGGCGCAAGGTCGAGCTCGTCCTCGGGCGCTGTCCGTTCGCCGACGTGGCCGCGTCCGACCCGGGCACGGTGTGCCAGCTGCACCTGGGTCTCGCCGAAGGCCTCGCCGAAGGTCTGGGGCGCCTCGACGTGGAACGGCTCGTCGCGAAGGACCCGCACCGCGCCGGCTGCCGCCTCACGCTCCGCCGCCTTCCCGCGGTAGCAGCTGCCCGCCCCTGACCTTGCGAGGCTTGTTTATCTAGTAGCTACTAGAGATAGTATCGTGGCCGGGAAGGCATGGCCCGCCGGGGCCGCCACTCGAGGAGGACCGTCGCATGACCACCACCGGACCCGACGCCGACGACGACGCCACCACCGGAGCCGATGCCGACGCCTTCGAGGCGATGGTCGCCCACCACCGGATCCTCGCGGACGAGGTGACGCGGCGCGTGGCCACCCTGCTGGCAGCAGCGAGCGGTGACGGCGCCTACGAGGGCGCGGTGGCCGAGCTCGCTGCCTACGTGACCGAGGAGGTCCTGCCGCACGCGGTCGCGGAGGAGCGTTCCGTCTACCGGGCAGCCGGTGGCCTTCCCGGCCTGGCGGACACGGTGGCGGGGATGGTCGCGGAGCACCGCCGGCTGGCAACGTCGGTCGAGGCCCTGGTGGCGTCGGAGAGCCCGGCCGGCGCCGCCGAGCTCGCCGAGTCCATCGAGGCGCTGTTCGGCGCGCACGTGGCCAAGGAGAACGACCTCCTCCTGCCGCCGCTCCTGGCGGACGCCTCGGTGAGCTTGTCCCGGCTGCTGGTGGAGATGCGCCGGCTCACCGAGGAGGGCAGCCGGCTCGGCGACGTCGTCCTCGACGTGCGGCAGCTCGCCCCGGCCCGGCGCCACGAGTCGATCTTCGCCGCCCACGCCGCCCTTCCTCCCGGCGCCGGCTTCGTCCTGGTCAACGACCACGACCCGAAGCCCCTGCGCTACCAGTTCGAGGCGGAGCACGCTGGCGAGCACACCTGGGACTACCTCGAGCGGGGGCCGGACGTGTGGCGGGTGCGCATCGGCCGTCCTGCACCTGCGGGCCGGTGAGCACGGCCCGCGCAGGCGTGCCACGTCGGCTCGCCTGGGACGGTCACGACGCGCCCTCCCGGGCCGCGGGCGGCAGCAGGCGCAACGGGCGGACCGACAAGTTGGCCGCCACCGTGACGCCGGTGACGGCGAGGAGAAGCCCTGCGGCGGCCGTCGCCGCCGGCAACGAGGCGCCGAGACCCACGCACAGCGCCGCGATGCCCGCAGTCGTGGTGGCGTAGGTCGCGACGGCCCAGCGGTGGTCGTAGAGGTCGGCGAACATGAGCGGCTTCCCCGACGGTCCTGTGGCGACACCTCGTGCGCGGAGCACGGACCACACGACGAACGGCACGACCTTGTGGGCGTGACCGACCAGCGCCTCGAGGAGCCAGCCGCCGTACGCGGCCATGGCGGACGCCACCAGCGCCACGCCCAGGTTGTAGCGGTGAGGGAGCACCAGCGTCCCTGCGAGGGCGAGGCCGGCGCCGACCGGCAGCCAGGCAGCCGAGGTCAGCACGAACACGAGGTGCAGGTCGGCCTTGCGCCGGCGATGCCGGACGTGGGACCACAGCGACGCGAGGTGGGCAGCGAGCCCGGCGGCGAGGAGGCCCGCCCCCGCCCACGCCAAGCCGGGGACGCTCCACCCGAGCCCCCCGGCGAGCGCCGCCGCCCCGACCGGGACCGCCCACGCCGCGAGGTGCCCGGCCCGACGGCCCGCGGGCATGTGCGCCAGCATGAACATCGGCCACAGCTTCTCGGCGACGCCGACGTACGTCGTCCCGAGCCAGCCGAACATCCCGAGCACGCCCATCGCGAGGTCCGCATGGCCGGACAGCGCGAACCAGCCCCCCTGGCGGTCGCCGACGAAGGCCACGCCGAGAGCCGTGGTCAGCACCGCACCGGCGACTGCGAAGCGCAGGGCGGTGACCGGCACGCCTTTCCCCCGGGCCGAGAGCGGCGACGCGAGGTTCACCGCCAGCAGCACGACCGCGACGCCCGCCAGCGCGCCGCTCCCCGCGGTCACGCCGAGCTGCCGGGTGGCGATCCCGATCGGCAGCATCCACGATGCCCCGAGCCAGGTCACGAACGTGGCTCGGGCAAGTCGCACCGATCGCAGCGGCTTGCCGGTGACGACCGGCGTGAACTGGTGGGTGGCACCGAGGAGCCCCGTCGACAAGGTGGCCAGCACCCCGAAGTGCACCGCGACGACCACGGCGTCCGCGTTCGGGTCCAGAGCTGCCGCGCCGCGCGCCCAGATCCAGGCGCCGCCACACGCCACGAGCCCGGCTGCCGCCGCCACGAGGAACGCCAGGGGCACCGACGGTGGCGGCACCGCGGTGGGCATGCCTGCCGCTCGGCTCGATGCCGCGACGCCCGGACCGACCATGCGTGCCACTGTATCTCTAGTTACGAGCAGATTTTCGACGGAGGGCGGGCAATCCGCTCATACCTGATAAGTTCTAGCCCCGGACAGAATAATCGGGCAGGCCGGGAGCACCCCGCGGCCCGGGGAGGGAGAGGTCGATGGCAACCGTCGACGCCCGCCCGATCATCGCATCGGGCGCAGAGCCGTTCGGGGAGATCATGGCCGCGGTCGGCGCTCTCGAGGAGGGCGAGGAGCTCGTGGTGCTGGCCCCGTTCGAGCCGGTGCCTCTCGAAGGGGTCCTCTCGTCGCAAGGGTTCACCTACGAGACCGAAGACCTCGGCGGGGGCGACTGGCGGGTCACGTTCCGGCGACCGTCGTGAGCAGCCCGGCCCCGGACGTGCTCGAGGCGGCGTGGAGCGCCCTCCGGGACGTGCTCGACCCGGAGCTCCACCTCGACGTGGTGTCGCTCGGGCTCGTCTACGACGTGCGCGACGAGGACGGTGCGGTCGTCGTGGAGATGACGATGACGACGCCCGGCTGCCCCGCGTCCGAGGTGCTGACAGAGATGGCGCGTGCCGCCGTCGCAGGCGCCGTCGGCGGGAGCGCGAGGGTGGACGTGCGCGTCGTGTGGGACCCGCCGTGGAGCCCGGCGATGGTCGACGGGGAGGCGGCTCGCTCCCTCGGGCTCCGAGCCCGGTGACCACCTCCGGCGTCGGCGGGCGGGTGCGATCGGGGATTGCGGGGACGGCGGGCATGACGGAGGTGACGGGGATGGCTGCGCGATGACCGGCTCGGCTAGACCATGACCCCGACCTGGCTCTACGACCTCGCGTTGTGCCTCCACCTGCTCGGCGCGTTCGCTCTCGTCTCGGGGACGGTGGTCGCCGGGGTGGGCTTCGAGACGGCTCGGAGGCGCACGAGCTGTGCCGAGATCGCCCTGCTGCTCGGCCTCGCGCGCACAGGCGCTGTGCTCGTGGTCGCCGGGACCCTCCTCGCCGCCGGCTTCGGGCTGTGGCTGGTGGACCTCGGGCACTGGGGCTACGGCACGCCGTGGGTGGACGCCGCCACCGGCCTGCTCGCGATGGTCGTCGTCGTCGGGTCCGTCGGTGGCCAGCGGCCGAAGCAGGCGCGCAAGCTCGCCTCGCGGCTCGCGGCCGAGGGTCTTTCTCCGAGCCCCGATCTCCGCAGCCTGCTCGAGGACCGGGTCGCGATCGCTCTCAACTACCTGGCGGCGGCAGCCCTCGCCGCGATCGTCGTCCTCATGGTGGTCAAGCCCGGCTCGCCTCACCAGTAGCTGCCGGGCGACGTGGCGCTAGTGTCGCTGCAGCTGTGCACGCGAGCGCGGCACCGGCTCGGAGCGGGATCCGCACGGCACGGCTCGCACGGATAAGAGAGAGCCCCTCAGTGGAACCAGCTTGCCCCCCTCCGAGCGGACCGGCCGCCAGCCGGCGCGCCGGGCGCGGCCGCCGGTGACCGGCGTGCTCGCGTACGCAGGTGCGCCGAGCTCGGTCGTCCACGCCGGCGTCCTGCTCGCCGGGTTCCAGACCGGGGCACTCAGCCTTTGCACCGACGCTCTCCTGTGCTCGACGCTCGGCCTGTACCTCTACGGCGTGCGGCGCCTCGCCCGCCGGGGACGCCCGTGGCCGTCGGCGAGCTCGCTCGCATTCGGGCTCGGTCTCTTCTCGATCTTCGTCGCGGTCGGCTCCGGCCTCGCCGCCTACGACGACGCGAACGTCACCATGCACGTCGTCCAGCACGTCCTTTTGATGATGGTCGCCCCGCCCCTGCTCGCCCTCGGCAAGCCCGTGACCCTGCTCGTCCAGGCCGGGAGCCGGAAGGTCCAGGTAGTGGCGCTCCGGGTCGTGAACAGCGGGCCGATCGCCTGGCTCAGCTTCCCCGCTCTCGCGTGGATCCTCTACATCGGCTCGATGTACGCCTTCTTCACCACGGCGATCTACACCCTCTCGGTGCACCACCCGCTCTTCCACGACGCGACCCACCTCGAAGGCTTCCTCGTCGGCTACCTCTACTGGCAGCCGCTCGTGGGCCTCGACCCCTCGCGCTGGAAGATGGCCTACCCGATCCGGATCGCCACGCTGTTCCTCGGGATGCCCTGGGAGGCCTTCCTCGGCGTGACGCTCATGTCCTCCTCTCGGCCGATCACGGCGATCAACTCGGTGGCGGGGACCAAGACCGGCGGTGAGACCTTCTGGATCCTCGCCATGCTCGTGAACGGCCTGGCGCTCGGGGTCATCGCGCGGCAGTGGTTCCGCCACCTCGAGCGGGAGGGACCGCGAGAGGATCGGCGGCTCCTCGCGAGCAGCGCCGCGGACGAGGCGCGTGCCCGGGAGCTGGTCGGGGAGGAGCTTCCGGACGGCTGGAGCGTCCCGTGGTGGCGCATCGCAGAGCTCGAGCAAGCGCGGAGCGCGGGTGCGGGAAGCGCGCGCGGCACCCTGCCGGTGACCGAGCCGCCCGACGCGAGGGGAAGCGTAGGTTGAGAAGCTTCGCGGGCCGCCGGCGACGGAGCGCCGCCTCCTAGGCGCGGAGATGCGCGCGCACCTCGCCCGCGAGAGCGAGGATGCCGTCGCGCAGGTGGTCGGGGTCGGGGCCAAAGGCGAGGAGCGACCTTGACGCGCAGGCCATGACGCGATCCGGGCAGTCCGCGAAGGCGCGGCCGACGTCCGCCGGCGTCGCGCCCTGCGCACCGATCCCGGGCACGAGGAGCAGCGCGTGCGCACCGGCGAGGTCGAGCCGGGGAGCGCCGCCCACCGGACCGACGACGGCGCCGACCGGCCCGACAGCGCCCGGGGCGAGCGCGGCGTTGATCCGGCCGATCTCGGCGAGCAGGGCTGCCTCGACGCTCACGCCGCTCGCGTCGACCGCCGTCTGGACCGGGCGACCTTCGGGGTTCGACGAGCGGGTGACGACGAGCAGGCAGCTCCCGGCCTCGTGCGCCCGGGTGACGAGGCAGCCCATGGCCGCGAGGCCGAGGTAGGGGTGGACCGTGAGCGCGTCGGCCTCGATCGGCGCGCCCTCTCCGAGGTAGGACTCCGCGTAGGCGGCGTTCGTCGAGCCGACGTCACCGCGCTTCACGTCGAGCACGACGAGGAGCCCGGACGCGCGAGCGTCCGCGACGAGCCGGGTGAGGGCCCGGATGCCCCGCCAGCCGTGCCGCTCGTAGAAGGCAGACTGGGGCTTGACGAGCCCGACGGTGCCCGGTGCGACGGCGAGCACCACGTCGACGAAGCGCTCGAGCCCGTCGGCGTCGTCACCGAGCCCCCAGCTCTCGAGCAGCGCACCGGAGGGGTCCACACCCCAGACGAGTGGGCCGTGCCGCGAGCGGGCGCGCGCGAAGCGGGCCGGGAACGGGTCGGTCACGGCGTCAGTCTCGCACCGCCGCGGCGTCGGCCTCGGACGGACGCGACCCGCTCGCTCGACGCGTGCGGCTCGGGCTCAGGATCCGGGCCGGCTCTCGAGCTGCTCGACGAGCGCGCGCACGACCTCGTGCCAGTCGCCGACGATCCCGACGTCGCACCCCGCGAAGACCGGAGCGCCCGCGTCGGCGTTGACCGCGAGCACCGTTCCCGCCCTGCGGACCCCGATCAGGTGGTTGAGCTTCCCGCTCGTCCCGACCGCGACGTACAGCCGCGGCGAGATGCTCCTCCCCGTGATCCCGATCTGGCGTGACCTCGGCAACCATCCCGCGTCGGTCACCTTCCGGGTGGCCCCGAGCTCGGCGCCGAGGACCTTCGCGAGGAGCCGGACCTCGTCGTAGTCGTCCGGCGGCACGCCTGCCCCGACGCCGACGACGGCGGGCGCGCGCACGAGCACCTCGAGGTCGTCGTCGCACCAGCGGGAGGTGACCGTCGTGCGCCCGCTCGCCGGCACGGCGATCGCGGACGACGGCACCGCGTGCGCCACGGCGCGAGGCGGGAGGAGGGCCGTCACGCCGGGGCACACCGTCGCGACCTGGATCGCAGAGCGCGCCACGACGGTCGCGAGCTGGCCGCCGCCGCATGCCGGCTTCGTGCAGTGCAACCGGCCCCCGACGAGGTCGACGTCGAGCGCGTCGCCGACGAGCCCGGCTGCGAGCCGGACGGCGGACCGGGAGGCGACCTCGCGTCCC
>JAJZCK010000092.1 GCA_021846125.1 Actinomycetes bacterium | reverse complement strand
CGCGAGTCGCCCACGGGCGAGGCACGGTGCATCGGGTCGCCGGGACGTGGTGCGGCTGAGGGCGCTCGCGCTCGGCATCGGCGTCGTGCTCGTCGTGCTCGTCGCACGCCTCGCCGTCGTCCAGGTCCTCGACGGCTCGAGCTACGCCGCCTACGCCGCGAGCGAGGTCAACAGCAGCGTCGCGCTCCCGGCACTTCGCGGCGCGGTCTACGACCGCTCGGGCCGGCTCGTCGCCGTCTCGTTGCCGCGGGCCGCCGTCGTCGCGGACGACTTCCTCGTCTCCGACCCGGCTGTCGTCGCAGCGGAGCTCGCGCCCCTCCTCGGCATCCCGGGATACCGACTCGTGCCGCAGCTGTCGGAGCGCAACGGCTACGTGGTGCTCGAGAGGTATGCGACGCCGCAGGTCGAGGCCAAGATCGCTGCTCTCGGAATCAACGGGATCACCTTCTTGCCCGACGAGGTGCGGACCTATCTCGACGCGACCCTGTTCCAACCGGTCCTCGGTGGCGTCTACGCATCCGGCGGCGGTGACGCCGGGCTCGAGTACGTCGACAACCGCTTGCTCGCCGGGCGCTCGGGGAGCGAGGTGCTCGCGCGGTCCGCAGCCGGAGACCCGCTTCCGTCGGCTCCGACCGAGGTCGTCCCCCCCCGCCAGGGAACCTCCGTCGTGCTGACGCTCGACGAGCCGCTCCAGGAGGTGGCCACGAAAGACGTCGCAGCGCAGATGCGCGCGACGGGCGCGCACAGTGGCATCGCTGTGATCGAGGACGTCCACACGGGCGCCCTGCTCGCGATGGTCGACCTCGTACGCGGCACGCGCGGCGCGATCGTTCCGGCACCGTCGAACCTCGCGGTCACCTCGGTGTACCAGCCAGGTTCTGTCATGAAGATCGCGACGTTCTCGTTCGCGCTCCAGGACCACCTGATCTCGCCGAGCACCGTCTTCTCCGTCCCGTACGAGCTCGACATCGGCGGCTACTGGTTCCAAGACGCCGAGTTCCACCCGACCATGCCGATGCCCGCGTCGCAGATCCTTGCGCAGTCCTCCAACATCGGCACGATCGAGATCTCGCGGCTTCTCGGTCCGCAGCGTCTCTACGACGCGCTCCGTGCCTACGGCTTCGGGAGCATGACGGGGCTCGGCTGGCCCGGCGAGTCGCCAGGCATCATAGGCACGCCTGCGACCTGGTATGGCTCGTCGCTCGGCTCGATCCCGATCGGAACGGGCGAGGCGGTCACTGCGATGCAAGTGCTCGACGCGTTCAACACTGTCGCCAACGGGGGCGAGTACGTGACCCCGCATCTCGTCGCGGGCACCGTCGCGCCCGACGGTGCCGAGCATCTCCTTTCGAGGCCGGCTGAGCACCGGGTGGTGCGGGCGAGCACCGCTCGCACCATCACGCCGATGCTCGAGGGCGTCGTGCAGGACGGCACGGCCGTCTGCGCACGGGTGCCCGGCTACGTGGTCGCCGGGAAGACCGGCACCGCGCAGGTGCCGGACCCGACGGGTCCCGGCTACCTTCCCGGAGACTGGAACGCTACATTCGTCGGCTTCCTCCCGGCCCAGGCCCCGCAGCTCAGTGGCATCGTGGTCCTCAACCACCCGCAGCCGATCTACGGTGGATCGGTGTCTGCACCGGTGTTCGCGAAGATCATGAGCTGGGCCCTTCGGCACTACGCGGTTCGCGTGCCACCAGGTGTGGACACCCAAAGCCAGGCAGCGCCGAGCACCTGCAACGGCGCGTGACGGTGCCCGGGATGGACGACCGGTTCGCACGGCCAGCCGCGCCTCCGGACGCCCCGGAGGTGGGCCACGTGGTGCCACTACGTAGGGTGGTCGAACGCGTCGGGCCGATCGCCGTCCTCGGCGACGCCGACGCGGTCGAGGTGAGCGGCGTCGTGTTCCATCACGACGCAGTCGTGCCCGGCTCGCTCTTCTGCTGCCTGCCCGGCGCCCGGTTCGACGGCCACGATCTCGCCGCCCGCGCCCGCGCGGCGGGAGCCGTCGCCTTCGTCTGCGAGCACTCCGTCGCGGGCGCGGCTGGAGCCGTCCAGCTCGTGGTGGGTCCGGGCGAGGCCCGCGCGGCGATGGCTCGAGCAGCGTGCGCGTACTTCGGCGATCCATCGCGCTCTCTCCGCACGGTCGGGGTGACCGGCACGAACGGCAAGACGACGACGACCTTCCTCCTGCGTTCGGTCCTCGAGCACCACGGATGGCCGTCGGGGGTGGTCGGGACGCTCGACGGGGCGCGTACGACACCGGAGTCACCCGAGCTCCAGCGGGCGCTGGCCGGGCTCCGGGACCAGGGAGCCGTAGCGGTCGCGCTCGAGGTGACGAGCCACGCGCTCCTCCAGGGACGTGTCGACGGTATCCGCTTCGACGTCGCCGTCTTCACCAACTTGAGCCAGGACCACCTCGACTACCACGCGACGATGGACGCCTACTTCGCCGCCAAGTCCCTGTTGTTCGAGCCGGAGCGCTCGGCACTCGCCGTGGTCAACGTGGACGACCCCTACGGCAGGCGCCTCGCCGAGCGACTTGGCCCGGACGTGCTCGCGTACTCGCTCGCCGACGCGGCGGAGCTCGACCTCGGGCCGACCTCGAGCCGCTTCCTGCTCGCCGGCCACGAGGTCCGGCTCCGGCTCGGGGGCGCGTTCAACGTCGCCAACGCACTCGCGGCCGGCGCCGCGGCGCGGGCCCTCGGCGTGCCCGACGAGACGATCGCGGCCGGTCTGAGCGAGGCGAGCGGGGTGCCGGGTCGCTTCGAGACCTTCGAGAGCCTCGACGGGGTGACGGCGATCGTCGACTACGCCCACACGCCGGCCGCGCTCGAGCAGGTGCTCAGCGCCGCCCGGGCGATGCTCGGTAGCAGGCGCGACGACGGGTCGAACCCTCCGCGCCTGCTCGCGGTCTTCGGAGCGGGGGGGGACAGAGACCGCGGCAAGAGGCCGGCGATGGGAGCCGTCGCCTCTCGGCTCGCCGACGTGGTGGTCCTGACGTCGGACAACCCACGTAGCGAGGATGCCCGAGCTATCGCCGAGCAGGTGCGCGCAGGCGTCGCCTCCGGCACCGACTGCCGGGTCGAGCTCGACCGCCGGGACGCGATCACCTGGGCCCTCCGCTCGGCACGCCCCGGCGACGTCGTCGTCGTCGCCGGCAAGGGCCACGAGACGACCCAGCAGACAGGCGGCACCGCCGTCCACTTCGACGACCGCGAGGTCGTCCTCGAGGCGCTCGAGGGCCAGGGCCGTGCTCTGCCGCGTTGGGCGCGTCAGACGACCACAGGTGCCGGCGCGTGATAGCGATCTTCACCGCCGGAGGGGTGGCGATACTCGTGGCGGGCTTCGGCACGCCGATCCTGCTCCGCTCGCTCACTCGCCGCCGCATCGGCCAGCACATCCGTGAGGACGGTCCGGCGATCCACCAGATCAAGGCGGGCACACCGACCATGGGCGGTATCGCGATGATCGTCGCGATCGTCGCGGGTTACGTCCTCGGTCATGTCGGCACCCACATCGCGTTCAGCGTCCCGGGGTTCCTCGTCGTCGCGTCCGCCGTCCTCGGCGGCGGCATCGGACTCGCCGACGACTGGTTGAAGGTGCGCAAGAGGCGGAGCCTCGGCCTCAACAAGCGGGCGAAGCTCGCGCTGCAGGTGCTGCTCGCCGTGGCGTTCGCGGCGGGATCGGTCTACTGGGCCCACGCCGGGACGGCTCTCGCCTTCTCCCGCTACGACGTGCCGGGCGTCGAGCTCGGGGCGGGGCTGTGGATCGTGTGGGCCGTGTTCGTCGTCGTCAGCGAGGCGAACGCGGTCAACCTGACGGACGGCCTCGACGGCCTTGCCGCGGGGTCGTCGGGAATCGTCTGCACGTGCATCGCGTTGATCGGCTACTGGCAGTACCGGCAGTTCCCGATCTACCGCATCCCCCGGGACCACGCGATCGACCTGGCGGTCGCGGCCGTCTCGATGGCGGGCGCGTGCGTCGGGTTCCTCTGGTGGAACGCAGCACCCGCGCGGATATTCATGGGCGACACCGGCTCGCTCGCGATCGGCACCGGGCTCGCCTGCCTCGCGCTCGAGATGAACATCGCGCTCCTGCTCCCGATCATCGGCGGATTGTTCTTCGTCGTCACGCTCTCGGTCGTCATCCAGGTGTTCAGCTTCCGGGTCTTCCACACGAGGGTCTTCCGCATGGCGCCTCTCCACCACCATTTCGAGCTCGGCGGATGGCCCGAGACGACGGTGATCGTGCGCTTTTGGATCTTCGCCGCCCTCTGTGGCGGCCTCGGTCTCGGCGTGTTCTACGCCGACTTCCTAGGCGTGCGGCCGCACGGGTGAGGACGGGCATCGTGACCGGTCGTGATCGGGTGCCGCGCCGCGCCCTCGTCGTCGGCTTCGCTCGCTCGGGCACCGCTGTCGCGCGCGTCCTCACGGCGCTGCAGTGCGAGGTCGTCGCGGTAGACGACGCGCCGAGCCCTTCGGGACGAGCGATCGCAGGCGCGCTAGGGGTCGAGCTCGTCACGGCGCCGAGCGAGGGAGACCTCCGCCGCATGGCGGGAGCGGTCGACCTCGTCGTCGCGAGCCCGGGAGTCCCGCCGACGCACCCGGTCTTCGCCGTCGCACCTCCCGGCATCACCGTCTCGGAGATCGAGCTTGCCTACCGCCTCGCCGCCGGCGGCCCGTCGATCGTCGCGGTCACGGGCACGAACGGCAAGACGACAGTGACGTCGCTCGTCACGGCCATGCTCGCGCGCTCGGGCGTCGCGACCCGGGCGGCGGGCAACATCGGCTTCCCGCTCGTCGAAGCGGTCGTGGAGCCCGGTCTAGACGTCGTCGTCGCCGAGGTGTCGTCGTTCCAGCTCGCGCTGACCTCCTCCTTCCGGCCCGCGGTGGGCGCGTGGCTGAACCTCGCGGAGGACCACCTCGACTGGCACCGCGACTTCGCGCAGTACGCCGCGGCGAAGGCGCGGATCTGGGCCAACCAGGGCGAGCACGACGTCGCCGTCGCGAACGCCGAGGATCCCGAGGTGAGCGCGCGCGCCCGCCGGTCGCGCGGCCGCCTCGTCACGTTCGGTCTGGTCTCGGGCGACTATCGCGAGGATGGCGAGCACCTCCTCGGCCCCGGTGGCGAGGTCCTCGCGCTGCGCTCCGATCTGCGACGTGATCTCCCGCACGACCGGGCGAACGCGCTCGCCGCGCTCGCCATCGCGCTCGCGGCGGGGGCCGACCTTGCGTCGTGCGTGGACGGGTTGCGTGCAGCGGAGCCGCTTGCGCACCGTGTCGAGCTCGTGGCGCGCGTCGGCGACGTGGAGTACTACGACGACTCGAAGGCGACCACCCCCGCTGCTGTCGTCGCCGCCCTCGCCGGGTTCCGCTCGGTTGTGCTCGTGGCCGGAGGGCGCAACAAGGGCGTCGACCTCGGTGCGATCGCCGCGTATGTGCGTGACGGCGTCCGGACCGGAGGCGAAGTCGACGGCGTGTCGGGCGGAGGCAGGCACGTCCTGCTCAGGGGCGTCGTAGCGATGGGCGAGTCCGCCTCGGAGCTGCAGCAGGCGTTCGCGCCCGACTGGCCGGTCGTCGTCGTCCACTCGATGGACGAAGCCGTCGCGCAAGCCTCGCGGCTCGCGCTGCCGGGCGACGTCGTCCTGCTCTCGCCCGGCTGCGCCTCGTTCGACTGGTACGGCTCCTACGAGGAGCGCGGCGCCGACTTCGTGCGAGCTGTCCTCGAGCTCGTCGGTTCGACAGGGAGGCGCTGACGTGGCGACCCAGGCACCTCCGTTGCGCCTCGTGCGAGACGGCTCCGCGCCCGTGCCGGGACCGGCGACGACGCGCTTTCCAGGCGCCGCGGCGTTGCTCCGGATCGGAGCCGGAGCTGGGGATCCAGCGGAGGCGGCACGCCGTGACGCCAACCTGCTCAGGCTGGTGGTCTGGTGCCTCGCAGGCTTCGGACTCGTCATGGTGCTCGCCTCGTCCCCGGTTGCCTCGATCGCCCAGTACGGCTCTCCGTGGTCGCTCTTCGAGCGCCAGACGATGTGGACCGTGCTCGGCGGCACTGCTTTTTTCGTCGGGTCCCGGCTCGACGTCGCACGGCTGCGGCGCTTCGTCGTCCCGCTGCTCGGCGGGACGACGATTCTCCTGGTCGCGGTGCTCGCTCCCGGTCTCGGCAAGACCGCGGGGGGCTCGAGCCGCTGGATCGGGTTCGGACCGGTGAGCCTCCAGCCCTCCGAGCTCACCAAGCTCGTCTTCTGCCTGTTCCTCGCCGACATCGTCACTCGACGCGAGGCCGCCGAGGACCAGCTGCGCGACCTCGTCCGCCCCGTCGGGATCGTGCTCGTCGCTTTCGCCGTGCTGATCCTCGCCCAGCCGGACATGGGAACGGCGGTCGTGCTCGTCTGCACGACGTTCGGGGTGCTCTACGTCGCGGGCCTGCACCGCCGGCTGCTCGCCGCCGTCGTCGGGATAGCGGCAACCGGCGGGACGGTCGTCGCTCTCGCGGCCCCGTACCGGCGCGCTCGCCTGCTGTCGTTCCTCGACCCCTTCGGTCACGCCTCGACGACGGGATACCAGGTCGTCCAATCGCTGGCCGCTCTCGGGTCGGGGCACGTCACCGGCGCGGGCGTCGGGAGCTCGGCCGCGATCTGGGGCTGGCTCCCGAACGCACAGACCGACTTCGTCTTCGCAGTCGTCGGTGAGCAGCTCGGCATGGCAGGAACGGTCGCCGTCGTCGTCGCCTTCGCCTGCCTCGGCTGGATCGGGGTCCGGATCGTCGCGAGGACCGAGGACCGCTTCGCCCGCCTGTTCGCAGCGGCTGTCACGTGCTGGATCGTCTGCCAGGCGATGATCAACATCGGCGGGGTGGTCGGAGCGCTCCCCGAGACGGGGATCCCGCTGCCGTTCATCTCCTCCGGCGGCTCGTCTCTCGTCGTCCTCCTCGCCGCGTCGGGTCTGCTCGTCAACGTGACGCTCCATCCGGGCCGCAAGCCTCCGGTCTCCCCGTCTCCGCGCCGCAAGCCTCCGGTCTCTCCGACCGGAGCCCCGGGCCGGGAGGGCGCGCGCTCTGATCGGTCCATCCGGTGACGGCGGCGCGCCACTACGACGTCATCGTGAGCGGCGGCGGCACGGCAGGACACGTGTCGCCGTCTCTCGCTGTCGCGCGCGCGCTCGTCGACGCGGGGCACGAGCCTGCCGCGGTGCACTTCGTCGGCTCGAGACGGGGCATGGAGGGTCGCCTCGTCCCGCAGGCGGGCTTCGAGGTGACGCTGCTGCCCGGCCGCGGCATCGAGAGGCGCGTGTCGCTGCGCAACCTCGTGACGGTGGCCGGGCTCGGGGTTGCGCTGCTCCGGGCGACGGTGATCGTCGCGCGCCACCGCCCCGCGGTCGTCGTGGCGGTGGCAGGCTACGCGAGCGTGCCGTGCGCGCTCGCGGCGTGGCTGCTGCGCGTGCCTGTCGTCGTCGTCAACATCGACGCAGTGCCCGGCGTCGCGAACCGCCTCGTCGCTCGCTTCGCAGTAGCGAGCGCGGTCGCGCTCCCCGGGACCGGGCTCGCACGAGCGGTCGTCACCGGGGCCCCGGTGCGGCCCGAGATCCTCGCCGTCGACCGCGACCCGGGGGGCAGGGCCGCTGCTCGGGCTGCGCTCGGGATCGGCGACGGGCGTCTCGTCGTCGTCGTCACCGGTGGCTCGCTCGGAGCGCGCACCTTGAATGACGCCGCAGTGGGGCTCACGTCGCTCTTTCGCGACCGGGGCGACGTGACCGTGTACCACGTCTGCGGGACGCGCAACTACGAGATGCTCGACGCGCGCATGCGCGGCGCGGGGGTGGGGGTGCGATCGGCGGCACCAGGCGCCCTCGACTACCGGCTCGTCGCCTACGAGGACGAGATGGCGACCGTTCTCGCCGCTTGCGACCTGCTCGTCGCACGGGCCGGCGCCTCGACGGTCGCGGAGGTGACCGTCGCGGGCGTCCCCTCCGTCCTCGTTCCGTTGCCTGGAGCACCGTCGGACCACCAGCGCCACAACGCGGAGCGGCTAGCCGGCTTCGGCGCGGCGATCGTCCTCGACGACGCGCAGTGCACGCCAGATCGGCTCGCCGCGATCGTGGACGAGCTGGGATCGGATCCTGCGAAGCTGGCGGCCATGGGGACAGCCGCTCGTTCGCTCGGTCGCCGTGACGCTGGAGCGCGCATCGCCGCGCTCGTCGACGACGTCGCCGCGAGGCGGCGTCCCGCCGGGGGGACCGGCGCCGCGGCGGCGACCGGGCGGGAGGAGAGAGGGTGAGCCGTCTCGACCTGTCGCGACCCGGCCGCGTCCACGTCGTCGGCGTCGGCGGTGCCGGCATGAGCGCGATCGCCGCAGTGCTCCTCGCGATGGGAGGGGAGGTGAGCGGGAGCGACCTCAAGCACGGTCCGGCTCTCGAGCGCCTCGCCGGGCTCGGAGCGGTCGTCGGCGTGGGCCACAGCGCCGCGAACGTCGCGGGTGCCGACGCTGTCGTGCTGTCGACGGCGATCCCGGCGGACAACCCCGAGGTGGTCGAGGCACGCCGGCTCGGGGTGCCGGTGCTCACGAGGGCCGAGGCACTCGCCGCGATCGCAGAGCGCCGCCGACTCGTGGCCGTGTCGGGCACCCACGGGAAGACGACGACGAGCTCGATGCTCGCGCTCGTGCTCGTCGCAGCGGGTCTCCAGCCATCGTTCATCGTCGGCGGCGACGTCAACCAGATCGGTACGAACGCCGTCTGGGGTGACGGCGAGTGGTTGGTCGTGGAGGCCGACGAGAGCGACGGCACGTTCCTCGCGCTCGCGCCGGAGATCGCGGTCGTCACGAGTGTCGAGCCGGACCACCTCGACCACTACGGCTCCTTGGCCGCGCTCGAGGCCGCGTTCAAGAGGTTCCTCGAGAGTGCCTCGGGCGCTGCGATCGTCTGCGCCGACGACGCGGTGGCACGTTCGCTGGCGCCGCCCGGAGCGCTCCGCTACGGCTTCTCGCCGGCGGCGGACCTACGCATCGTCGACTTCGCGGGCGGTCGCAGCGACGTCTCGTTCGGTCTCGCGCTGCACGGGGAGCACATCGGACAGCTCTCGCTGCCGGTGCCCGGCGCGCACAACGCGCTCAACGCCACGGCAGCCTTCGCCGCGGCGCGGGAGGTCGGCGCAGGCGTGGAGGCGGTCCAGAGCGCCCTCGCTCGCTTCGCCGGGGTGGCTCGGCGCTTCGAGTTCCGCGGCGAGGCGGGCGGCGTCACCTTCGTCGACGACTACGCGCATCTTCCCGGGGAGGTGGTGGCCACCCTCGCGGCCGCGAAGCTCGGCGGGTGGACGCGCATCGTCTGCGTCTTCCAGCCGCACCGCTACTCACGACTCGCCACGCTCGCCCCCGACTTCGCCGACGCGTTCGCGGACGCCGATCTCGTCGTCGTCTCCGGCGTCTACCCTGCCGGCGAGGCGCCCCGGCCGGGTGTCTCGGCGAAGCTCGTCCTCGACGCGGTGCTCGACGCGCACCCGGCGACGCGAGCGGCCTACCTGCCCGAACGCAGCGAGCTCGTCGGCTACCTGCGCCGCGTGCTCGAGCCCGGGGACTGCTGCGTCACCCTCGGCGCCGGTGACCTCACGACACTTCCGGACGAGCTCATAGCGGAGCTCTCGTGAGCGCGGTCGCCGTCGGGCGTGCCTCGTCGCACGGGCCGGGGCCGGGAGGCGAGGACGAGAGGGTCGCGCACGCGGCCCGTCTTCTCGGCGAGCGGGCCCGCCAGGGTGAGCCGCTCGGCCCGCGCACCACCTACCGCGTCGGTGGCGCCGCCGCGCTCTTCGTCGAGATCGAGGACGAGGCTGGGCTCGACGCCGTCGTGGGAGCGGTCGCGACGAGTGGCGTCGACGTCCTCGTCATGGGGAACGGCTCGAACATGCTCGTCGCGGACGACGGCTTTCACGGCCTCGTGGTCGTGCTCGGCGAAGCGTACGCTTCGGTCGAGACGGTGCCCGGTGAAGCGCTCGCGATCGCAGGCGGTGCTTGCGCGTACCCGGTCCTCGCCCGCAAGGCGTCGGCCGCCGGGCTGTCGGGCCTCGAGTGGGCCGTGGGCATCCCGGGAACCGTCGGTGGAGCGGTCCGGATGAACGCCGGCGGTCACGGTGCGTCGACGGGGGAGCGGCTGCTCTCGACAAGGATCGTCGACCTTGCGACCGGCGCAGACCGGCTGGTCAGGGCATCGGAGCTCGGCCTCGGCTACCGGAGGTCGCATGTCGGGGCGCACGAGATCGTCGTCGGCGCGACGTTTCGCTGCGCACCCGGCGACCCCGAGCAGAGCGCTGCCGAGATCGCGGCGATCGTGCGGTGGCGGCGTGAGCACCAGCCGGGTGGGCGCAACGCCGGATCGGTCTTCACCAACCCGCCGGGCGATTCGGCGGGCCGCCTGGTCGAGATGGCCGGGATGAAGGGTCACCGGCTCGGCTCGGCCGAGGTGTCGCCGAGGCACGCCAACTTCATCCAGGTCGACGCCGGCGGCTCGGCTGGCGACGTGCTCCGGTTGCTCGAGCTCGTGCGCGCCGAGGTAGCCCGGCGCACCGGTGTCGTGCTCGAGACCGAGATGCGGATCGTCGGCGCGGCCCGGTGAGCGGCCCCGGGTTGCGCGCGGGGTGCGGGAGGTGACGACGACGGGGCAGAGCCCGGCGAGGCCCGAGAGCGCCGCGCGCCGGCCCACCGCGCCCGACCCGCGCTTGCGGGCGCGTCGCGTGGAGGTCCGTCGCGTCGAGGGCCGGCGGCGCTTGCGCCGAGTCCTAGCGCTCGGGGCCGTCGTGGGTGCCGTGGTGCTGGTGCTCTCGGTCCTGCATTCACCGCTGCTCGCCGCGCGCGACGTCACGGTCGTGGGAGCGAGCCGCACGGGGCGCCAGGCGATCCTCGCCGTGACGGGCCTCGAACGTCACCC
>JAJZCK010000091.1 GCA_021846125.1 Actinomycetes bacterium | reverse complement strand
CACCACGACGACCACGACGACGGTCCCGGTCTCCACCACCACGACGTACCCGGGCGAGACCACGACGACGTACCCGGGCGAGACCACCACGACGTACCCGGGCGAGACCACCACGACGGTCGGACCGACCTCGGCTGCGCCCACACTGGTCGTGCCGACGACGTACCCGGGTGAGACCACCACGACGGTCCCGGTCTCCACCACGACGACGTACCCGGGTGAGACCACCACGACGACGGTCCCGGTCTCCACCACGACGACGTACCCGGGCGAGACCACCACGACGACGGTCCCGGTCTCCACCACGACGACGTACCCGGGCGAGACCACCACGACGTACCCGGGTGAGACCACCACGACGACGGTCGGTACCAAGGCTCCCGCCGCGTACTACCTGTTCGAGACCGACGGAGCCGTCGTCGCCTACGGCGGCGCCGACGACTTCGGCTCGACGGCGTCGACACACCTTCCTCCCGTCGTCGCCGCCGCGGCTACCCCCGACGGCGGTGGCTACTGGATGGCCACCGTGTCGGGCGACGTATACCACTTCGGCGACGCCCGGTTCTACGGCTCGCCGGTGCACGGGCTCGGCAAGGCACGCATCGTCGCGATGGCCTCGACGCCCGACGGCCAGGGCTACTGGCTCGTCACGGCGAGCGGCAACGTGTTCAACTACGGTGACGCGCCCTTTTGCGGCTCGCGGGCGAGTGCGACGCCATCGAGCCCGGTCGTCGCATTCGCGGCGACACCCGACGGCCAGGGCTACTGGCTCGTCACGGCGAGCGGCATCGTGTACAACTACGGCGACGCCGGCCACTTCGGGTCGGAGGGTCGAGCCGCACCGCGCAGCCCGGTCGTCGCGTTCGCGCCGACACCGAACGGGAAGGGCTACTGGCTCGTCACGGGGAACGGCGGCGTCTACAACTACGGCGACGCGCAGTTCTACGGATCCGCCGTGCACCTGCACTTCCCCCCACCTGTCGTCGCCATCGCCGCGACTGCAGATGGCGCCGGGTACTGGCTGGCGACGAAGACCGGTCGCGTATTCCACTTCGGCGACGCGCACTACGCGGGCTCGCTCCTGCACAGCCCGCCGCCGAGATCGGTGTCCGTCTCCGACATCCTGCGTGCCTCGCCAGGAGTGCCTTCGCCGGCTCGCTCACCTTTCCCTCCCGGAGAGCTCGGCTTCGACCTGAGCAACTTCCAGTGCGCGAAAGGCGCGAGCAGATCGATCCAGGCGAACGTGCCGCGACGGTCCGGAATCGCCGTCCTACAGGTCGTCGGCTGGCTCGACAGCAGCTTCAACTCCTGCCTCGCCTCGGAAGTCGCGTGGGCGCAGCGTGCCTCAGGCGGCACCTCCGGCAGCTACAGCCTCTATCTCTTCGTGAACTCGCCCGGTGCGACGACAGCCGCAAGCCTGCTCGAGCAGAGCGGCCCGGCAGGGATCTGCTCGACTGTCACCGGAGCCGCGCGGCGTCGATGCGCTGCGTACAACTACGGCTACAACGGTGCGGAGAATGCTCTGGCGTACGCCGACAACCAGGGAGTCGCAGCGAAGGTGTGGTGGCTCGACGTCGAGAACGCGAACCTCTCCACGAACGCGTTCAGCAACCTGCCGGTCTCGTACTGGTCCGACTCGAAGGCGCTCAACGCGGAGACGATCCAAGGAGCGCTCGACGCTCTCCGCCATGCGGGGATCATCGCAGGCATCTACTCGACGAGCCTGCAGTTCGCGACGATCGCAGGGCGCTTCGTGCCGAGCGGTCCGACCGTCCCGCTCTGGGTCGCAGGCGTCCCGTGGACTCACCCGCCCTACGCGGAGCCCGGCCTCTTTCGCGTGTCGGTGCTCGCCAGCTGGTGCGCCGGGACCGCCATCTACCCGGGGACGAAGACGACGGACGTCTTCGCCGGTGGCGTGCCGTGGCTGCTTCAGGAGACACCCGGGCAGGAAGCCTCGCCCTACGGCCTCGACCCCGACTACTCCTGCTGACTACTCCTGCTGGTTAGCGACGACGGGATCAGCGATCACCCACTCCGGTGGCGCCGACACGAGCCCCGCAGGCGCTCCTGCGCCCGACGAGCCGGACCAGTCGAGCAGGTGCGCGGCGTCGTTGTAGCACACGAGTCGCCACTTGGAGCCGGTGTGCTGCCACTCGGTGAGCGAGGCGTGGTGCGGGTGGAGGCGCACGGCGCTGCCGTGGTCGCTCAGCCCGAGGAAGCGGATCATGGACGAGTCGACCACCCCACCGTGGGCGACCACGACGACGAGCTCGCCGGGGTGGTCGTACGCGACCTGCTCGAGTGCCACCGAGGCGCGGTCGAGGAAGCCGGCCCAGCTCTCCCCGCCCGGCGAGAGCGGCTCCTCCGGCTCGTCGCCGGGAAGCGAGCGACGCCCGTAGCGCTCCACGTACTGCGACCACGAGAGCCCGTCCGCCTCGCCCGGATGACGCTCGCACAACGAGCAGGTCTCGACGAACGACGGCACCCGCCGCGCGGGCGACCTCCTGCCGAGCGCCGGGGCGATGATCCGCGCCGTCTGCACGGCCCGGGGCAGGATGCTCGTGTAGAACGCCGTCGCACCCGCGAGCTCGCCGGTCCGCTCCAAGCGGTCCGCCAACGCCTCGGCCTGGAGGACTCCGTGGGCGGTGAGTCCCCGGCAGCTCTCGTGACCGCCGACGTACTCCTCGACGTTGCAGACCGCCTCGCCGTGACGGACGATGACGAGACGGGTCCCTTGAGCGATGCCGTCCATTCCACGACCCTACCGGACCCGCCCGGGATCGACCGGCGGCTAGGTGTCGAGCAGCTCGACGAACCGCTCCAGCTGGCGCAGGTTGCGACACTCGAACATGCCGTCGGTGACCGGCTCGTAGGCGCCCACCACCGAGTCACCACTTCCCCAGTACGAGCGCGGCTCGGGGTTGAGCCAGTAGACGTGGCGGGCTCGCCGGGCCACCGATGCCAGTTCCTCGACCTGCGGGGGGTGGTAGTTGCTCCTCGCGTCGCCGAGCACGACGATGCTCGTGCGCGACGTCACCTCGCGTCCCCAACGCTGCGCGAAGACGCCGAACGCGTGCCCGTAGTCGGAGTGCCCGTCGAGGTGGAGGACGTCGGCTTCCGTGCCGACGCGCCCGATCGCCTCGCCGATCGTCGCGGACTTGGCGAATATCGCCGTGACCTCGTCGATCCCGTCGACGAACACGAACGTCCGCACCTTCGAGAACTGCGACGCGATCGCGTGGACCAGGTGCAGGGTGAACCGGGCGAAGGCAGCGACCGAGCCGGAGACGTCCGCGAGCACGACGATCTCGGGCTTGGCCGGCCGCACGGCATGAAACCTCGGGTCGACGGGCACGCCTCCGGTGGACAGGGAGCGCCGGATCGTCGAGCGGAAGTCGAGCGGCCCCGTCCGACCCTGCCGTCGACGCTTAGCAAGTCGGGCGGCGAGCGAGCGGGCGAGCGGGTAGAGCGCCCGGCGCATCCGCGCCAGCTCGTCTCCAGTCGCATGCATAAAGTCGACGTCCTCGACGAGCGACCGCTGCACGGTTCGAGCGACCGCGGAGCTGCCCCGCTCCTCGACCAGCGCCCGACGTATCTCTGCCTCGATGCGTCGCCGTAGCTCCCGCGCTCGCGACGCGAGCTCGTCGGCGACGAGCCGTCCGCCGAGATGGTCCGTCGGAAGGTCGAACACGCGCGCGTCCGCCGACGGGCGACGGGCGTTCGCCACGAGATCGGCGAGCCGGCCGTCGAGATCGACAGCATTCAGTGTCTTGTAGAGATAATAGGAGACGCCGACCGGCCTGCCGATCTGGATGCCGGCGTGGAGCGCGACCGCGAGTCGGGCAGCCCGTGCCAGCGCGTGGAGGTCGCCGTGCCCGAGCGCCGCGTCGAGCAGCGTTCGAAGCTCCTCCTCGCCGCCCCCCGAGCCGGCCTCGCCATCGGTGGCTCCAAGGTCGCGGCCCTCCGAGCCCGCCGGGGCGGAGCCGCTGCCGTGACCCGAGCCCTGGTGCGGGTGCCCGTCGCCGGCAGCGGCCGCCGCGAGGGAGAAGTAGACGTCGAAGACCGTCGAGAAAGCCTCGACGTGCGCCGAGGACTTGACGAGCGTCGCTCCGAGTGCGCTCCGGAGCGCCGTCCTGTCACCGAGTGGTATCTCGCCGATCGCCGTCGCCGCGTCGAGCGTCTCGGTGAGCGACACCGGCAGACCCGCGGCACGCAGCTCGTCGACGAACCCGGTGAGCACGTCGAGCACGGCCGCTCAGCCCGCTCGTCGCATCAGGCCCCGCTCCACGACAGCGCCGCGGAGCGTCACGTCGGTGCGCCCGCGAGCGCTCGTGTGGCCTCGTCGATGTCACTCTGGTGCTTGAGCAGCAAGTTGAGCGTCGAGACCGCCGTCTTCGCGTCGACGTGCTCGATGCCGAGCAGGACGAGCGTGCGTGCCCAGTCAAGCGTCTCCGAGACCGACGGGAGCTTCTCGAGCTCCATCTGGCGGAGCAGGCGCACGACGCGCACGACCTCGTCCGCGAGCGACGCGGCGATGCCCGGGACCTTCTCGAGCACGATCGCCCGCTCGCGCTCGAGGCTCGGATAGCCGATGTGCAGGTACAGGCACCGGCGCTTCAGGGCCTCCGAGAGCTCCCTCGTGTCGTTCGAGGTGAGCAGGACGAGCGGCACCTGGTTCGCGTGCACCGTGCCGAGCTCCGGGATAGATACCTGGTAGTCCGAGAGCACCTCGAGCAGGAGAGCCTCGGTCTCCACCTCGATCCGGTCCACCTCGTCGACGAGGAGCACGACGGGATCCGTGGCGCGGATCGCTTGGAGCAGCGGGCGCTCGAGAAGGAACGCCTCGGAGAAGATGTCCTCCTCGATCTCGGCCCATCCCGGCTCGCCCCGAGACGGGCTCACGTCGGCGCGAGCCACCTGGATCCTCAGCAGCTGCTTGCGGTAGTCCCACTCGTAGAGCGCCTTCGCCTCGTCGAGGCCCTCGTAGCACTGCAGCCTGATGAGCCGGGCGCCGAGGGCGGTCGCGAGCGACTTCGCAAGCTCGGTCTTGCCCGTGCCGGCGGGTCCCTCCACGAGCACTGGCTTCGCGAGGCGGTCGGCGAGGTAGACGACCGTGGCGATCTGCTCGTCGGCGAGGTAGCCGACCTCCGCAAGACGCGTGCCGACCTCCGCACCCGAGGCGAAGCGGTGCACCCCGGCGCGCGGGTCCGGGATCACCCGCGTCACGTCCGCACCTGGCCGTCACCCTCGATGACGTACTTCACCGACGTGAGCTCCCGCAACCCCATCGGCCCGCGTGCGTGCAGCTTCTGGGTGGAGATGCCGATCTCGGCGCCGAGACCGAGCTCGCCCCCGTCGACGAAGCGCGTCGACGCGTTGACGAGGACCGCTGCAGCGTCGACCTCCCGGACGAAGCGGGACGCCGCCGAGTAGTCCGTGGTCACGATCGCTTCGGAATGTCCGGTCGTGTAGCGGGCGATGTGGCCGATCGCCGCGTCGAGGTCCTCGACGACGGCGACGGCGAGGCGGAGGCGGAGGAACTCCGACGCGAAGTCCTGCTCGGTCGCCGGTGCGATGCCGGGAAGGATCGCCCGTGCCTCCTCGTCGCCGACGAGCTCGACCCCGGCGAGCGCCCCCGCGAGTCGCGGAAGCGCCTCGGCCGCGACGGCTGCGTGGACGAGGAGCGTCTCGGCTGCGTTGCAGACGCCCGGCCGCTGCATCTTCGCGTTGACGACGATCCGCTCGGCGACGTCGAGGTCGGCGAACTGGTCGACATAGACGTGGCAGTTGCCGTCGCCGTCGACCACGTAGGGGACCGTCGCGCGCTCGCGCACGAGCTCGACGAGACCCGGGCCGCCTCGCGGGATCAAGCAGTCGATGACACCCCGCAACGTCACGAACTCCTCGACCGTCTCGTGCCTCGTGTCCTCGACGAGCTGGATCGCGTCTTCGGCTAGACCGGTCTCGGCGAGAGCTGCACGTAGCGCGGCGGCGACAGCCCTGTTTGTCTCGAGCGCTCCCGCCGAGCCACGCAGCATCACCGCGTTGCCGGACTTGACGCAGAGACCGGCCGCGTCCGAGGTCACGTTCGGACGGTTCTCGTAGACGATGCCGACGACGCCGAGCGGCACCCGCACGCGCCGCACCCGTAGGCCGTTCGGGCGCACGTAACCCTCGACGACCGTGCCGACAGGGTCCTCGAGAGCGACAAGCGCGTCGAGGCCGAGCGCCATCGCCTCGACTCGCGCCTCGTCCAGGCGGAGCCGGTCGACCACCGCCGGACCGGTACCGGAGCGCTCGGCGCGTGCGACGTCTGCTGCGTTGGCAGACAGCACCTGCGCGGTCGCAGCACGCACACTGCGCGCAGCGGCGAGGAGCGCTGCATCTTTGTCCCTGCTAGACGCCACCGCGAGGGCACGCGCCGCAACCTTGGCCCGGGCGCCGAGCACAGCCAACGAGGTGGTGGTCATGCCCAAAGTTAGCGGCACGGCGTCCACGCGTCACGGCCCGTCGATCGGTCCGACGCAGTAGCCGTCATCGACCCGACGGGACAGGCGGCACTTAGCGACGCGTTCCCCGAGCAGGTGCGCCGACGAGCACGACGAGATCGTCGCGGTGGACGACCTCTCGAGCGAGCCCGGATGCGAGCTCGGACGAGGTGCGGCCGACCCAGTCCGCGGCGTTCGAGGCACCGAGCCCCACGAGACCCTTTGCGAACACCACTCCGTCGGGTCCGACGATCTCGACGGCGTCGTCGGGCACGAAGTCGCCCTCCACCGTGACGACGCCGGCAGCGAGCAGCGAGGCCTCGCGCTCGACCAGGGCACGCCGCGCGCCGTCGTCGACCACGACCCTTCCGGCAGGGTCGAGTGCGAAGGCGATCCAGAGCTTGCGCGCGCCGAGCGTGCGCGGCCGCGGCTGGACGACCGTGCCGACCCCCGCCACGCCCGACACGGCGTCGGACAGAACACCCGGGCGGTGTGCTGCCGCGATCACGGCGCGCACGCCAGACCAGGACGCCATGCGGGCCGCTGCAAGCTTCGACGCCATCCCGCCGCTGCCGCCCGAGGACCCCGGGCCGCCTGCCACGCGCTCGAGCTCGGCACCGATCTCGCCGACGTCTTCTACGAGCGACGCGCCGTCGTCCGTCCTCGGGTCCGCGGTGAACAGTCCGGCGGTGTCCGTGAGCAGCACGAGCACCTCTGCGCCGAGGAGGTTGGCGACGAGCGCGGCAAGGCGGTCGTTGTCGCCGAAGCGGATCTCGTCGTCGGCGACGGCGTCGTTCTCGTTGACGACAGGTACGACGCCGAGCTCGATGAGGCGCAGGATCGTCGCTCGTGCGTGGAGATACTGGCGCCGCTCGCCGAAGTCGAGCGGGGCGAGCAGCACCTGGCCGGCGAGGAGCCCGAGACGCGCTAGCGCCTCGTCGTACACACGCATCAGCCGGTGCTGGCCGATCGCGGAGAGCGCCTGGAGCGTGATCGGGTCCGCGGGCCGCCCTCCTGCTGGTTTGAGCGCTGCGACGCCTGCTGTCACGGCTCCCGAGGTCACGACGACGACGACGACTCCGGACGAGCGCAGCGCCGCGACCTCTGAGCAGAGCTTGGAGACGGCACGCTCGTCGACCGAACCGTCGACCGTCGTCACGGAGGAGGTGCCGATCTTCACGACGACGATCAACTCGACGCCTCCGGTGATCCTGGTGGGGTCGTCACGGCCTTCAGCCCCGGGTCGGCGTGGTCAACGGTCGGGCGAGAACTCGAACGACAGCCCCCCGATGCGCACCGCGTCCCCCTCGCGGGCACCTGCACGCACGAGCGCACGGTCGACACCGAGCCGCTTGAGCCGACGCTGCACGTGCCCGAGCGCGTCGGCGTTCGTGAGGTCCGAGACCGCTACGGCGCGGGCCGCCTCCCGCCCGAGGACGATCCAGCACTCCCCGCTGCGCTCGACGACGACGCCCTCGGGCTCCGGTCGGTGCAATACAGGTGCAGTCGCCGGCGCAGGCATCGCGGCCCGCGCCTCGCCGACGAGCACGGCGAGACGGCGCGTGAGCTCCGCCAGGCCCGCGCCGGTGACCGAGGAGATCGCGAGCTCGCCGCTGTAGCTGGACAGCGGCGGGCGCTCCGGCTCCGGAGCGCGATCCGCCCGCGAGCCGACCACGATCCTCGGACGGGCCACGAGATCTGGGCTGTAACGACTGAGCTCGTCGAGCAGGATCCGCACCTGCTCCGACGGCGACCGGCCCTCGCTCGGCGCCAGGTCGACGAGGACGACGAGGACGCGCGCCCGCTCGACGTGGCGCAGGAACCGGTGCCCGAGGCCCCTGCCCTCGCTCGCGCCCTCGATGAGGCCGGGCACGTCGGCGACGACGTACTCCGCTGCCCCCGCGCCCCGCCCGCCGGGCCCGTGCCCACCGACGCGCACGACGCCGAGGTGAGGCTCGAGCGTCGTGAACGGGTAGTCCGCGATCTTCGGCTTGGCAGCGGAGACCCTCGAGATCAGCGTCGACTTGCCCGCGTTCGGGAAGCCGACGAGCGCCACGTCCGCGACGAGCTTCAGCTCGAGATCGAGCCAACGCTCCTCGCCCACCTCGCCCTGCTCGGCGAAGGACGGTGCCCGTAGCTTGTTCGTGAGAAAGCTGGCATTGCCCCGTCCTCCGCGCCCACCGCGCGCCGCGAGGAGCCGGTCACCAGGACGCGCGAGGTCTGCCACCACCGCGCCGTCGAGCGAGCGGACAACTGTACCCTCCGGCACCTCGACGACGAGGTCCGCGCCGCTACGACCGTGCCGACGACCGCCACCACCATGGGTGCCGTCCTCGCCGCGCCTGTGGGGGTGGTCGCGGAACGAGAGGAGGGACACCACCGAGCGGCTCGCCTCGAGGTAGACGTCACCACCCGTGCCCGCGTCGCCCCCGTCGGGCCCTCCCCGGGCGACGTGGGCCTCCCTTCGGAAGGCGACCGCGCCTGCTCCACCGTCCCCGCCCTTGACGTGGACCTGTGCCTCGTCGACGAAGCTTGCCATCAACGCCTCCCCGGCGTCACACGCCTGTCGTCATGTGCCGGTCCGCAGGGAGCGACACGACGCCGGCGAGCGGACCGCTGTACGACGCTGCGCTCAGGCCCGCTCCGCGTGCACCGTGACCAGCCGACGCCCTCTACGAGTCCCGAAGCTCACGCGGCCGGTGGCCGTCGCGAACAACGTGTCGTCGCCACCACGCCCGACGTTCTCACCCGGGTGGAAGTGCGTCCCGCGCTGGCGGACGATGATCGAGCCCGCCGGCACGAGCATCCCGTCGGACGCCTTGACCCCGAGCCGCTGAGCGTTCGAGTCCCGACCGTTGCGCGTGGACCCGCCGCCCTTGGTCTTCGACATGTGTGGGCCTCCTCAGCCGTTCGTCGCAACGCGTCGCTCCGACGCCCCTGCACCCGGAGCGATGGCCGTGATCTCGACGGTGGTGTAGTGCTGCCGGTGCCCGAAGCGCCGCCGGCCACGCGCCTTCGGCCGGTAGCTGAACCCGGTGATCTTCGGACCCTTTGCGTCACCGACGACTCGGGCCGAGACCGAGGCCGCGGCCAGCGCGGCAGGCGCGGCGTGGACCGAGTCCCCGTCCACGACGAGCACGGGGACGAACTCCACCTCGTCTCCGAGATCTGCGTGGAGCAGCTCGACGTCGACACGCATGCCGACCTCGACGCGCTCTTGCTTTCCACCTGTTGCGATCACCGCGTACATAGTGCGGGCATCCTAGCAAGCCCCGGGAGGGTCGCCGTCGTCGGGCCCCGGCACGGACCCCGCCTACGCCGTCGCGTCGTGGAAGACGATTCCTCGGCCCTTGCACATCGGGCACGTCTCCGACAGCGCCTCGACAAGACCCTCCCCGACACGCTTGCGCGTCATCTCCGCGAGGCCGAGCTCGGAGATGTCGAACACCTGCGTCGGCGTCTTGTCTCGCGCGAGGGCGGAGCGGAGGGTCGACATGACCTCCTGGCGGTTCGACCGCACCTCCATGTCGATGAAGTCGATGACGATGATACCGCCGATGTCACGGAGACGAAGCTGCCGGGCGATCTCGTCCGCGGCCTCCAGGTTGTTCCGGTAGACCGTCTCCTCGAGGCTCGACGAGCCGACGTTCTTCCCCGTGTTCACGTCGATGACAGTCAGCGCCTCGGTCCGCTCGATGATGAGCGAGCCCCCGGACGGGAGCCAGACCTTGCGGTCGAGAGCCTTGTGCAGCTGCTCGTGGACGTGGTGCCGCTCGAACAGCGGCAAGGGCTCGACGCTCGTGTCGTACAGCTCGACCCGGTCCGCGAGTGCCGGGTCGATGTCGGCGACGTAGGCGCGGACGAGCTCGTACAGCTCGCGGTCGTCGATCACGACGCCGCGGTACTCGTCGGTGAACTCCTCACGGATCACCCGGAGCGCCAGGTGCGGCTCGGAGTACAGCAACGCTGGCGCCGGGAGGCGCTTCGCCTTCTCCTCGATCTCGGCCCACTTCCCGATAAGCTGCTGGATGTCCCGCCGGAGCTCGTCCGCGCTCACGCCCTCGGCGGCCGTGCGGACGATCACGCCGTGGCCTTCGGGACGGATCTCCTCGAGGATCTTGCGCAGTCGCTTGCGCTCGCCGTCGTCGAGGCGCTTCGAGATGCCCGACGCGCTCGAGTTCGGCACGAGCACGACGAACCGACCCGGGATCGACACCTCCTCGGTGAGCCTCGCGCCCTTCAGGCCGATCGGGTTCTTCGTCACCTGGCAGACGATGGTCTGCCCGGGACGCAGCAAGTGCTCGATCCGGGTCGCACCCGGTTCGCGCTCCACTGCGTCGTCGCGGTCGAACTGCACGTCGCCCCAGTACAGCACTGCGTTCTTCGGCGTCCCGATGTCGATGAAGGCCGCTTCCATGCCGGGCAGCACGTTCTTCACT
>JAJZCK010000090.1 GCA_021846125.1 Actinomycetes bacterium | reverse complement strand
ACCCGGGCCATCGACGCCCGTACCGCGTCGAGGGCACCGGCGGGGAAGTCGACGGCCCCGCCGATCACCACCGCCGCCAGCTCGGCCTCGGCCGCTTCTTCGACGGCGACCACCAGGCGCGCGGCGTCGAGGGGATCCGCGGCGAAGGCCAGCAGCCCGTGGTTGGCGAGCAGCACCGCAGCAGTCGTCGGGTGCTCGTCGAGGGTGGCCGCGATGCCGCGAACCGAGACGTCGGATCCCCGAGGACCCCACGCCACGACAGGGACCGGCTCTGCCTGGCCGAAGCGCAACAGCGGCTCGGCCCGACATGGCAGCTCGCGGTGCGCGAGCGCGAAGGCGGTGGCGGACGGCGAGTGGGTGTGGATGATCCCGCCCACGTCATCCCGGGCCTCGTAGATAACCGAGTGCATCGCGACGATCTCGGCGTTCTCGGCACCGAGCGCACCTTCGAGCACCTCGCCGCCGAGGTTCACCGTCGCCAGCTGGTCGGGGCGCAGACCGCGGACCATGCCGGTGGTGGTGAGCGCGAACCGCTCAGCGTCGAGCCGGACGCTCAGGTTGGCATGCCCGGAGTGCGACATGACTCCGGCGTCGAAGAGATGGTGCACGGCTGCCACCACGAGGTCGCCGGGTCTGGTCTTCTGCGTCGCCATGCGAGCCTCCAAGGCTTCGGATCGTCACTCACGGCAAGCGTAGATACCGCTACGAATATTCCCCGAGCTTTGTGGCGGCTTTGCGGCGTATCTGTGGTCCTGATGGGGGTGACCAGCCTGGGGGGCCGTCAGATCCGACACATCGACTTGGCAGGCATTTCCTAGGGTCGGCGAGTTCCACCGGTCGTTGCAACGGACCGGCAGAGGCAGCTGCCGCGCTCGTGGAGAACCGCTGCCACGAGCCGTCGTCGAGGCTCGCCGCGACGCGATCGGTTCGCGAGCGCGTCGCGGTCATGGGCTGTCCGTCGTCCGGCGATCAGGCGGCCTACGCGGCGATGGACTTGCCGATCGACGCGCTGCCGGAGCTCGCGCGAAGAGGGAGGTCTCGAATCGGCGCGGAGCGCCGCTGCGCGCACCGCCACGCCGAACACAGATCGCGCGTCTCGGGCGGATGTGCTCCTCTTCGGTGCCCGGCGAACCGGCCGAGGAAGAACGTGCCCCCCGGGACGGAGCTCTTCCTTGCAGTCGCGGCAAGCCAACAGCCCGGCGACGAGATCGGCCTCGGCCTTCTCCTCGTCGACATCTACCATGGCAGTCGTAGGTGTCCTCCGGCATCTGCGAGGAAGGGACCTCCCGCTTGCCGAAAAGCGATTGGCAGGAGGGCCCTTGCGTGTCTCCGTCGCCCGACAGCCTGCCGCGTTCGCCGTACACATCCCCGTTTCCGGTGGCCGGCGGCGGCCGACCACCGTCCGCATGACGAGCGTCGTCAGCTGGCCCGCGCATGCTCGACGAGAGCGCCGCTCAACAGTCGTCCAGCGTCATCGGCTCGTCTGCCGCGTCATCGACCAAGGTGCCTGACCGCCGGGCTCGCCCGAGCGTGTCGACACCCCTGCAAGGACGACGACGCGCCGGCCGCTCGTGCGGCCCTCACCATCCGAGGGCCGTCGGCACGAGCTTCCCGCGCCGGGCGAAGGCGAGGTAGGCGCGCTCGAACGCCATCTTCGCGACGAGCCAGGGACGTCCTTCGGAGACCGTCGGGATGCGGTTACGTGGCGGGCGGACGGGGTCGACGCCGAGGTAGGCGGCGCGGTCGCCCATGCCGAGGATGCAGCGGGCCGACAGCTCGGCGGTGGGGGCTTGGTGGCCTTGGAGGCGCGCCGCGAGGTCGGCGGCGGCGATCTTCGCCATCTGCTCGGTCATGTGACCGGTCTTCGGGAAGTTCACCGGCACCGCGGTGGCGTCGACCGGGGGGAGGGCGACGGCGACGCCGACGGCGTAGACGCCTTCGGCTGCCGCATGACGGTAGTGGTCGTCGACGGGCACGAAGCCCTTCGCGTTGGCAAGTCCTTCGCTTGAAGCGACCGCCTCGACGCCGGCGAGGGGCGGGATGACGATCGAGCACACCGAGGGCGTCGGGGCTGCGTCGGCCGTCTCGACGGACTCCCCGTTGATCCGCGTGATCGCGGCCGAGGTGCGATAGGCGATGTCTCGCTCCTCGAGGGCGGCCTCGAGGAGCTGGCGGATCGTGCCGGCGCCGCCCATGCCCATGTGGCCGAGGAACGGCTCGGGGGTGAGCAGGCTGATGGGGACCTGGTGGCGAAGCCCGCGGCGCCGGAGCAGGTGGTCGAGCTCGAAGGCGAGCTCGTAGACCGGTCCGATGCAGCTCGCGCCCGGGGCCGCGCCGATGACGACCGGACCCGGCTCGGCGAGGAGGTGTCGGATCGCGTCCGCAAGCTCCTCGGTCTCTCCGGCGGACATCGGCGAGTGGCCAAGGCCGTCGAAGGGCCCGAGGCCGGGGACGGCCTCGTTGGCGCTGCGGTGCCCGGTGGCGACGACGAGGAAGTCGTAGGGGTGCTCGGCGGCGTCAGTGGAGACCACCTTGGCGGCGGTGTCGATGTGGGTGACGGTCTCGTTCGCGAAGCGGACCTGCTTTCGGGCGAGCGGGCCGGCGAGTGGGAAGGAGATCTGCTCGAGGCGCCGTCGCCCGGTCGCCACCCAGGGGAAGGACGGGACGAAGCGGAACTGGCCGTCCCTGGCGACAAGGGTGATCTCGGCGCGCTCGGGGGTGAGGCGCCGGCGGAGCTCGTAGGCGGTGGTCAACCCTCCGAAGGAGCCGCCGACGATCACGATGCGCACGGGGCCCATCAGAACGTAACCACCTTGTCGGCCCAGATCGTCCAGTCGGTCGCCTCCTCCAGCGTGGAGCGACGGGCGCCGTCGAGGAGCAGCTCCTCGGCGAGGCCCCGGGCGTCCATGCACGTGCCGCAGCAGCCGATCTCCCCGCCGTGGCGGACGACCGCGGTGACCATGCGGTCGAGGTGGTAGTAGCCGTCGGGGACCATCTGGTTCCTTATCGCGCAGCCGACAGCGTCGCCGAAGAGGAACACCCGCACCTCGACGTCGTCGCGCTTGGAGAGCGCGCCGGCGAGGCGCAGGCCGTTGTAGGAGCGTTCGGTGCCGTAGGGCGGGTCGTTCAAGACGACGAGGATCTTCATCGGGGCGTTCCTTTGCTTGTGCCGGATCTGGTCGGTGACGGCGGAGCGGCGACGAGGGCCCCATGGGCGCCGGCGAGCAGCTCGACGGCCGCTTCGATCTCGGCCCGGGTGGTGCCGCGACCGAGTGAGAGCCGCACCGCGCCGAGGGCGACCTCGGGGTCGACGCCCATCGCGAGGAGGGTGGCGTTCGGGGCGTGCTCGCCGGCGTGGCAGGCGGACCCGGTGGACGCCGCGATCTGCGGGACCCGGGCGAGGACGTCGGCGCCGAGGACGCCGGGGAACGACACCAGCAGCGTGTTCGGTAGGCAGGCGTCGTCGGGAGTGTGGCGGCGGGTCCCGTCCACCCTCGCCGACAGTGCCCTCCACAGCTCGTCGCGGAGCTGGGCGATCCGGGCAACGTCGGCGTCGAGGCGGTCGATGGCGAGGCCGGCGGCTACGCCGAGGCCGACGATGCCCGCCACGTTCTCGGTCCCGGGCCGCAGGCCGCCCTCCTGGCCGGCTCCGAGCACAAGCGGCGAGAGGGGCGTGCCGCGGCGGACGTAGAGGGCGCCGACGCCCTTTGGGCCGTAGCACTTGTGGGCAGCGATCGACAGCAGGTCTACGCCGAGGTCGTCGACCGAGACGGGGATCTTGCCGATCGCCTGGGCGGCGTCGGTGTGGACGACCGCCCCGTGGGCTCGGGCGGCGGCGGCGAGCTCGGCGACGGGCATGAGCGCGCCGGTCTCGTTCTGGGCGAGCATCACGGTCACGAGCGCCACGTCGTCGCCGAGGGCGGCGAGCGCGGCGGCGAGATCGAGGATCCCTGACGCGGCGACGGGCACACGGGTGAGCGTCCATCCCGAGGCTTCGAGCAGCGCCAGGGGTGCGGCGGTCGCCGGATGCTCGACCGCCGAGGTCACAATGCGGCGCCGATCCGACGGCGCCCGTGCCGCGACGCCCCGGATGGCGAGGTTGTTCGACTCGGTGCCGCCCGAGGTGAGCACGATTTCGGAGGGCGCGGCGCCGACGAGGGCGGCGACGGATGCTCGGGCCTCTTCCACCGCCTGGCGAGCGCGCCGTCCGAGCGTGTGGTCGCTCGAAGGGTTGCCGTAGGCGGTGCGCAGGTAGGGCAGCATCGCCTCGAGCACCTCGGGGGCGACCGGCGTCGTGGCGTTGTGGTCGAGGTAGACGACCTCGTCGGTCGCCGCCGCGCTCATCGGCGCCGGCCCGACCTCGCCTCGTGACCGTCTGCCGGTGCCGCAGCTGGCGTGTCGCGCCCCGAGCAGCCAGCTGAGTGGGTGGCGACGGGGAGGCCGGCCTGGCGCCACTCGGGGAGGCCGTCCTCGAGACAGCGCGCCCGCAGTCCTCGGGCGCGAAGCGTCGCGACCGCCTCGGGGGCGAGCAGGCAGAGCGGCCCCCGGCAGTAGGCGACGACCTCGAGGCCGGGGTCGAGCTCGTCGAGGCGGGCTTCCAGGTGCTCCAAGGGCAGCGAGACCGCCCCGGGAATGTGGCCGGCCGCGTACTCCTCCACCGGGCGGACGTCGAGGACGACCACGTCGCCCGAGCGGGCGCGCTCGAGCAGCTCGGTACGGCTGACCCGCTCGGTGCCCGACGCGTCGGTGCCGAGCGAGCGGAGGATCTGGTCGACCTCGGCGAGGCGCGCTCGGGCGAGGTCACCGAGAGCGCCGACGAAGCGGCACACCTCCTCACCCGCGGCGCGGTAGTAGACGCGGGTTCCCTCCCGACGGGTCTCGACGAGCCGCGCCTGGCGCATCACCTGCAGGTGCGCGGACGTCGTCGTGAGTTTGAGACCCGTCGCCTCGGCGAGCGCCTCGACGCTGCGCTCGGCCTGGCAGAGCAGGTCGAGCAGCTCGATGCGCTTGGGGTGCACGACCACCTTCCCGATGCGCGCCAGCTGCTCGTAGAGGTCGGCCCGGTCGCTGGCTTGGATCCTATATTCCACGGAACTATGGATAACAGTCCGAGATGGTTCGCGCAAGCCGCCCCGGCTCGGAGATCCGCGCGTCGCGCTACCTGTGTAAGACACCTATGCTCCGGTGACGATGGGCGTCGATCGCCGGCCACGGTGCCGCTGCCGGGTCGGCCCGGGCCGCTTCGAGGTCCGGGCCCGCATCGAGCGCTTCGCCGAGCCGGCCGTCCTGCTGTTGCTTGCCGAGGGCGAAAGCCACGGCTACCGGCTCGCGGAGGATCTCGAAGAGCTGCTCGACGAGGGCCGGGTCGACTTCGGCAACCTCTACCGGCTGCTTCGTTCCCTCGAGGAGGAGGGCCTCGTCGCCTCGAACTGGAGCGAGGAGGCCCCCGGGCCCCAAAGGCGCGTCTACGGCCTCACCTGCGAGGGCGCCGCCCTGCTCGACGCCTGGGCGGCGTCGCTTCGAGCCCGAAGCGATCGGATCGGGGCGTTGCTCGCCCGCTACGAGGCCCTCAGTCCAGCGGCCCAACCCAGGGACGCCCGCAGTGACGAGACGCACCGGGAACGTGACCCAAGTGACGACCAAGCAGGAGCGCCGGCGCGACCTCGAGGTCGCCCTCGCCGAGGTGACGAGCGAGCTCTCCGACCTCGGCGCCGAGCGTCGCTGAAGCCGGGCGTCACCGGGGAGGCGGGCCCGGCGGGAGCACAGCGGCCAGGGCCCTCGGTGTTCGAGGAGCTCGCCGACCGCTACGACGCCTGGTACGACAGCGCGCACGGGCGGCTGCTCTTCGACCTCGAGCTCGCCTGCCTGCGCCCGCTCGTGCCGCCGGGGCCCGGCCCCTGCCTCGAGGTCGGGGCGGGCTCGGCGCGCTTCGCCGCCGCGCTCGGCCTCGAGGTCGGCCTCGATCCTGCTCGGGCGCCGCTCCGCCTCGCCGCCGGGCGCGCCGTCGCCGTCGTCCAGGGAGCCGGCGAGCGCCTGCCGTTCGGTGACGGCACCTTCGGCGCCGTGGTCCTCGTCGTCACGCTCTGCTTCGCCGACGACCCGGCCGCGCTCCTCGGCGAGGCGAGACGGGTGCTCGTCCCCTCGGGCTGCCTCGTCGCCGGCGTCGTCCCGCTCGACAGCGCCTGGGGCCGGCGCTACGAGGCGCAGGGACGCGCCGGCCACCCCTTCTACCGAGGCGCCCGCTTCCTCACCCTGGCCGAGCACCGCCGCATGCTCGCAGACGCCGGGTTCACGGTCACCGGTGCTCGCTCCACCCTTATCCAGGCTCCGAGCGACGACCCGGTCGAAGAGGACGCACAAGACGGTGTGGTGCCCGGCGCCGGGTTCATCGCCCTCCAGGCGAGGCCGCAGCCGCCGGTCCGAAGAGACAGGGCCCGGTGACCAGGGACGGAGGCGGGAGACGCAGGGGCGTGCAGGTCGGAATATCTAGACATGTAGATGGGTTGAATTTGTTGATGGCGACGGCACCGATGGGCACGCGAGATCCCGAGCTGATTGCCGTCGGCTCGGCGCTCGGAGAGGACGAGGCCCGCGCGCTGGCCGAGCTGCTCCAGGCGCTCGGAGACCCGACGCGGCTGCGGATCCTCTCGGTGCTCGGCACGGCCTGCGTCCCGGTCGGGGCGATCGTGGCGGCGACCGGGCTGCGCCAGCCGTCGGTCTCCCACCACCTGCGGGTGCTGCGGGACCGGGGCGTCGTGCGCGCCGAGCGGCGTGGCGCCTACGTCTACTACTGCGCGGCGAGCGAGGCGCTCGGGTCTGCCGTCGCCGCGGCTCGGGCCCTGCTCGAGGACCAGCGCCTCCGGTGACCACGGCCCGCCCTCCGGCCAGCCTGGCGGCGCCGACGTGGCCGTGCTCGCCCGGCGCCTCGCCGTAGGCGAGCACGATCGCGACGACCGAGAACCTGCAGAGGAGGTCTCCTGATGATGTGGCACACGTCGTTCTGGCCGGTGCTCGTGGTGATCCCGGTGGCGCTGGCCTCCGCCGTGACCGTGTTCCGTCGAGCTGTCGGGAGGTCGGGACCCATGGGGCCCGGCTGCGGCTTCGGCCCGTCACGTCCCGTACGCGATGAGCGGCAAGAGCAGCCGGCCCGGGAGGACCCGCTCGTGATCGTGCGCGATCGCTACGCTCGCGGCGAGATCGACCACGCCGAGCTGGAGAAGCGGGTCGAGGGCCTCTTGCGCACCGAGGAGACGGCGCCGGCTCGGTCGCGAGAGCGATGAGCGAGCGCCGAGCTCCCGGCGCGGGGAGGCTTGTGGCCGGGGCGGCACCGGCGGGCGAGGGCGCCATCGGCGACCAGCAACGGCACTGGGTGGAGACCTTCGCCGCCAATGCGGAGATGTACGGTCCCGAGTCGAGCGAGCCTGGTCGCCACGCCGCAGGGCTCTTCGTCGCCGAGGGGCTCTCCCCGGTGCTCGAGCTCGGAGCGGGCCAGGGGCGCGACACCCTCGAGCTGCTCCGACGTGGGCTCGAGGTCCACGCTCTCGACTTCGCACCCGACGCCCTGGCTGGCATCGCCGCGCTGGCCGGGCCGGGGCTGGCGGGCCGCCTGAGGACCACGGTGCACGACGTGCGCCTGGCGCTCCCGTTCGCGGAGCGGTCCTTCGATGCCTGCTACTCCCACATGCTTTTCACGATGGCGCTCACCACCGAAGAGCTCGAAACCCTCGCAGGCGAGGTCCACCGCGTTCTGCGACCCGGAGGGCTCTGCATCTACACGGTGCGCCACACCGGCGACGCCCACTACGGCGCAGGGCGGTCCCTCGGCGACGACCGCTACGAGAACGGCGGCTTCGCCGTCCACTTCTTCGACCGACCCCTCGTCGAGCGTCTCGCAGCCGGGTTCGAGCTCGAGGACGTCACCGCCTTCGAGGAGGGTGGCCTGCCCCGGCGGCTGTGGCGGGTCACGATGCGCCGGCGCTGAGGTCGTGACCAGCGCGTCGAGCAGGAGGGCGCCGGCTGGACGCTTCTCGTCGGTGGGCTGCTCTTGGGCGCGCGAGCGCGGCGGGGCGCGCGAGCGCCGAAGAGCGGTCCCGGGGGGACTGGCGTCACGTCGTCGCCGGGTGGCCGACGTTGGTGTCGGTGCGCACGCTGGCGAGCAGCGGACCTTTCACGAAGTCGAGGCCGAGCGCGACCGCGCCGACCGCGGCGAGCACGACGGCGACGTCGAGGAGGGGGACGGCGGCCATGAGGATGCCCCGGGTGGCGAGGATGGTGACGACGACGAGGTCGGCGGCGGTGGCGGCGAGCATCGGGGTGCTGGGGCGCGACGCCCACAGGCGGCGGCGCTCGCGCACCAGGTAGATCGTGGCTTGGCCGGTGGCGACGAGCATGACGAACACGAGAGTCTGGGTGGGGGCGAGCGCGAGGCCGAGGGTGTGGCGGGCGATGAGGCAGGTGGCGAAGGAGAAGGCCAGCCAGGGGACCGCCACGGCGAGCGCGGCGAGGGAGAGGGAGCGCACGTGCCAGCGGTCGGGGCGGTCCGAGAAGCCGACCCGGTCGGTGGCGAGCGACATGGTGACGAAGTCGTTGGCGAACAGCAGCAGCAGCACGAGGCGGGGGGTGGTCACGAAGTTCCCCGTGGCCAACAGGCCCACGCCGAGGAAGAGCGACACCTGGAAGGTCTTGGCGATCTTGTTGAGGGTGTAGGTGAGCATGCGCTGGTAGACGCGCCGGCCGGTCTCGACGGCGGCGGCCTCGAAGTCGATCTCGCCGCTGCGGCGGGCCCGCAGGTCCTCGGTCGAGGCGAGGCGGTGGCCGATCCCGACCTTCCGGGCGACGACGAGAGCGGTCGGGGCGGTATCGCCGGTGACCATGACGACGCGGATCCCGAGCTCGCCGAGACGGTCGACGAGGGCGGGGGAGTCGGGCCGGATCGGGCCGCCGAGGGCGTCGAGACCGTCGACGGCGTCTGGGGCGAGCGAGGCGATGACCGACGGGGCGCCCTTGGCCACACGTAGCACGGCCCCGCCGGCGGCGAGGGTGGCCTCGGAGCGCTTGGTGGACGGGTCGAAAGGGACGAAACCGAGGCGGCACCCTGGGCTCGTCGCCCCGGCCGCGTCGGCCGCTGTGAGGACGGCGAGGTCGATGGGGTCCTGGGTGGCCTCGTCGGAGGCGGCGGCCGCCAGGACCAGCACCTCGGCCTCGCTCCTCGCCGAGAGGGGTTGCACGGCGACGACGGAGAGGCGGTTCTCGGTGATGGTGCCGGTCTTGTCGCAGCTCAGCGGGTCCATGGCCGCGGCTTCTTCGATGGCGGAGAGACGGGTGACGAGCACCCCGGCGCGGGCCAGCTCGAGGGCGCCGAGGGAGGTGGCCAGGGTGAAGGTGGCCGGCAACGCCACCGGGACGGTGGCGACGACCAGGATGAGCACGAACGGCAGCAGCTCGCTGGCCGGCAGGTGGGTGACGAGGCCGCAGGCGAGGATCGCCAGGACGAGTGCTCCGTCGAGGCCGAGGAGCGCCCAGACGACCCGGAAGATCGTCTCTGCGAGGTGGCTGGCGGTCTTGGCGGTGCGAACGAGCTCTGCGGTGTGGCCGAAGTAGGTGCGCGACCCCGTCGCCGTCACCTCGCCGGTGGCCTCGCCCCGGTGGACGACCGACCCCGAGTAGCAGGCGCCGCCGACGGCCACCTCGACCTCGGCGGACTCGCCGGTGAGGACCGACTGGTCGACCGCCACCGACCCCTCGGCGACGGTGAGGTCGGCGGGGACGATGTCGCCCACCCGGACATGGACCAGGTCGCCCGGCACTAGGCCGGTGGCGTCGACGAGCTGCCAGCGGCCGTCGCGCCGCACCCGGGCGTGGACGGCGAGCCGGCTGCGAAGCAGCGACAGGGCGCTCTGCGCGCGGCCCTCCTGAACGAAGCTGAGCACCCCGTTGAACACCACGAGGCAGGCGACGATGGCTGCCTCGGTTGCCTTGCCGGCAGCCAGTTCGAGAACGACCGCTGCTTCGAGCAGGAACGGGACCGGGCCCGTCAGCTTGGCAACGAGCGTGCGGACCAGGTGGCGGCGCCCTTCGGGCAGGGCGTTCGGCCCGAAGCGGGCGAGGCGCTCGACCGCCTACGTCTCGGACAGCCCGCGAGGAGCGGCAGGGCCGCCACCGTGGGCCGACCCGGCGGCAGGATCCTGTGGAGGGGAGCCCTCCTCAGCTGCGGGTGGGGGCATCGAGGTCGGGGCTGGGACCGGGGACGATGACGAACGGGCAGCGGCTGCGCTGCGCGCAGGCGCTGCTCACCGAGCCGAGCAGCAGTCGGGCGAAACCGCCGTGGCCGCGCGACCCGACCACGAGCAGGTCCGCGCTGGCCGAGCGGTCACACAGCGTCTGTGCCGGGTCGCCATGGAGGACCGAGCACTCGATGACGACACCCCCTCGCCCCCGACGGCCTCGACGACAGCGGTGTCCAGGCGCTCCCTCGCCGCTGCCGCGATCTTCCCCTTGCCTCCGTCGACGCCGACCACGATGCTCTCAGCCATCGGGCATCTCCGGTCCGCGAGCCTGCCCGAGCCGCACCGTTGCTGACGGGGCCATCGCGCCCGAGGGCGAAGGGGCCCGCCCGGTGACGCGGGCCCGGCGGAGGCGATTGGCGTTCGTTACGACCGAGAGCGACGACAGCGCCATTGCGGCCGCGGCGATCGTCGGGGAGAGCACGACGGCGAAGAGCGGGTAGAGCAGGCCCGCCGCGATCGGGATGCCGATGGCGTTGTAGCCGAAGGCGAGGGCGAGGTTCTGGCCGATGTTGCGCATCGTGGCCCGGGAGATGCCGATGGCGACGGCCACCCCGGCGAGCGAGCCGGACATCAAGGTGACGTCGGCGGCCTCGATGGCGACGTCGGTCCCGGTCCCGATGGCGAGGCCCACGTCGGCTCGCGCCAGGGCGGGGGCGTCGTTGATGCCGTCGCCGACCATCCCGACCCGCCGTCCCCCCGCTTGGAGCCGGGCGATCTCGGTGGCCTTGTCCTCGGGGCGCACCTCGGCGAGCACGCTCGTGATCCCGACGCGCTCCGCCACCGCCTGGGCGGTGCGCCGGGCGTCGCCGGTGAGCATGACCACGTCCAGCCCGAGCTTCCGCAGCGCCTCGACGGCTTCGACCGAGTCGTCCTTCAGGGGGTCGGCGACGGCCACGACGCCGGCC
>JAJZCK010000089.1 GCA_021846125.1 Actinomycetes bacterium | reverse complement strand
AGATCGGCTGCTGCGGCACGTGCATGGACGCCCGGGGCCTCGCCGACGAGCTGCTCGTCGACGGCGCCCGTCGCTCGACCTTGGAGGAGGCGACCGACTGGACGATCTGGGCCGACAAGGTGGTGAGCTTCTGATGGCCCCGGTGCGCATCGTGATCGTCGGCGGCTCCTTCGGGGGGCTGACCACCGCCTACGAGCTCCGCCGGCACCTCACCCCCGAGCGCGCCGAGATCACCCTCCTCGCCAGAGACGACCAGTTCCGCTTCGTCCCGTCCTTCCCCTGGGTGGCGACCGGGCGGCGGCGCCTCGAGCAGATCTCCT
Organism: Actinomycetes bacterium; assembly: GCA_021846125.1. GTDB lineage: Bacteria > Actinomycetota > Acidimicrobiia > Acidimicrobiales > Bog-793 > JAJZCK01. The sequence continues at coordinate 10,926 of JAJZCK010000089.1, read as the reverse complement.
TCCCCCTCGCCGGCCCGCTCGCCCGAAAGCAGGTCCGCTTCGCGAACGAGACCGTCACCCACATCGACACCACCACCAAGGTGGTCGCGACGGACGCCGGCGAGCACCCCTACGACTTCCTCGTCGTCGCCACCGGGCACCGCAGCGCCAACGAGGCCGTCCCCGGCCTCGGGCCCTTCGACGGCCCCGGCCACTCGCCGATGTCGGCACCCGAGACCGAGGAGCTCGCCCAGGCGATCAGGCGGCTCCTCGCCGAGCCAGGACCGGTCGTCATCGGCGCCGCGCCGGGCGCGAGCTGCATCGGACCGGTCTACGAGCTCGCCTTCGAGCTCGACCACCTGCTGCGCCGCCGCGGGCTCCGCCACCAGGTCCCGATCAGCCTGCTCACCCCCGAGCCGTTCCTCGGCCACATGGGCATGGGCGGCGCCGGCACCATCCGCCACCTCCTCGAGGCCGCCCTCGAAGAGCGAGACATCACCTATCGCACCTCGGCCACGATCACCCGGGTCACCGAGGACGCCGTCGAGACAGCCGAGACAGCCCCGACCCCCTCGGCCTGCTCGATCATCGTCCCGCCCCTCGCCGGCGTCGAAGCGGTCGCTTCAAGCGAAGGACTTGGGAACCCGAAGGGCTTCGTGCCCGTCGACGACCACTACCGCCACCAGACGGCCGACGGCGTCTACGCCGTCGGCGTCGCCGTCGCCCTCCCCCCGGTCGACGCCACGCCAGTGCCGGTGAACTTCCCCAAGACCGGCCACATGACCGAGCAGATGGCCAAGATCGCCGCCGCCGACCTCGCGGCGCGCCTCCAAGGCCACGAAGCCCCCACCGCCGAGCTGTCGGCCCGCTGCATCCTCGACATGGGCGACCGCGCCGCCTACCTCGCCGTCGATCCCGTCCGCCCGCCGCGCAACCGCATCCCGACGGTCTCCGAAGGACGACCCTGGCTCGTCGCCAAGATGGCCTTCGAGCGCGCCTACCTCGCCTTCGCCCGGCGCGGGAAGTTGGTGCCGACGGCCCTCGGATGGTGAGTGCTGCACGAGCGGCCAGCGTGTCGGCGTCCTTGCAGGAGCGTCGACGCCGTCCCGCCCGTCCGGCGGTCAGGCACCTTGATCGATGACGTGGCAGACGAGCCTCGGGTCGCATCGGCGGGGATCGAGGCGCCGTGCCCGCCGGTCGAGGCTTCGCAGCTCGTCACGCAGCGCCGCCAGCTCGGCGATGCGGGCATCGAGCTCGGCGGCTCGGCGCCCGATCAGGTCCACCACGAAGCCGCACGGCGTCTCGCCCCGGTCCCGAAGGGCGATGATCTCGCGGATCTCGCCGAGGCGCAGCCCGACCGCCTGGGCGGCGCGCACGAACCGGTAGCGGTCGAGGGCGTCCTCCCCGTAGAGGCGGTAGCCGGACTCGCTGCGCTCCTCGGCCTTCAGCACACCGATGCGGTCGTAGTAGCGGATCGTCTTCACCGACGTCCCCGCCCGCTCGGCAAGCTCCCCGATCCTCATTGCCATCACCGGCCACACTAGCCCTTGACTCTCCCCTACAGAGGAGGCTTTAGGGTCGATTCGTGGCCGACACGATCACCATCCTCCACACCCCCGACTGCCCGAACGTGACCCTGGTTCGCGAGCGGCTCGCCGACGCCCTCGCACGGCTCCCCGGACCCGCACCCCGGATCGTGGTCGAAGAGATCGCCGACCCAGAAGACGCCATCCGACGCCGCTTTCACGGCTCGCCGGCCCTGCTCATCGACGGCATCGACCCCTTCGCCCCGCCAGAGAGCCCTCCGGCGTTCGCCTGCCGCACCTACCGCACCGGGACCGGAGTCGAGGGGGCTCCCTCGGTCGACCAGATCGTGGCCGCCCTCACGGCCGGGTAGGAAACCTGGTCGATGGCCAACTCATTGCATCGAGACGGCGTCCGCCGCCTGGTGGCAAAGGGCGCCCAACTGGTCGAGGTGCTGCCCGCCGCCGAGTACGACGAAGAGCACCTCCCCGGCGCCGTCAACATCCCGCTCAAGACGCTCGGCACCGAGACCATCGCCGACCTCGACCGATCCCGGCCGGTGATCGTCTACTGCTGGGACAGCCTCTGAGACATGAGCCCACGGGCCGCGTGCCGGCTCGAGACGCTCGGCTTCACTGCCGTCTACGACTACACCGCCGGCAAGGCCGACTGGCTGGCCGCCGGGCTCCCAACCGAAGGCACCGCAACCACGACGCTCCGCCCCGGCGCCCTGGCGCGCACCGACGTCCCCACCTGCGCGCCCGACGAGACGGTCGCCATCGCACGCCGACGAGTGGCCGCATCCGGCGAGGACCGCTGCGTCGTCACCTTCGGCGGCGGGGTCGTGCTGGGCGTCCTCGATCAGTCCGCACTGGCCGGCGACGAGGACACCCCTGCCGTCGATGCCATGCGCTCCGGACCAGCCACCGTGCGAGCCCACGAGGACCTCCACGCGCTGGTCGGCCGCATGCGCGCACGCGACGTCGCCGCCATCCTCGTCACCGATCCCGACGGGCGGCTACTCGGCCTGCTCCATCGCGACGATGCCGACGCGGCCCTCGCACAGGCGCACCAAACCGGCCGGCAGGCCAGGTGAGACCCACGTGCCCGGCGCTAGCTTCGCGGGCCGCCCAACCCTGAAGTCCATTGATCAGGGCACCTGCATAGGCATGCACAGGGCATGCCCATGCACCGCTTCGCCCAATGCCAATCTCGACCGCGAAACCGCAGCGTACGGGCCACGCGCGCTCACACCACCCTGCGTAGGCTGCATGCGCAAGGGCTGAGTAGGTCCCCACAAACTGTCCCCATAAACACAGAAGCCGCCGACCAAACGTGCTGGTCAGCGGCCTGTGCATACGCAACGAGGCGCGGAAAGCGCCCGTACTTGGTGGCGGGGGGCATCGACCAACGCGCGGCCGTCGGGTTACAGACCCGACGAAAGCGCTGGTCGGGGCGTCGTGCCTATGCAGCTGCATACGCACACGCCTGCTCAACTTCGGCCGTCTCGGTGATCAGTCCCGAGAAACTCGACCCTGGCTACCAGGCCGGTCCGCCGAGGTTGTGGAGGTCGTCGCTCTGGAGCAGGCGGTGTACGGCCCTGGCATCGTGCTCGTCGACGATCCCGTCGGTGACGAGCTGCCTGAGAAGTGTCGGCGTTCAGGTAATCCCGCAGTTCAGCGGTCTGGCGTTCAAGTTATCCAGCACCCCTGCGTTCACGTAATCCCGCAGTCTTGAGGGATCCACCACCCGGGCTCCTTGTTGCATTAGCCGCGCCCTCGTCCACCGAGACGAGAGGCGCCCATGCCAAGGAGAACGTTCACCGTGATCGACATCGTCGAGATCCTGTTGCATTGGAGTGCGGGCCGGAACCGGTCCGAGATCGCCCGGAGCCTGGGGGTCGACCGGGGCACCGTCGCCAAGTACACGGCCAAGGCGGAGGCCGAGGGCTACGCGCCGAACGGCGCCGCGCTGTCGGCCGAGCAGTGGAACGAACTGGTCCACGGCTGGTTCCCCGAGCTGGTCGATCCCCGGGAGCGCAGCCGCACCCACGAGACCATCGAGGCGCACCGCACCGACATCGAGGAGATGCTCAAGACCAACACCGCGCAGACGGTGCATCAGCGCCTGCGCGACGAACACGGTCTGGCCGTCGGCATCTCGAGCTTCCGGCGCTACCTGTGGCGGGAGTTCCCAGAGGAGAACCTGCGCAACATCGCCACGCCGCCTCGCCCCGAGGTCCCCGCTGGCGAGGAGGCTCAGATCGACTACGGCTACCTCGGCACGTGGTTCGACCCGTTGGCCAACCGGATGCGGCGGGTGTGGGCGTTCGTCTTGGTGCTCGCGTGTTCGCGCCACATGTTCGTCAAGCCCGTGTTCACCATGGACCAGCGCACGTGGACGCAGTGCCACGTCGAGGCGTTCGCCTACTTCGGTGGCGTGACGCGCCGCCTGGTGAGCGACAACCTGAAGACCGGGGTGATCAAGCCCGACATCTACGACCCCAAGCTCAACCGCTCCTACGCCGAGTTCGCCGCCCACTACGGCTGCCTCATCGACCCGGCCCGGGCCCTGAAACCCAAGGACAAGCCCCGAGTCGAGCGGATGATGCCCTACGTCAGGGACTCTATGTGGAACGGGCGCGACTGGGTGAACGAAACCGACATGGCAACGGGGGCGCTGCGGTGGTGCAGCGGGGTGGCCGGTGAGCGTTCGCACCGCTCGCTCGACGGCGCCTCACCGCTCTTCGTGTTCGCCGAGATCGAGCTGCCCACCCTCATCGCCCTGCCCCGCTCACCCTTCGAGCTGGCGACGTGGAGCCGGCCCAAGGTCGGTCCCGATTGCTACGCCCGGTCGGGCAAGGCCCTCTACAGCGTCCCGTGGCGCTTCATCGGCCAACAGGTCGATGCCCGGCGCGCGGACCGCACCGTCGAGTTCTACGTCGACGGCCAGGTGATCAAGACCTGGGCCCGCATCGAGAAGGGCAGGCAGACCGACTGGGCGGACTTCCCGCCCGAGAAGGTGGCCTTCTTCATACGCACCCCGCAGTGGTGCATCAAGCAGGCGGGCGAACTGGGCGACGACGTGTTGTCCCTGGTGCAAGGCCTCTTGGAGGTCCAGGTCCTCTACCGTCTGCGCCAGGCCCAAGGGGTGGTGGGACTGGCGCAGAAGTACGGCAACGTGCGGCTCAACACGGCGTGCCGCCGAGCCACCGAGATCGGCGACCCCGAGTACCGCACCGTCAAGGGCATCTTGGTGGCCGGCACCGAGAACGACGGCAAAGAAGAGCAGTCGCCACCCGATGCCCCGGCGCACCTGCACGGGCCGCTGCGCCTGTTCGAGGACTTTGGTGATGTGGCGGCCGGCGCGTGAGGGCGCACCAGCTCGAGACGACGCTGCGCTCGCTCAAGCTGTCGGGGATGCTCGACACCTTGGAGGTGCGACTGGCCCAGGCCGACGCCGGCGATCTCGGCCACATCGAGTTCCTCCAGGCGCTGTGCGAGGACGAGCTGTCCCGGCGAGACGCGGCGGGCATCGACCGGCGGGTGCGAGCCGCGCACTTCGAGCAGACCTGCACCATTGAAGACTTCGACTTCAACTACAACAAGTTGATCCCCGCGGCGCGCATTCGCGACCTGGCCACGTTGCGCTTCGTCGAACACGGCGAGTCGGTGGTGCTGCACGGTCCGGTCGGTGTCGGCAAGTCCATGATCGCCCAGGCGCTTGGCCACCAAGCATGTCGCCGGGGTTACACCGTGGCGTTCACCAAGACCTCGCGTCTTTTGGCCGACCTCGCTGGCGGACACGCCGATCGCACCTGGGAGACCAGGCTGCGGCGCTGGGCCCGCCCGGCCATCTTGATCTTGGACGACTTTGCCATGCGTGACTTCTCCCCGGCGCAGTCCGACGACCTCTACGAGTTGATCACCGAGCGTGCCGGCAGGAGTCTCATCACGACGGCCAACCGTGGGGCCACCGACTGGTACTCGCTGTTCCCGAACCCCGTCGTCGCCGAGTTTCTATTGGTGTAGGCCCGCGCCTCTGGGACGGACGAAGGGGGACTGTTCCTTCCTGTCGTGGAGATCGTCTTTTGGGGTTGACTGTCACAGCCCGCACGTATGTTCGATCTCTGTGGAGTTCTGGGCGCAGCGCACCGTTTCCCCGGTCGACGGTCGAGTCGGCTGGACCGTCGTCGACGACGCCTACGTGGAGCACGAGCGGGCAGCGACGTGGTTGCGGGTCCTTCTCGATGCCCAGGGTCGTTCGGTGGGCACCGCGCAGGCTTACGCCGGGCGTCTGGCGCTGTATCTCACCTGGGCTGGGGGCGCGGGCGTGGAGCCGGTGGCGCCGAAGGTCGATCAGCTCGCCTCGTTCGCCCGTTGGCTGGAGCGCACGCCGTCGCGCAAGCACCGTCGGGGACGGGAGCGGCGGCGGGCGGCCGAGCCCAACGTGGTGGCCCTGGGCCCGGCGCGTTCGCCGGCGACGGTGGAGGGGATCCTCGCGGCGGTGCTCGAGTTCGTGCGTTTCGGGGCGGGCCGAGGCTGGTGCGAGCCGGGTGTCGCGGAGCGGCTGAGCTTCCGGGCCGAGCTGTCCTTCGCTCCTCGCGGCTGGGACCGAGGCGAAAGAGCAGGCCGTCCGGTGGTCAACCGGCGGGTGGTCCGCCGCCGGCGGGCGCAGCGACCGCCAGAGACGCTCAGCCGGGCTCAGGTCGGCGAGCTGGTTGATGCCTGCTCGAACATCCGGGACCGCTTTGTCGTCGAGGCTCTCTACGCCACTGGGCTGCGGGTGGCCGAGGTGTGCGGGTTGCGCTTGGCCGATCTGCACCTGGTGCCGTCGGCTGCTCATCTGGGCTGCCAGGTGGCCGGCGCGCACCTGCACGTGCTGCGCCGGGAGGACAACGAGAACGGGGCGTTGGCGAAGTCGGTCTGGCCTCGGGTGGTGCCGGTCACCAGGGACCTGGTGGCCTGCCATGACGCCTACCGCTTCGAGCGCGACGCCCTTGGCCCAGCAGCGGAGAGCGACTATTTGCTGGTGAACCTGTGGCGGGCGCCGCTGGGGCGGGCGTTGACGCCCGACGCTGTCGAGCGGCTGTTCGTTCGCCTCTCGGGCAGGGTCGGTTTCCGGGCCCGTCCGCACATGTTGCGTCACAGCTTCGCCTCGGAGGTGGCGTTTGCGACCAAGGACCCGGCGCTGGTCAAGGAGCTTTTGGGGCACGCCTCGGTCGCATCCACCGACGTCTACCTGCACGCCCGCTGGGCCGACATGCGCGCTGCGGTCGATGGGCACGCCTCCTTCGGGCAGGACCGAAGATGACCACAGCCGCGCAGGCGGTGGCCCGCCAGCTGGCCGTGGCGAGGGTCGACTGGCGCATCAGCCGGCTCGGGTCGCTGATGGGCGACGACTGGCTGGGCGGCGAATGGCACCCCGAGCTTCAGCTGATCGTGGCCCAGCCCGGCGGCCCGCTGCACCGGGTCGCTGTCTGTGCCGTCCCCGGCTGCCCGAGCGACGGGCACTGGTCGTCCTCGTTGTGTGTTCGTCACCGAAGCCAGTTGGAGGCCTCGGGCGCCGAGAGTGTCGAGTCGTGGCTTGCGGGCGGGGAGCCCGCTGTCTTCACTCGTCGGCGTGGCACCGACCAGGTGTGCGTGGTGACCGGCGGTGACGGGCAGAGCTGCCCGCGCCCGGCGTTGGGGCGTTTCGGGCTGTGCCAGACCCACAGCGTCGGCTGGTGGAAATATCGGAGCAAGGGAACGTCATTCGAGGAGTTCCTCGCCGACGCTTTGCCGCTGTCGGCGCTCGGTGATTGCGCGGCGGCCTGTTGCTACCGTCCCGCCGCCCATCCCGACGCCGGCCTGTGCGTGCCTCACGCACAGATCTGGCGGGCCGAGGGGCGGCCACGCGACGCTGCCTTCTCGGCCTGGGCGGCCCGGGTGCGCCAGCCGGTCAACAGCCGGGTGCTCTCTCTACGAGGCTTGCCCGAGCTGGTCCGCCTCGAGCTGGTCTACGCCATCGGGGTCCGGGCGGCCGAGCAGGTCAGCGTGGTCACCGGCGGGATGCGCCCGTGGATCGATCAGCTCCGAGCCGCCGGGGTGGCCTCGGTGACCGAGTTCGACCTGGCCTGCCTGGAAGGCGTCGGCGATCGCTCCCACGTACGCTTCGCCCGCTTCAGCGTCGACCGGGTGAGCCTCGCCTACGCCGATCCCGAGACGGAGCGAACCAAAGACATCTGGGACCTGCGCCTCTTCGGTGTCGCCGGGCGCCGACGGCTCGACTTCACCGGCATCCGCCAGCCCTGGCTGCGCGATGCGGCCAAGGCCTGGGCGGCGGCCACCATCGGGCGGGTCGGCGACGGAGCGCTCAGCCACCGGGTGGGCTCGGTCTCGGTGCTGTCGGCGGTGCTCGCCTCTGGGCCTGGTGGCGGCGAGGACCCGGCCACCCTCGGACGCTCCGACATCGAGCGGTTCTTGACCCGCGTGGCCTCCCGCTCGTTCCCGGCAGGCCGCCCATCGTGGGGTCCCAAGGCGAAGGCGGCGCTGATCGAGGAATCGAGCCTCATGCTGCGCGAGTCACGCGAGCTCGGTCTGCTCGACGACCTCGGGCCAACCTTCGCGTTCCGCCGCGGTGATCGCAGTCCGAGGGTGACCGAGGAACCTCCCGGCCGCGCGCTGCCCGCTGGGGTGGTCGCCCAGCTCGATGCCAACATCGAGCTGCTCGCCGCTGTCCCCGGCGCCGCCGGCGCGGCCCGGGTCCCGACCCTCGGCGTCTTGGGTGAGCACGCCGGGGAGATGGCCGTGCTCGTCTACCGGCTGCTCAAGGGCACCGGCCGACGCGTCGGCGAGGTGGCCAGCCTGCACTTGGAGTGCCTCGATGTCGACGAGCACGGCAAGGACGTGTTGGTCTACGACAACCACAAAGCGGCGCGCATGGGCCGGCGCCTCCCCCTCGCCGACTCCGCTCTCGTGGCCGCCGTGCGCTCCCAGCAGTCCTGGGTCCGCTCCCGGTTCCCCACCACCGCGCCGGAGCAACTGTGGCTGCTGCCCCGCCCGCACAAGAACGCGGATGGCTCCAACCACATCGACACCGGGCTCATCAACGCCTGGATGCGGTCGTGGATGACGGCCATACCCCGCGTCGACGCCGGCCCCTTGGATCATGACGGAAGCCCGGTGGCCTTCGATCGCTCCGCCATCCAGCCCCACGCCTTGCGTCACACCTACGCACAGACCATGGCCGACCAAGGCGTGGCCCCCTCGGTGCTACGCGACCTCATGGACCACCGCAGCCTGTCCACCACCCTCGGCTACTACCGGGTGGGAGATGCCCGCAAACGTGCCGCCATGGAGCTGCTCGCCCGCCACACCATCGACAACCGGGGTCTCACCCGCCCCGTCGACGCCGTCGCATCGCGTGCCGGTCGCCTGCGCGAGCACCTGTCGTGGGTGGCGGTGCCGATGGGCAAGTGCTCCGAACCGACCAACGTGCGTGCCGGCGGCGGGGCCTGCCCGATCCGTTACCAGTGCGCCGGCTGCGCTCACTTCGAGTCCGACCCTTCCTACCTTCCGGAGCTGCGCGCCTACGCCGATCAGCTGCGCAAAGAACGCGAGGCCATGCTGGCAGCCGGGGCGACGGACTGGGCGGTGGATCACGTCGGCCGCCAGCTCGAGGTCATCGCCAACCACATCCGCGCCCACGAGGCCCTGCTCGGAGATCTCGCCGATGATGAGCGAGTCGTCATCGAAGACGCCTCGGCGACCCTGCGCAAGGCCCGACAGTCCGTCCCCGTCGCCTTCGGTCAACGGAGGGCCAACGATGGCTGACAACAGCGCAGCACTGCGCCGTGCCCGCCACTACGACGGGCGGACCAAGCGCCACCACGCCGGTGACGTGATCACCACCATGGAGGCCTCGGGCGAGCCGATCACCTTCCCCGCCGTCGCCCGCCGGGCCGGGGTGTCGACCTCGCTGCTCTACAGCGACCCGCAACTCGCCGGTCGCATCGCCGCCGCCCGGGACCGGCAACGCCAAGCCGGACGAGACCGAGCCTGGAAGTTGCCGGCCCGCTCGCTGGTGACCGAGCAGAGCCTGCGTGCCGAGCTGGCCAACGCCAAGGAACAGAACCGTCGCCTGACCGAGGAGATCAAGCTTCTACGCGAGCGCCTCTGCCGCCAGCTCGGCGCCGACGCTGACCTCGCCCGGGGTGAGGCCCTTGGCCCCGCTCTCGATCAGGCCGAGCAACGCGCCGCGGAGCTTGAAGCGGACAACCACCGGCAGCGGACCCACGTCGCCGAACTCGAGACCGAACGCCGCGAGCTGACCGAAACCCTCGATGCAGCCCGGGCCATGAATCGTGAGCTGATGAGCGAGCTCAACCGTCGCGGCTCGGACACCTCGCCTGGCCCGGTGCGCAGGCCGACGGGATAGCTGTGTCGACTACGTCCGCCACACTGGACACGGTCCGTGACCAGGGCGTCCTCCGGTGAGGACAATAGAACCTCGGCCATCCTCGACCGCGTCGTCAACAGCGCGCACCACGTCCACATGGACGGCAAGTCCTACCGGCCGACCCTCCGCCCCGGCGCAGCAGAGAAGAGGCGGCCGTGAACGCCCCGCAGCGGTGGCCGTCACGGTGCGCGGCGCCGGGCTGCCACGTGGCGTTGCCGGACTACAACGGCCGGGGCCGTCCCCGCCTCTACTGCTCTCCACGATGCCGGTCCGCCGGCCGGGGCGCTAGGAGCAACACCCCACTCAGCGTCGAGGTCGATCACACCGTCGCCAGCGACGCCGCCGGTCGTCCGATCGGTCGGGTGTGGTTGGTTCGCCTACGGCGTGGCGCAGAGGAGGTGACCGTCGCCAGCGAACTCGGCCGCCCAACGGCCGACCACCTCGCCGGCCAGATCGCTCAGCTCATCGACGGACGCCAGCGGGCGCCGGGAGCCGCCATGGAGTAGACAGAATTCCCAGGGGCCCAGTGGTGGATTACTTGAACGCAGGGCTGCGGGATAACGAGAACGCTGACAAGAAGGTCCCGGGTTCGCCGTCCGGGTACACCGGCCAACGCTTCCCAGACGGTGAGGGCATCCTCGTCATCGCTGGCAAAGACCCGTGACCTGGTAGCCGCGATGGCGATGGATGCTGACTCCCCGGCGTCGAGTCGCCGAGCTTTCGCGCCGAGCGACTCGCGCCATGCTCGGTCCTCGGGCCGTCTGGACTGCAAACGCACTGCCAGGTGGACCTCCTCGGCGGTGAGCGTGACCACGGTGAGCTCATCCGGACCAAGGGCAAGGAGCTCGCCGAGGCCCTGCACGGCGGCGAGCCCCCGACCAGCCAGCCCAGATCCATAGCCTGATTGGTCGACCTGACGTTGGAGGGCGACCTGGATCCGGCGCAGCTCGCTCGGATCCTCGGGATCCGCCCCGTGGACCCCGT
>JAJZCK010000088.1 GCA_021846125.1 Actinomycetes bacterium | reverse complement strand
CCGGCGACGAGGCGGGCTCGAGGCAAGGTGCCGGCGTGCAAGGTGCCGGCGTGCAAGGTGCCGGTGAAACGGGCGGTGAGCTGCGCGCACCGCGTGCGGCGATCCCGGTCGTGCGCATCGTGCGCGAGGCACCCTGGCAGATCGTGATGTTCAGTCTCGGGATGTACCTCGTCGTCTACGGCTTGCGCAACGAGGGGCTCACCTCCGACGTCGCGCGCCTCCTCGACGTCATCGGCCGCCATGGTGTGCTCGCCTCGTCGTTCGGGACCGGCTTCCTCGTGGCGGCGCTCTCTTCGGTGATGAACAACATGCCGACCGTCCTCATCGGCGCGCTCTCGGTGCATGGGACGACCGTGCACGGCACGATCCGGCAGGCCATGGTCTACTCGAACGTCGTCGGCGCGGACCTGGGGCCGAAGATCACGCCGATAGGAAGCCTCGCGACCCTCCTGTGGCTGCACGTTCTCGAGCGAAAGGGCATGAAGATCGGCTGGGGGAGGTACTTCCGCATCGGGATCGTCCTCACACCGCCCGTCCTTGCCATCACGCTAGCGACGCTTGCCGCAAGGGTCTGACCCTGTGCAGGATCGCCCTCCCGCCGTGCGCGAAGCCCAGCGCGGTGCACGGACGTCAGTCCATCGGGCTGACGGCGTGCTCGTTGACGAGATCGAAGACCGGCTCGGCGTTCCCGACCACGAGGGTCGCAAGGGCGAATCGTGCGATGTGGAAGGCTTCCAGCAGCTTCGCCGACGCGATCCCCTGCTTGCGAGCCCTGTCCACCATGGCCGTCGTGCATGCGTGGTTCGAGGTAGCGAGCGCGACGGCGAGATAGACGAGGGTGCGTGTCTCGGGGTCGAGAGCTCCACCTTCGGTCGGCATGGCGAAGGCACTGGATCGAGCCTGCTCGGCGACCATCGGCTCGTCGGCGCTCGCCGCCTTCTCGATCGCCGGGGGCACCTCGCCCATGGAGGCGCGCATCTGCTCGAGGATCTGCCTGGTGCTTGGTTGCGTTGCGGACATACAAGCTCCTTGCGCCCGGCGAAGCGTCACGGCGACGCTCCGTGGATCCCGGTCGTTTCCCTGGCGTGAAGATAGCGTCGGCGCTCGCGCCTTCAATAGGGCCGATGGTCCCGATGTGCTGAGCGCGGAGGTGACGACGGCACGTCCGGCCGTAGGCTGTCCGCGGTCGGGCAACGAGCGCGAGATGGAGGTCGCTGTGACGGGTAGCGTCGTGCAGCGCACCTGTGACGGCGGAGGATCGGGCCGCCGTGGAAGACCGCGGCGCTGACGCGTCCGATCCAGGCACGCTCGACGACGCCACGTTGCGTGGGGGACGCGAACGCGACGCGGCCGCGACCCGACCGAGACGGAAGGCGTCACGGCGTCGACGGATCCGGGGTGTCGCGACGCTTGCCGTGCTCGCTGCCGGCGCCGTCGCGCTCGGGTACGAGCACCGGGAGCTCGCCGGCGCGCTCGGGTTGCTCGGGAGGCTCCGCTGGGGCTGGGTAGGCGTCGCCGCGATTCTCGAGGCGATGTCCATGGGGCCGTTCGCGAGGCTCCAGCGCTGGCTGCTCCGAGCGGGAGGCGTCCGGCTCGGGTTTTGGCGGATGGTTGCAATCAGCCTTGCGGGGAACGCGCTCGGCACCTCGTTGCCGGGTGGTGCGGCATGGTCGGTGCTCTGGGTGTTCCGGCAGCTCCGCCGTCGTGGCGCGGACAGTGCGCTCACCGTGTGGGCACTCCTCACGGCTGGGGTCCTTTCCGGGGTGACGCTCTTCCTCCTGCTCGTCGGGGGCCTCTGGATCGCCGGCGTGAGTGGCCCGCTGCGCGTCCTACGCTGGCCCGCAGTCGGTGTCCTCGTCGTTTCTCTGCTCGCAGTGCTCGCCGTGGTCGGCGCGACGTCTCGTGCCGGCGCCGGCCTGCCCCGGGAGAGGATCGAGGCAGCGGTCCGACAGTGGAGGTGGGGAGGGATCGCGCTCGACGCCGCCCGGGAGCTACGCGTCCGGCTGCGCGAGGTGTTCGTCCTCCCATCCTCGTGGGTCAAGGTCGCCGGCCTGGCCGCGGCGAACTGGCTTCTCGACCTGGCAAGCCTTGTGTCGTGCATCCTCGCTGTGCGGGGAGATGTCCCGTGGCGCGGGATCGTCGTCGTCTATGCGACGACCGAGATCGCAGCGAGCATCCCGCTCACCCCCGGCGGAATCGGAGTCGCGGAAGGAAGCCTCGCCTTGCTTCTCGTGGCCTACGGTCTGCGAGGCGAGGTCGCGCTCGCCACCGTCGCTCTCTACCGGCTGCTCAGCTTCTGGGGGCTCGACGCGCTGGGATGGGCCGCATGGGCGGTCATCGCGGTCGGCGAGAGGCGCGTGGCGCGTCAGCAGGCAGGGCGAGACGACCCGTAGGGTCGGCGCGACCCTCTTCCGCTCGTGCGATCGCGTCGTCGATCGCCCGCCGTAGCTCTCGAGCTGCGGCTTCCGGGTCGGATGCCTCCGTGAGGTACCGGACGGCGACGAAGCGACGGGCGCCAGCCGCGACCATCGCAGGTACCGTGTCGGGAGCGGCCCCGCCGGTGACGAAGCACGGCAGCGAGCGGGCTGCGGCACTGGCCGTCGCCTGCCCCGCGTACGGCAGGCCCGTCCCGGGCCTTCCCGGCTTGGTCGGTGTCGGGACGACCGGTCCGGCCGATATGTAGTCGACCCGCGCCTCGAGGGCGGGTCCGAGCTCCTCGGTCCCGTGGGTCGAGAGGCCGACGATGCGCTCGGGACCGAGGATCCGGCGGGCGAGAGCTGTCGGCACGTCGTCCTGGCCGAGGTGGACCCCGTCGGCGTCGACCTCGAGTGCGATATCCGGGCGGTCGTTCACGACGAACGGCACTCCCGTGTCGGCGCACACGGCACGCAGGCGCCGCGAGCGTGCGACGAGGGCGCGAGCGTCGAGCGACTTCTCGCGCAGCTGGACGACGCCGACGCCGCCGCGGATGCATGCCGCCGCAAAGGACTCGAGGTCGTCGCGGTCCGGAGTGCACAGGTAGAGGCGTGCTCCTCGAAGGCGCCGGAGGGCGTCCGTGCTCATGACCGCTTGCGCTCGGCCGCGGACTTCATCGACTGCTTGTGGGTCCGGACCTTCGCGAGCGCTTCGGGTCCGTCGATGTCGGCGACCGAGACGTAGCTACCGGGAGCGCCGAAGGGACCGGCAGCCTCTGCCCACCCGGCCGGCTGCACGCCGAGCTGCTTGCCGAGAAGCGCCACGAAGATGCGTGCTTTCTGCTCGCCGAAGCCAGGCAGGGCGCGAAGGTTCGAGAGCAGTGCCTCCCCGTCGGCCGCGGACCTCCACAGCTCGGCAGCGCTGCCACCGTAGGAGTCGACGACGATGCGTGCGACACCCTGGACGCGAGCAGCCATCGACGCCGGAAATCGGTGGAGAGCGGGTGTCGCCGAGAACAACGCGACGAGCTCGTCCGGATCCATCGACGCTACGAGACGGACGTCGAGATCACCCCCGAGCCTCTCCCGGAGGAGCAGCGGTGCGGCGAAGGCTCGCTCGAGCGGTATCTGCTGGTCGAGGACCATCGCCACCACGAGAGCGAAAGCGTCGTTCGTGAGCAACGCGTCCGCTGCCTCGTCACCCGTCAGACGTATCGCCACGTGTCGTGCTCCTCTCAGTGCGCGGACCGCTGTCTAGCGTCGGCGACGGCGATGCGACCGCCGGGTCGACAGGACCGGCGCGCCGCTCCGGGCCCATCGTCTCGTACTGCCCCGTCTCGTAGCGCTCTATCGCACAGGCGACGCGCGCTGCCGAGATCTGCCCCGTGGAGGCGAGGGCCGCGAGGACTGTCACCACCACGCGGGCAGCGTCGGCCTCACCGCTTTCGCGTGTCACCTTCTTGGTGGCGGCGGCGGTGACGGCGACAGGTACGAAGGGCTGCCGGACGAAGCGTGCGATCAGGTCAGGCACTGCCCTCACAGCGGTTGTCACAGCGACGATCGGCCCGGACGACCTCGACAGGACGCTGCTCACATGGGACGCGCGCGGTGCGCCCAAAGGATGCAGGCGGTTCCAGAGCTCGACGTCGAGAGCCTCGTCGCGCAACGAAGAATAGCTCGTCACCGACCACGCCTCGGCGGACACGTTCCACTCCGCGGCCAGGATCTCTCGCGCTCGCATCGCGACCGACCAAGCGGAGCCCGAGAAGAGGAGGGTCGCATGGCGCGTGTCGACCGGAGGACCGTCGGGCGATGCCGGCGGCACGAAGCGGTAGATCCCCCGGGCTGCGCCGGCACGGACGTCGTCGCCAAGCGGGCCCGTTGCCAGCGCAGGCATCGGGTAGGTCTCGTCGTGAAGCGTCAAGTGGTACACGACGTCCCTGCCGTGCGGACCGTGCATCTCTGCGACCCCGCTCTCGACGATCGCTGCGATCTCGTAGGCGAATGAGGGGTCGTACGACCGTATCCCAGGCAGGGAGGAGGCCAGCAGGAGAGACTGTCCCCGATCGAGCGCATCGTCTCCGGGCGACCGATCCGCAGCCGTGCCGAGGACGAAGCCCCGCCCGAGGGCGTCGCCGCCCGCCCGCATGGCGTCCCCGAGCAGCAGGAGGTCCGCCGGCGAGCAAGGCACGAGGAACGGGAGCAGCCGCGGCGAAAGTGGCCGGCGGGTCGTCGCCGCAGCGACGAAGCTCGCCAGCGCGCCCGTGTCACCGGTTCCCCCCTCGAGGAGCGGCCCGGCGCCGCGCACGCCGTCCGTACCCGGCAGACGGGCCTCGACCCCGTCCGGGCGACGGCCACCAGGAGCGTAGGAGCCCCCCTCGGATGCGAGCGCAGCGAGCCCGGAGAAAGCGGCTGCGCCGCGGACCACGGGGACGACGTGGCGCCCGACGCCGGGATCGCGCAGCAGGTTGCGCAGCAGGCGCACGCAGGCCATCGTCGTCGAGACGTTCCTGCCGAGCGAGCCCTCGTAGAGCTCGGCGAAGACCCGCGGCTCGGGCACCGGAGGGTCCCCGGCTCTTCGACCGCGAGCGATCCCTGCCCGACGCGGGCGCGAGACAACCCTGCCGTCTCGGGCGGCGTAGAGCCGCGCAGGCGAGCCTCCCGCCGGCCTGACGTACGGGGGAGCAGCGGCGCCGAGACAGTCCTCGGGAATCTCGTCGACCAGACCCATCCGCTCGCGAAGCGTACGGAGCTGGTCGGCCGATGCCCTCCGGACGCCGGGACCGGCGACGCCGCGGTCGCGCCCTTGCTCGCCCGTCGGATCGGCGACCGTCTGTGCGAGCACCACCGTCGGCGATCCGGTTTGCTCGGCCGCGACAAGGTAGGCGGCGTAGAGAGAGCGGGAGTCGCTCCTGCCGAGCGGCCCCGTAGCCGCTTCGACGACGCTCCAGCCGCGGCTGCCCAGCTCTTCCCCGAGCTCCTCGCCAGCTGTCGTGCCGCCGCGCGCCTTCGACCTCGGGGGGAGCATGGCGCAGTCGACGACCACGACGAGGTTGTCGAGCCCTTCGCGGCCCGCGAGACCGAGGCCGGCCTTCGTCTCCGGTTCGTCGAGCTCGCCGGTACCGGGAAAGCACCAGACCGTCGAGCCGCCCGCGTCGGCGAGCCCACGATCGAGCACGTAGCGATCCAGCCTGGCCCGGTGGACCGCCGCGAGTGGGCCGAAGCCGATCGAGATCGTCGGGTGCTCCAGGGACCGGGACGCGAGGCGTAGACGGGAAGAGCTCGAGAGCTCGCCAGCGCGCGAGAAGCGCACGGCGTCGAGGTCGTGCTCGTCGAGCCTGCCCTCGACGAACGCTCGGGCGTAGACGACGGGGAGCACGTCGCGTCGCGGGTAGACCTCGTCGCCGGGCAGCTCGTCGTCTTGGCCGCGAAAGACGTGGTCGAAACCCACCGCGTAGAGCGACGCGGCGCTCTCGTAAGGAGCGATACGGCTGGCGAGGTCCACCGGACGCGCACTTGTCCTCACCGCCATGACGGCCGCGTTCCAGAGCACGTACGCGAAGATGCGTCGCTCGATCGCCTCGTCGCCCGGGTACGTCGCCGCGTCGTCCCGCGGGGTCGTGTCGGGGAGATGGCCCCCGAAGCCTTCGAACGTCACCGCGCAAGTGTCGCACCGGGGCAGCCCGCGTCGCGACGTCGCGGGCCCGCTGGTGCACCGGCGTGCGTCTTGCCAGACTGTCCGTCGTGCCGACACCGCCTCACCCGGACCGGAGGAGCCCGGGCAGCACGATCGTGTTCACCGACGGAGCGTGCATCGGCAACCCGGGACCGGGTGGCTGGGCGTGGGCGAGCAGCCGCTCCTCGTACGACGCGGGGTGCGATCCCGCGACGACGAACCAGCGCATGGAGGTGACGGCGGTCCTGCGGGCCGTGGAGGCGCACGACGGCCGGATCGAGATCGTGAGCGACTCCACCTACGTCGTCAACTGCTTCAAGGATCGCTGGTGGTCCGGCTGGCGTGCGCGCGGCTGGCGCAACGCGAAGGGTGCGGACGTGGCGAACCAGGACCTCTGGCGCCCTCTCGTCGCCCTCGTCGTCGACGACCGGCCCGGCCAGGTCACCTTCCGGTGGGTGAAGGGCCATTCCGGCGACCCGATGAACGAGCTCGTCGACCAGCTGGCCAACGACGCGGCACGCGCCCAGGCGCCGTCGCGGTCCGCGGCTAAATATGACTAAACTGATCGGACTTTATGACGTACCAGCTCACGCACCTCGACGCCCTCGAATCCGAGGCCATCCACATCATCCGCGAAGTCGTCGCGGAGTTCGAGCGCCCCGGATTGCTGTTCTCCGGGGGGAAGGACTCGGCGGTGCTGCTCCACCTCGCGACCAAGGCCTGCTGGCCTCAGGCCGTCCCCTTCCCGGTGCTGCACGTCGACACCGGCCACAACTTCCCCGAGGTCCTCGCGTTCAGGGACCGCCGAGTCGCAGAGCTGCGGGTCCGGTTGCTCGTCGCCTCGGTCCAGGAGGCGATCGACCGTGGCGAGGTCGTCGAGGACCGCTCGCCGGGCGGGACGCGCAACCGGCTCCAGACCCACAGCCTGCTGAAGGCGATCGAGGAGCACCGCTTCGACGCCGTGTTCGGCGGCGGCCGTCGCGACGAGGAGAAGGCGAGGGCCAAGGAGCGAGTCTTCTCCTTCCGCGACGAGTTCGGGCAGTGGGACCCCCGTGGGCAGCGCCCAGAGCTGTGGAGCCTCTACAACGGCCGGCACCATCCCGGCGAGCACTTCCGTGTCTTCCCGCTCTCGAACTGGACAGAGCTCGACGTCTGGCAGTACATCGAGCGAGAGGGGCTCGACCTGCCGAGCATCTACTACGCGCACCGGCGCCCCGTGTTCCGACGAGACGGCCTGCTCCTCGCCGTCGGTCCGCACAGCCAACCCCGCGAGGACCTCGTGGACGAGGAGCCGTTCACGGCGACGGTCCGCTACAGGACCGTCGGCGACGCTACGTGCACGGCCGCGGTCGAGTCGCCCGCGTCGACTCCCGCGGAGGTGATCGCCGAGACGGCCGTCGCCCGCGTCTCCGAGCGCGGGGCGACGCGAGCGGACGACCGGTTCTCCGAGGCGGCGATGGAGGACCGAAAGCGGGAGGGCTACTTCTGATGGAGCTGCTCCGTCTCGCAACCGCCGGGAGCGTCGACGACGGGAAGTCGACCCTCATCGGGCGGCTCCTCTACGACTCGAAGCAAGTCTACGAGGACCAGCTCGAGTCGGTCGAGCGCACGAGCATGGCGCGCGGCGACGCCTACGTCGACCTCGCGCTCCTGACCGACGGACTGCGCGCCGAACGCGAGCAGGGCATCACGATCGACGTCGCCTACCGCTACTTCGCGACCCCCCGCCGCAAGTTCATCGTCGCCGACACGCCCGGCCATACCCAGCACACGCGCAACATGGTGACCGGGTGCTCGACAGCAGACCTCGTCGTCGTGCTCGTCGACGCGCGCAACGGGATCACCGAGCAGACGCGGCGCCACGCATTCATCGCCTCGCTCCTCAGGATCCCGCAC
Organism: Actinomycetes bacterium; assembly: GCA_021846125.1. GTDB lineage: Bacteria > Actinomycetota > Acidimicrobiia > Acidimicrobiales > Bog-793 > JAJZCK01. The sequence continues at coordinate 3,274 of JAJZCK010000088.1, read as the reverse complement.
CTCGTGATCTGCGTGAACAAGATGGATCTCGTCGCCTACTCCCAGCGGCGCTTCGACGAGATCCGCGACGAGTTCCAGGAGTTCGCGACCCGTCTCGAGGTCGCCGACATGGCGTTCGTGCCGATCTCGGCGCTGAACGGGGACAACGTCGTCGACCGCTCGGCGGAGATGGGCTGGTACCGAGGAACCTCCCTCCTCCACCACCTAGAGGACGTCCACATCGCCTCCGACCGCAACCTCATCGACCTCCGGTTCCCTGTGCAGCGCGTCGTCCGTCCGCGCTCGGAGGCGCACCACGACTTCCGCGGCTACGCGGGCCAGGTCGCCGGAGGTGTGCTCGAGGTGGGCGACGAGGTGCTCGTCCTGCCGTCCGGCTTCACGACCACCGTCTCGTCGATCGAGACCGCGGACGGGCCGCTTTCCGAGGCCTTTCCCCCGATGTCGGTCGTGGTCCGCCTCGCCGACGAGCTCGACGTCTCGCGTGGCGACATGATCTGCCACCCGCGCAACCAGCCGACGATAGGTCAGGACGTCTCGGCCATGGTCTGCTGGATGGCCGAGACGCCGCTCGTCGTCGGCGCGAAGCTCGCCGTCAAGCACACGACACATTGGGCACGTGGGCTCGTGCGCGACATCCACTACCGGTTGGACGTGAACACCCTCCACCGGGACCCGACGGTGGAGGAGCTCCGGCTCAACGACATCGGGCGCATCGACCTCCGGACGACGTCACCGCTCTTCTACGACGAGTACCGGCGCAATCGCGTGACCGGCAGCTTCGTCCTCGTCGACGAGGCGACCGACGCTACGGTCGCCGCCGGGATGATCCTGCATCCAGCACCGTGAGCGAGCCCGGGCCGGCTCTCGGCACGGCGGGCGGACCGGCCGGAGTGACGGTGTGGTTTACCGGTCTGTCCGGGGCGGGCAAGTCGACGGTTGCGGGGACCCTGTTCCACCTGCTCTCCGAACGCGGCGAGCGGGCATTCCTTCTCGACGGTGACGACCTGCGCGAGGGGCTCAACGCGGACCTCGGGTTCACGGCGGAGGACCGGGCGGAGAACGTCCGGCGCGTCGGCGAGGTCGCGCTGCTGTTCTCGCGTGCCGCACACGTCACCCTCGTGACAGTGATCAGCCCGTATGCCACCGGGCGCGACGCCGTGCGGAAGCGGCACGACACGAGCGCCGTGCCGTTCGTCGAGGTCCACGTCGCGACCCCACTCGAGGTCTGCGAGGCACGCGACCCGAAGGGTCTCTACCGCAGGGCCCGAGCGGGCGAGATCGCGCGCTTCACCGGAGTCTCGGACCCCTACGAGCCGCCTGACGCTCCCGAGCTCGTCCTCGTCACCGACGGGCGGTCCGCCGAAGCATGCGCGCAGGAGGTCCTCGGCGTGCTGGCCGGGCGCTCGCTCCTCGGCCTGTGCGCAAGGTCCGGCTAGGAGCCGCGGTTCGCTCCTCCAGATCGGGGATGGTCGCTAGGCTGGCCCGCACGTGGACGGAACCGGGCTCATCGCGCGCCTCGCGCGGATCTTCGGCAAGGCACGCGAGAACGGTAGGGCCGAACCTTCGGAGGTGGTCCCCACGGCGGGCGAGGTCAGCGTGAGCGGGCAGTACGACATGGTCATCGTGGGCGGTGGCCCGGGGGGCTACGCCGCCGCGCTCTACGGCGCGGCGGCAGGGCTCTCCGTCGCCGTCGTCGAGAAGGAGAAGGTCGGCGGGACCTGCCTTCACCGGGGTTGCATCCCGGCGAAGGAGTTCCTCGAGACAGCGAGCGTGTACCGCACCGTGGCCGGTGCGAAGGTCTTCGGCATCCAGAGCTCCCAGCCGACGGTCGACTTCGCCGTGAGCCTCGAGCGCAAGCGCAAGGTCGTCGACCAGCTCTTCCGGGGCCTCGCGGGTCTGCTGCGGCACAGGAAGGTCACGACGGTGCCTGGCGTCGGCCAGCTGCTCGCCGATCGCCGGGTTCGCGTGACCTCCGAGGACGGGTCGGTCGTCGACCTCACCGGCACGCACGTCGTGCTAGCGACCGGCTCCGTGCCACGCGTCATCCCGGGGTTCGAGCCGGACGGCTCGGTCGTGCTCACGTCCGACGGAGTCCTCGAGCTGAGCGCTATCCCGCCGTCTGCAGTCGTCGTCGGAGGCGGCGCCATCGGCTGCGAGTTCGCCTCGCTGCTCTCCGATCTCGGCGCGCACGTCACGCTCCTCGAGGTGGCGCCCACCTTGCTCCCCGGCTGCGACCCCGACGTCGCGGACGTCGTCGCTCGCTCGTTCAAAAAGCGCGGCATCGACGTGCGCACGGGTGTCAGCGTGCACGGTCACGAGAGGCACAAGCGCTGGACGTCGGTGCTTCTCGGAGACGGCGAGCACGTTGACGCCGACGTCGTCGTCGTCTCGGTCGGGCGCCGGCCGCTCTCCGACGGGCTGCTCGCGGAGGGCACCGGGGTGCGCATCGACGATCGCGGCTTCGTCGTCGTCGACGAGTGGATGCGCACCGGCGTCGACGGGGTCTACGCGATCGGCGACGTGGTGGCCACGCCGCAGCTGGCTCATGTGGCCTTCGCCGAGGGCATCCTCGTGGTGAAGCAGGTGCTCGAGGAGCCAGCGGTGCCGGTCGACTACGCGAAGGTGCCGTGGTGCATCTACTGCCACCCCGAGGCTGCTTTCACCGGCTTGACGGAGCAGTCGGCCCGTGACGCCGGCTACGACGTCGTCGTCGCGAAGGACCCCTTCGGGGGGAACGGCCGGGCGCAGATCCTCGGCGAGACGGAGGGCCTCGTGAAGGTGATCTGCGAGCGGGGGAGCGACGGTCGTGCCGGACGCGTGCTCGGCGTCCACATGGTGGGCCCGTGGGTCACCGAGCAGCTCGGCCAGGCGTACCTCTCGGTGAACTGGGAGGCGACTCCCGACGAGATAGCTCAGTACATCCAACCGCACCCGACGCTTTCCGAGACCTTCGGCGAGACGGTGCTCGCGCTCACGGGAAGGGGCCTCCACGTTGGCTGACATCACGATGCCGCAGCTCGGAGAGACGGTGACCGAGGGGACGATCATCCGCTGGCTGAAGCAGGTCGGCGACGCCGTCGCCCAAGACGAGGCGCTTTTCGAGGTGTCCACCGACAAGGTCGACTCCGAGGTGCCGTCTCCGGCCGCTGGTGTGCTCACGGAGATCCTCGTGCAAGAGGGAGAGACGGTCGACGTCGGTGCCCGTCTCGCAGTCGTCGGAGCCGCCGGCTCGGTGCCCGCCGCACCTGCCCCGCCGGTTGGCGCGCCGTCGGCG
>JAJZCK010000087.1 GCA_021846125.1 Actinomycetes bacterium | reverse complement strand
GGCCGCGGGATAGCGGGGCGCGACGACGAGCGTGCGCTTCTCGGGCAGCTCGACGTCGAGCCCGGCGTCCCCGTACGCGAGGTGGACCTGCACCGACCTGCCTCCTCTCAGCTCGCGGGGCTCACGGAGCTCGTGACGAAGTGGAGCTCGCTTGCTGCGGCGAGGACCTCGCCGCGATCGACCGGGAGCACGCGGTCGCGCGCCGAGCCGGCCAGCAGCAGCGTCGCGACGTCCACCTCTTTGATGTACCACAAGCAGGCGAGGAGAAGACCGTGCCCGATCCGCAACGACGCGAGAACGCGGTGACGCCAGACCCTGCCTCGCGCGCGTACCGCCCCGCCGCGAGCGCGCCGCCGGTGATCCGGTGCAGCGGCCGCGATGGCCGTCCCGGCGACGCCACGCTAGCGTTGCCCGCGTCCGGGTCCGGAGTCGGGGACGTTCGAGGAGAAGCTGCTGCGCACGAGGATGTGGCTCGCCCGCGGATCGGTGGTCACGGCAGGGGCGATCTCCCGCCGCCTCGGTCTCGGCGCCGGGTCGACCGTCGGCGGCCGGATCGGCATCGCAGTCGACTCGCGCCTGCTCTCGAAGCTGGCTGCCGGTCGACAGGTGGCCCTCGTGTCGGGTACCAACGGCAAGACGACCACGACCCGGCTGCTCGCCGAGGCGCTCGGCGGGCCGGGGGTCGTCGCGACGTCGCCCGCCGGAGCCAACATGCCTGCGGGCCTCGTCGCCGCGCTCTGCTCGACGCCCGCACCGACAGCTCCCGCGGTCCTCGAGGTCGACGAGGGTTACCTCGGCGAGGTCGACGCGTCCGTGCGGCCTGCCGTCGTGGTCGCGCTCAATCTCTCCCGCGACCAGCTCGACCGCGTCGGCGAGGTGCGCATGGTGGCCGCTCGTTGGCGCGAGACGTTCGCCGCGACCAGGGCCACCGTTGTCGCGAACTGCGACGACCCGCTCGTCGCGTGGGCAGCGATCGCCGCACGTCACGTCGTGTGGGTCGCGGCCGGCGGCATCTGGCACGCGGACGCCCACCACTGCCCGTCCTGCGACGCACGGGTCGACTTCTCCGCAGCGGACGCGTCTGGCTGGTCCTGCACGTGCGGCCTGCGCCGCCCGCGCCCCGAGGCAGCTCTCACCGACCACACTCTCCGGATCGGCGACCGCACCGTCCCGATAGCGCTCGCGTTGCCGGGACGGTTCAACCGGGCGAACGCGGCGATGGCGGCCGTCGCAGCGTCGGTGCTCGGCGTCGACGCGGCCCGAGCCCTCGAGGCGATGTCGCACGTAGACGACATCGCCGGCCGGTTCGCCGTCGTGACCGACGGCTCGGTCTCGGCGCGCCTGCTGCTCGCGAAGAACCCTGCCGGGTGGACGGAGCTCGTGGATCTCCTCGCCGGCGGCACGGGTCCGCTCGTCGTCGCCGTCAACGCCCGCGACGCCGACGGTCACGACCCGTCCTGGCTCTGGGACGTCCCTTTCGAGCGGCTCGGCGGACGACGCGTCGTCGCTACCGGCGAGCGCCGCGACGACCTCGCGGTCAGGCTGCGTCATGCTGGCGTCGCCCACGCTACGGTGCGCGACCAGATCGACGCTCTGCACGCCGCCCGTCGAGCCGGAAGCGCTGCGGGCGGCTACTCGGCCGGCAGCAGCGGGACGATCGACTACGTCGGCAACTACACCGCGTTCCAGGAGGTGCGCCGCCGTGTCGGCCGGAGCCCGCACGCCGCAGCAGCACCGGCGAAGACGGTCCGGACCGACGCCGAGCCGTCCTGGACGGTCAGGCCGCCGGCGCGGACCGGTCCGCCGGACACGACCACGTCGGGGTCGGGGTCGGGACGCGCCCGGACGCGCAGCAGCGTGCTCAGCGTCGTCGTGGTCCACCCGGACCTGCTCGGTACCTACGGCGACGGCGGCAATGGCATCGTGCTCGCGGATCGAGCGGAGTGGAGGGGCATACCGGCCGAGCTCGTGCTCGCACCGTCGGACGGCCCCCTGCCGCGCTCGGCAGAGCTCTACTGCCTCGGCGGCGGCGAAGACGGTCCCCAGAGCCGCTCCGCCGCCCAGCTCGCGGACGGGTCGCTCGAGGACGCGCTCACGAGGGGAGCGACGGTCCTCGCCGTGTGCGCGGGCTTCCAGATCCTCGGCCACTCCTTTCCCGGCCCGGGCGGCGCGCCGCATGCGGGGCTCGGCTTGCTGGACGTCACGACGGTCCGCGGCACGGGCCCGCGAGCCGTCGGCGAGGTCGTCGCAGAGGTGCTCGCCCCGACCGCGCCGGGCGAGCACGCGCTCCTCACGGGCTTCGTCAACCATGCGGGCGATACGCGCATCGGACCCGGAGCGCGTCCGCTCGCCCGGTTGCTCTCCGGCGACGGCAACTCCCGGTCGGACGCGTCCCCGGTGGACGGTGCCGTCGCGGGGACGATGCTCGCGACCTATCTCCACGGCCCCGTGCTCGCACGCAACCCCGCGCTCGCCGACGCGCTCTTGTCGATGGCGACCGGCCAGGTGCTCGACCCGCTCGACGACGACGAAGAGGATGCGCTGCGCGCCGAAAGGCTGCGAGGTTCGGCGAGAAAAGTCGGGGCGGGCATTCCACGAGCCAGGAAGATAGGGTAACCGCAATGGATTGCAGCCCACGTGTCGAGGACGTCGGCGGCTCCTTGGCCACGGCAGCGAGCTGGTCCGTGCGGATGAAGGGCTACGTCGCTCTCACCAAGCCACGGATCATCGAGCTCCTGCTCATCACGACCGTGCCGACGATGTTCGTCGCTGCACGACGGTTGCCCTCCGTCGGGCTCATCGCCCTCACGCTCGCGGGTGGAGCGCTCGCGGCCGGCGGTGCGAACGCCATGAACATGGTCTACGACCGGGATATCGACGCCATCATGGAGCGGACGAAGGACCGGCCACTCGTCACCGGAGTCGTCACCCCCCGGGCGGCCCTCACGTTCGCGATCGGCCTCGAGATCGCCTCCTTCCTGCTTCTCTGGACGACGGTCAACCTGCTTTCCGCCGTGCTCGCGATCTCTGCGACGGCGTTCTACGTCTTCGTCTACACGATGTGGCTGAAGCGCTCCTCCTCGCAGAACATCGTGATCGGCGGCGCGGCTGGCGCAGTGCCCGTCCTCGTCGGCTGGAGCGCAGTGACGGGCCACCTCGCGCTCGCGCCCGTCGTCATGTTCGGGATCATCTTCCTGTGGACGCCACCGCACTTCTGGGCGCTCGCCGTCCGCTACCGGGACGACTACGCGAATGCGAAGGTGCCGATGCTGCCGTCGACGACCGGTATCGACACCGTGGTCCGCAACATCATCGCCTACACGGCGGCGCTGTGGCTGCTCTCCGCGGCGCTGGCCCCCGTGGCGCACCTCGGGCCGGTCTTCTTCGGGATCACGATGGTGCTCGGGGCTGCCTTCTTCTGGCGGTCCTGGTCGCTCCGCAAGGACGCGAGCTCCAAGCGGGCGATGAAGCTCTTCGGCTTCTCGATCACCTATCTGACCGTCTTGTTCGTCTCGATGGGGATCGCCGCGGTTGTCCGCCACCCCTGAGCTGGGATCAGAAGGGCTCGCCCGGCTCCCCGAGGATCGCGTCCGCCGCCGAGGGAGGCGACCGCTGCTCGCGGGCCGGCGGCTCGCCGTCGCAGTGATCGTCGCATTCGCCTGTGCCGCCGCCTTCGTCGGGTACGCGGTCGACGCCGCTCGGTCGCGGCCGGCCGGTCAGTTCCCGGCCTCGGCGCTCTCGGTGCTCCCGAGAGGAGCCGCTGCACCGTTGTTCCGGCTCGCGCGGCTCGGGGGCGGCAGTCCTGTCGACCTCGCGAGCTACCGGGGCGCACCCACCATCGTCAACTTCTTCGCCTCTTGGTGCCCCAACTGCAGGGCAGAGCTCCAGGCATTCGGTGAAGTGTCGCGCACTGCCGGCTCGAGAGTGCACTTCGTCGGCGTCGACACGAACGACTCGGACCCGCAGCTCGCCGCGCACCTGCTCGCGGCCGCAGGGGACCGCTACCCCGTCGGCACCGATCCGCAGGGCGTCGTCGCCTCTTCGAGGTACTCGATTGCGTTCCTGCCGGTGACCTACTTCCTCGACGCGAAGGGCGACGTCGTCGGCGAGAGCTACGGGGCCCAGAGCCGCTCCCGGCTCGAGCACTGGGTCCACGTGCTCGAGTCCGGAGCACCGAAACCGTGACAGCTCCGAGCACGGGCGATCCCCTGCCGGCAGGGCACGCCGTCGAGCACGTGACCGTCGAGCGGGTCGTGGACGCCGTCCGGCCGCCACGGGTCCCGCGCAGGGTCTGGACCTGGGCCGGCGCGGCGATCGTCGTGCTCGGCGTCGGGGGCGCGCTCCTCGAGCACACGCTCGACGCGCACGGCGTGCCGGCCTTCTCGGTCAGCACGAGCGCCACGACACCCCTCAGCGCGTCTTCTGGACCGACGTCGGCTCCGGCCGGTTCCGCGGCGTCTTCCGGATCTCGGGTCCCCGGTGGGAGCTCCGAGGCGCAGTTCATGGGCATCGTGCACCTCGACGGAGGTGCCGCGCCGCCGTTGCTCCTGACGGACCAGGCCGGAGCGCCTTTCAGCCTCGCCCAGCTGCGTGGCAAGGTCGTCGTCCTCGCCTTCCTCGGGTCCGACTGCCAGACGGTGTGCCCGGTGCTCGCGAAGGAGATCCTCCTCGCCGACTCTCTCCTCGGTCCGATGTCGACCAGGGTCGCGTTCGTCGGAGTCAACACCGACCCGCTCGCGACCTCGATGGCCGCGGTGTCCCGTCGCTCGGTCGAGCTCGGGCTCGGCGCCATGGGCAACTGGTACTTCCTCACCGGGACCCTGGCCGAGCTCGACCACGCGTGGACACGATACGGCGTCACAGTCGACGTATCGACGACGACACACCGTGTCGCGCATACCGACGTCGTCTACCTGCTCGACGCGAGCGGCCGCGAGCGCCTGCGAGCGACGCCGTCCGTAGACGAGAGCCGCACCGGACGTGTCTCGCTGCCGGAGGCGAGCGTCCGACGCTTCGCAGCTGGGCTCGCGTCCTATGCTCGGGCGCTCCTCGCCGTCCCGACGAGTCGCTGACGGCGAGGTGACGACGACGGGACGCGACGGCACTGCGCAGACCGCGCCCACTCCGGCAGACCCGGAACGCACGCCGGCCCGACCGTGGTACTTGCGCCGGGCGTTCCTCACCTCGGCCGCCGTGGCCGTCGTCCTGGCCGTCACCGTCGTCACCGACCTGCCTACCGCATCGACGAAGGCGAACGACCTCAAGACCGCGCAAGGGGTCGTCTCGGAGATCGAGACCGACGCTGCGCCGTGCAACCTCGGCATGACCGAGGCGCTCGGGTTCTACGTTGACACGACCACGGGCAATATCACCGCCACGCACCGCGCACAGGTGCCGGCTCTCATCAGGGACGACCTCGGGGCCTGCAGCTTCACGAACCAGAGCATCGTCGACCTGGCGAGCATCAACGTCCCGAGCAGCCCCACCGGTCGCCTCCTCGACGCCGTGGCCAGCGACGTCCTCACCTGGTGCGATCCCGCCGCTCTCACGACGATCGACCAGATCACCGTCCTCATCGAGGACAAGAGCACCCCGGCCGGACGGCTACGGCTGGTAAAGGACGAGCAGGCCCTCGCCGCCGACCGCGCCCTCGCCTACCGGAGCATCGCCACCCTGGAGCGCGGGATCGGCTCGACCGACCTCACCCGGATTCCCCTCGTCGCCGCTCCCTGACAGGCGGCGACCACGTGCGCCGCTCCGCTCGCGCAACCTTGCGGAGCTCCTCGTCGAGATCCTCGCCGGTGCGCAGCCAGACCACCAGGGTCGCGAACACGAGCGGCACGAAGCCGACTGCGGCCAGCAACCACAGCATTCCCGCGGCGAGCTGCTGGTCGGCGATCAAGCTGAGCCCCGCACCTGGGGTGTGGTGGTAGGCGGTGAACCAGTCGGAATGCGACATGCCGAGCAGGTACGCCATGATCCACGTCACCCACATCGCCACGGCAGCCAGCGCGATGCGGACGGGAAAGGCCGACCTCGGGACGAACGGCGACGCCGGCACGAGCTCCAGCCACAGCAGCACGCCCGCCACCACGAGCGTTGCGGCCTCGAGAAGGGACAAAGCCGGCAAGCGTACGAGCGCGTCCACCGCTGCCGGCGTACGCCAGCCGATGGTCGCCGCCACGTAGAAAAGGACGTAGCCGGCGCTCCAGCCAGGGGAACGGTGCCGCAGACGCTGCGCCGCAGTGCGCGTGGCCCACGCTCGCACGACGGCCCACGCACCTTCGCGCCACGCCAAGCCCCACGGTGAGGCGACCACGACGCTCGCCGGCACGACCGTCGCGAAGAGCCCGAACTGCAACGCGCCGACGAACGCGTGCTCGCGAGCCAGCGAGCCGACTGGGGGGAGAAGAGCGACCACCAGCAGCACCACAGCCCCGCCGAACAGCGCCACCCTGCCCCGCTCGAGGGCACCGCGGGACCGACGACCGCCGGCCCGGGCGGTCACCTCGTAGGACGGCGCTGGAAGAACCCCCACAGCATCACGACACACAGCGTCCCGACCGGGATCGCGAAGGTCAGCGACTGCGGTCCGACCCAGCTGAACGAGCCTGCAGCAGCGATCATCGCACGACCTCCCCTGGGGCATACGAGCGCCGGGTCACGCCGTCCCGGTGCGATCCGGCGCCGAGCTCGCCCATCTCAGACCAGCACATAGAACAATACCCAGAACAAAAGGTTGACGAAGGCAGCGAAGAGCACGTACTGGCTACAACCTTCGAGAGATGCCCTGAACAGCCGAGCAGGTGGAGTCGCCGACCGAGCGGGACCGCCGTCTTCGGCGACCGCCCGACGCATCCGGATCGCACGGGCGAGAAGGGTCTCCAACCAGTAGGCGGAGGTGAGCAGCAGCGCTGCGTTGAGGGCGGCCCAGCCGATGAAGGTCGAGGAGTAGCCACTCGAGCCCGGGAAGAACGGGAGCCGTGTGAGCTCCCATATCTGCATCGCTGTCGCGAGCAGCAGGCCTCCGACCGCAGTCCAGCCACTGACCTCCCAGTCGACGCTCTGCCCCTTGCGCATCCGCAACGTCCCGAACATGTTCAGCAGTGCCGACGCCACGACGATCGCGAAGATCGGCGCGCCGATCATCGTGGGTGCCGTCACGCTGTGCGGGCGCCACAGATCACTGTTGTTGGACGAGCGCAGGTAGAAATAGGCGAACGCCAGGCTTGCGAACACGAAGGCCACGATGCCGATGAGCAGGCGGCTGCCCGTCCAGATCGAGCCCTCCTGGGCGCGGAGCTCGTACGCGGCTTCCTCCGCGCGGTCGAGGAGCCTCGGTGTGCCGGTCGACACGTCAGACATCGCTCGCTCCCCCTTCTGCGTCGACGATCACTGCACCGCTGAAGCCGGACGGCCCGCTCCCTCCGCCGGCACCTGACCCCGCCAGGGCGACCGCCGGCACGCCGAGGTCGGCTACCGGCGTCGGCACCGGCTCGCCGTAGTGGTACGGGTCCGCGAGGATCAACGGGATCCGCTCGAAGTTCTCGAACGGCACCGGCGTCGGCACCTGCCACTCGAGGCCGAGCGAGTCCCACGGGTTGGACGCAGCCGGCTTCGGGTCGATGAAGATCGACCACGCGAAGTTGATCGTGAAGACGATGAACGAGGACGCCAGCAGGTAGGCACTGATCGTCGAGAAGTCGTTCAGACCCTGTAGCCGCTGCGCGTACTCGAAGACACGGCGCGGCTGGCCGAGCAGGCCCACGATGAAGAGCGGGAAGAACGTGGCATTGAAGAAGACGAACATCATCCAGAAGTGGATGAGGCTCAGCTTCTTGTTCATCACCTTGCCGGTCATCTTCGGCAGCCAGAAGTAGAGGCCCCCGAAGAAGGCGAAGATCAACCCACCCATGATCGTGTAGTGGAAGTGCGCCATCACGAAGAAGCTGCCATGGACGGTCACGTTCACCGGCACGTCCGAGAGGTACACACCGCTGATGCCTCCGAGGAGGAAGTTGAAGTACAGCGCCAAGGCGAACAGCATCGGCACCTCGAACCGTATCTTCGACTTCCAGAGCGTTCCCATCGCCGTGAGGTAGATGAAGCCTGTCGGGATCGAGATCAGCTCCGTCGTCAGCATGAACAGCGGGCGCATGTCCGGATTGATACCGCTCTGGAACAGGTGGTGCTGCCACACGAAGAACGACAAGAGCGCGACACCGAGCATGCCTGCCGCTCCGACGCGGTAGCCGAAAAGAGGCTTTCGCGTGAACACGGGAAGGATCTCGCCGACGATACCGAAGCCCGGCAGGGCCATGATGTAGACCTCGGGATGGCCGAAGAACCAGAACAGGTTCTCCCACAAGAACGAGCTGCCACCGTGCTGGTCGACGAAGAACGACGTCTGAGCAGTGCGATCGAGGATGCCAAACAGGCACCCCGTCGCGAGCGTCGGTGTCGCGAGGGCGAGCAACGACGCCACGGCGAGCAGCGACCAGACGAAGATCGGCAGTCGGCTCCACGTCATCCCAGGAGCCCGGTAGTTGATGATCGTGACGGCGATGTTGAAGCCCGCGGCGATCATTCCCGATCCGACCACGACGAAGCCGACGAGGTAGGAGTCCATCCCGCCGGCTGCCTGGGTCTGCAGCGGCGCGTAGCCAGTCCATCCCGTCGGGAAGCCTCCGAAAGGAAGGGCTGTCAGGATCACCATGTAGCCGGCGATGAAGGTCCACAGCGAGAAGGCCTCGACGCGGGGGAACGCCATCCGCCTCGAGCCGATCATGAGCGGGAGCAGCCAGCCGGCGATCGGGCCCGTGATGACCGACGTGGCCATCATCATCATCATGGTGCCGTGCTCGCTGACGATCGCGATGTACGTGCCCGGCCCGAAATAGTGCGTGGTCGGGCTCAGGAGCTCGGTGCGAACCGCCATCGCGAGCAGCCCGCCCGTGAAGAGGAAGAGCAGGACGGCGATGACGTACTGCATCGCGACGACCTTGTGGTCGAGCGAGTACCGGAAGTAGCGACCGACGCCCTTCTCCTCGACCTCCGGGGCGGGCTCACGGCCGACCAGCTTGGCCATCGGGTAGTTGAGAGCACCGGATCCGAGCAGCCATCCGACCACCGCCAGCGTGAGCGCCAGGACGTTGGCGACGTCGTTCTGACCACTCGCGGCGACGTGCTCGTAGCCGTTGGCGAACGAGCTGCCGACGTAGTGCCCGATCGTGTACCCGACGACAGCCGCGAGCGCGGCGGTCCCCATGTGCTGGCCGAGCCACGCGGAACGTCTGCTCGCCGCGGCCCCCGCTGGGGGTGTCCCCCCCGGTCGCCCGACGTCGACCGACTCGTGCGCGCTGATCGCCATCGCTTCAGCCATCTCCCCTCTCCGCCGCTGCGGAGCACGTTGTCGCCACGTCCATCTCTCTCAGCTCGACTTCGACGCTGCGGTCTTCGCGGTCACCGCTCCGGCGCCGTAGACCTGGGTCTTGCTGAACACGTCGACGTTGTCCGGGTAGTAGCTGCCGCCGGCACCGTTCGCGCTCGGTGTGTACGACCAGGCGAACGGGGGAAGAAGCTTCGTGGCCGAGGCGAGCGAGGCTTCCGTCGAGGTCGCCCACCTCTGGAACTGGGACTTTGGCACCACCTCGCCGTAGTTGTACATCGCACCGTGCCATATGCCGCAAAGCTCGTCGCAGCGAACCGTGACCTTGCCGTCCGCTCGCGTCGTCGTGAAGGCGACGTTGTCCGTGCCCGGGTTCGCGTCCGCCTTGACGCCGAGCTGGTAGGCCCAGAAGTCGTGGACGACGTCGAGCGAGGTGACGTGGAAGGCGATCGTCGTGTCGTTCGGGATGACGAGCTTGTCGCTCTCGAAGCCGCCGTAGGTCGGGTAGCGGTACGTGAACTTCCACTGCTGACCGATGACCTGGACCGGAAGCACGGTCTTCGACGTCGGTGTCCAGATCGGCTGCGGCCCCTCGCCGCCGCCCGCACCGGCAGGAACGACCAGCTCGACGGTGCCGAAGACGAACGCGGAGAGCACGACGACGGTCGTCGTGCCGATCCACGCGGTCTGGATGCGGATGTTGCTACGCGACGTGGGTGTCGTCACCGGGTCGGGTCCCCCTCGACCGGCTCGCCACGTCAGCAACGTGTAGGCGCCGTAGATCCAGACGCCGACGATGACGGGAAGCGCGGCCATCGTGAGGACGTTGAAGTCGAACTGCGCGCCCGCCGCACTGCTCGTCATGTCCCCCGGAGGCATGTGAGGTCCGGCGACGAAGTAGAAGAGCGGGTCGACGATAGCGGACGCGACCAGCCACATCGCCACGACCCTCCGCGCGTGCCGCGGCTCGGAGGCACCGTTCGCCGCGTTCGCGTGCTGGCGGGCCATCAGCTCACCACCTTGAGGAACCCGTCCATGTAGCCGATCGTCTGCATCGGCCCGCCGTTGCCGTAGAGGAACCCCGCGCCACACGGCACGAAGCACTGCCAGGGGTACTGGCCGGTCTGCTTCGGGGTGACGAACGAGAACGTGATGACGTTGTGCTCGGCGGTGAGCGGGCACGGTGCAGGCTGGCTGCAGAAGCTCTTGGCCCCGCCGTTGACTCCGTACAGCGGGACGTTCACCCCGAGGGTCGGTATCGAGAACGTGTGCGCGACCCCGTTGCCGACCGTCGCGTTCACCAGGGACACGCTCTTGCCGTTCACCGACTCGTCGTTGCCGGCCGTGCCGTAGACACGGCCGAGCTGGGGATTGCGCAGCGGGCTACCGCTGTCGTACTCGTCGAGCGTCACGTTGATCCTCGTGTCGGCGGGCAGGTCCCACAGCGTCGTATGGCTCCACTGGCCGTCTGGCGCTCTCGTCAGGTACGACACCCATGTCGGGTGCGCGCCGTACCCGACCGCTCCGACAGTCTGGAGCGTCATGTCCACGGGCTGCCCGGCCGCGTGGCCGGTGGCGAAATCCACCGTCGGTGGCTCGCTGCGCAGGAACGCCATCGAGACGAACACCACAAGCCCGATCGCTACCGCGAACAACGAGGAGAAGATCCCCAGTCGCGCCGAACGTGTCACTACCGACCTCCCCGTACTCGCCCGCTGCCTGCTACGGCTCCAACAGCAGGCCGCGGTACAGATGCACCGATCCGTCCACGCCATAGACCGCTAGTGCACACGTCTGCTTCGGTCACCATAGGCGGGAGCCCCCGCCCTGGCAAGGGTTTCGACACTCGATTGCACCGACAGAGGCGCCGGGAGGCACCGGGAGGCACCGGGAGGCACCGGGGCGGGCA
>JAJZCK010000086.1 GCA_021846125.1 Actinomycetes bacterium | reverse complement strand
CGACTGGCCGCTGCCGGCCCCAGGCCGACCGCCGCGCGTCACGGCTGCTCACGAGACGCCCACGAGGCGTGCGTCGGTGTCGACGAAGTGGCTCTCGCCCGGAGCGAGCCTGTGCTCGACGAGGTACGAGCGGCAGCCGACCCGCCAGAGGGCGACGCCTCGCCGCAGGCCGCCGACGACCCGTTGCTCCTCGTCGGAGAGACCGAGCGCAGCTGCGAGGCCGGGGAGCTCGGCCGCGGGCTGCGCGTAGCAGACGACCGTCTCGGAGTCCGCGATCAGCCCCTCGGCGAGCCGGGTGGCCGCGCTCCCGGCGCCGCCGACAGCGGCGAGGTCGGAGACACGGTGGACGACGGCGAGGTTCGCGATGCCACGCGCCCGCGCGAGCTTCCACGAGGACTGCAGGAAGCGCGCGACGCCGAGGTTGGCGAGCACGGCCCACGCCTCGTCGACGACGAGGACGGTGCGCACCGAGACGTCCGCCTCGACGATCGCGAGGACGGACGCGGCGGCACACGTGACGAGGACGCCGAGAGCCGGCGAGTGGTAGAGAGCGGCGAGATCGAGGACGACGGCAGGGCCGCCGAGGGCGAGCCCCGGGCTCGTCGGGCCGTCGAACATGCCGCGGAGCTCTCCATGGACAAGCCTGCGCAGCTCGAGTGCAAGATCCCTGGAGTCCGCCCGCAGCGTGGCCTCGTCGCTCCCGACGAGGCGCGCCGCCCGCGCGCTCGGCGCGAGCAGCGCGTCCACCACCCCCGGCAGGGCAGGCTCCGCACCGCTCGTGCTCGCAGCGTCGAGTGCGATCTCGACCGCGGTGTGCTCGACCGGAGCGAGCGGGCGGCCGAGCGCCGAGGAAGCGATCGCCGCGCAGAGCGCGAGCCGGCGCTGCCCTGCGTCCTCGCGTGAGAGGCCCGCGGATGCGATGTCGAGCGGGTTCAATCGCAGCGCGCCCCCCGGGCGCAGCGCGATCGGCTCCGTGCCGAGCGCCCGAGCAAGGGGTCCGTACTCGCCCTTCGGGTCGAGCACGACGACCCTGCGACCGAAGGCGGCCTGACGGTAGAGGTAGGTCTTCACGAGGGCGCTCTTGCCACGACCGATCTGGCCGAGGACGATCATGTTGGGGTTCGTGAGAGCGCCTGTCGCATAGAGCTCGAAGGGGTCGTGGACGAAAGCCCCTCCGAGCAGGTCCCGCCCGACGAGCACGCCCCCGGACGGCAGCGGGCGGCTCGCCGCGAGCGGGTACACCGCTCCGAGCTGGGCTGTCGTCGCCTCGTGGGTCGGGAGCCTCATGCGCACCCCCGCCCGGTCGGCAGGCCGAAAGCGAGCGCTTCGCCTTGCGCGCCGTAGAGGCGCCGTAGCTCGAGCCGGGCGAGCGCGCCTGCCTGCTCGACCCGGGTGCAGGCCGCTTCGAGGCCGTCGGGGCTCGAGGCGGTCACGGTGACGTAGCCCGAGAACCGGTAGGCGACGTGGCCCTCGGCGAGCTCCCCCTCGCGCCGGGCGACCGCCTCGTGCTCGCGGCTCCTCCGGGCGGAGGTCGTGATGCCGTGGCGGCGGCGCAGCTCGGCGTCGGCAGTGACCGAGGTGCGCGCGTGCTCGGCGGCACGGATGGCCCGTTGGGGCGGCACCGCAGCCATGACCACCGCGACCGAGCGGCGCTCCGTGCAGCCGACGAGCAGGGGGAAGAGGAAGTCGCTCGCTACGTCGCTCCTCGGCCACTCGGCGATCCAGTACGTCGCGTGCCACGTCCCGTCGGTGCGCGCGCTCGACCACGAGACCTCGACGGCGAGGGGCCACGGCCACGAGACCACCCCCGTGCCGGGAGCCTCGTCGAAGCTCCGGCGGACGAGGGACGCGAGCCCGGCACGGGAGAGGACGCCCTCGACGGGGATCGACGCGTCTCGGCAGCGGCGGTCGAGGCGTGCCACCTCGTCCGCGAGCACCGACGTGCCGCCACGATTCGCTCGCACGGTGCACGCGAGGAAGAGCTCGTGGCGCATCCGTCCGGCGCTCTCGCGCTCGAGCAGCTCGCCATAGCTGCGACGTGCCTCCGCGCGCGCCGGGTCCTCGCCGTCGAACCCGTTTCGATCCAGGTGGCGACGGAAGATCTCGCCGCGGTCCGGCAGCGTCCGTTCGATCCACTGGAGGCGGTGCAGCGCCCCCGAGCCGCCCGAGACTGCCGCGAGCACGCCCGCCCACGCGGCGACCTGACGGGAGCGCTCCTCGTCGCCGAGGAGCGCGAACGACACGGAGCCGAGCGAGAGCACCGCAGTCGACGTGCCTTTCCGGTTGTCGTGCAGGACGCCGAAGCTCCCCGCGACCGCGGTCCCGTCGAGCTCTCGCACCGAGAGGTGCGCGAGCGGGCCCGGAGGGCGCGACGGCACCCCCGGCGTGCGCAGTGCAGGGACCGCCCTGCTCGTGCCGAGGAGCGCACCCGCCGCGAAGCGCGCGGCCACCGGCACCCACTGCTCGACCGTCCTGCCCCGCACCGGCCATACGGCGCACGCTCCGCCGACGATGACGACCACTGCTCCCGCGAGGGCGCCGTGCGCGCCGTGGAGCGAGCGCAGCAGGCCGACCGCGACGAGGAGAGCCACGCACGCCACGGCGACCTGGCTCGTTCGTGCACCCGCGACGAGCCCGCGCCGGTCCCTCGGGCCGAATCGGTAACGGGGACCACCCGAAGCGCTCACGACCGCTCCCGGGGCGCCACGAGCTCCCGGGTGTTGGCGTCGGCCTGGGCGCGAACCTCGGGTCTGTCCATGTCGAGTCCGGGCATCAGCCCCACGTCGTCGACCACGGGGGACCTCGGACCGGTGCCGCCGCCCGAGCCGCCCCCGGACCCGCCACCAGGTGCCGACCAACCGCCGCCCGAGCTCCCCGAACTTCCCGGCCCGCTTCCACCGCCCCCGCCGAGCCCCGCCGCGGTGCTCGCCATGGCACCGAGGGACGCCGCATAGCCGCCGTACTCGAGCGCACCGCGCAGGGACCGGTGACCGAGCCCGTCGAGGTGCCCCACCGCGCCCGCTTCGACGAACGGGACGAGACGCAGGACGCTGAAGGGAGCGAGGGCCGCGAGGAGCAGCAACGCCGTCCCCTCGACGAGCGAGGAGATCCCCGCCCCGGAGGTCACGGTGAGGCTCGCGAGCGCGATGACTCCCGCGATCACGACCTTCGCGAGCACGAGCGCGACGAGGGTCTCGACGAGCCGCTTCGCCCAGTGCGCCGTCGCGGGCAGGACGATGCCCGCGAGAGCGAGGGGGAGGAACAGTGCGGCCGCGGCGATCGCGGCAGAGCGCACAGCGAGCTCGAGCCAGACGACGAACGACAGCACCGCGACGAGCACTGCGAGCAGCAGGGCGCCGAACCCACCGATAGCGGCCCCGGGCGCACCGCCTCCCACGGCAGTCGCCACGAGCGAGGCCGTGAGCGACCCTACGAGGCCCTCGACGGGGTGCCCGGCTGCCGCAAGGAGCGCCCCGCTCATCACGTCCGACGCCTGGAGACCGAGAGAGACGAGCTCGACGGCGACGGCCGAGAGCAGGATCGCGACGGGGAGCCGCATGAACGCCGCACGCAGGAGCCCACCGAGGTCCTGGCGGACGACGGCCTGGATCACGGCGATCAGCAGGAGCAGGAGCGCGACGAGAGCACCGATGACGGCCACGACGCCCAGCTCGCCCGATATCCCGTGGGTGAGGTCAGGCTCGGTCGTGCTCGTGAGCACCCCGCCGAGCGCCGCGAGGAGCTGCCCGGCGCTCGACGCGACCCAGCGGACCAGCTCCCCGAGGACGAGGTCGACGACGCTCGTCACGAGCGACGAGGTGATCCCGAACAGCGCGAGAAGGTGGGGTGGGGCGAGGGCGCGAGGTGCGGCGAGGAGTCGGGACGCAGCGAGGAGTCGGGACGCGCCCACGGCGGTCAGTGGACGGCCTGGCCGGAGGTGAACAAGAAGTTCAGCAGCTGCGGCGCGGCGCCGATGACGAGCGCTGCCGCTCCGGAGACGAGCACGGCACGCCGGCCCGCGGACGCGTGCTGGTAGCTGTTCGTGTGGGAGCCGATCGCCCAGCTCGCCGCGCCGATGACGACGCCGGCGAGGCAGACCACGAGGCCCCACCAGCCGATGCCGTTGAGCAGCTCGTTGATGACGCTGCTCCCGGGTAGCGCTGTGTCGCTCGGGGTGAGAGCGAGCGTCGCAGACGCGACGACGGGACCGGCAAGTGACATGACGGGCACAGGGCACCTCCTCCGTCCTCCGGCGCCGGGCCGGAGGTGTTCCATCGGTCGGGGGACGTCCTGTGCGGGGCCGGGGCCCCTCCCGCCGGACGACGACAGCGGGGTGTGCACGACGATAAACCACATTTCATGCTGTTTCAAGGGTTTTTGTGTATTTCTATGATCCACGGGGTCCGCGAGGGCGAGCGCACGGGCCGAGCTGCCATGCTGGGGTCGTGGACCTACCGGGCGCGCTCACGTGCTAACGGCGAGCATCTCCGTCTCCAACGCCTCGATCGCGGCGGGCGCAGTCGTCCTCGTCCTCCTCCTCGTCGGCGGGTACCTGCTCGGAGGTCGTCGCGGCGCGGGCTCGCTGCGCCAGCGGCTCGTCGCGCTCGGCAGCCGGCTCGGCGCCGAGGTGCTCGAGGCCGAGCCCCGGCGCGTCGAGGACGCTCTCGCCCACGTCGAGCGCGCCACCGACCGGGCCGCCGAGGCGGTCGCCGAGTCGAGTGCGGACGCGATCCGCCTGCGGCGCGCCTTCGACACCCTCTCCCAGGCGGTCATCGTCTGCGACGAGCGAGGGGAGCCGGTCTTCCGCAACTCGAGGGCCGTGCTGCTCATGGGCAATCGCCACGGCGACGCACTCGCAGCGCACGCCGTCGACGAGCTGCTCGCGTCGACCCCTCCCGGCGCCTCCGAGGAGCGCACGCTCGAGCTCTACGGTCCCCCGCGGCGAACTCTCGCCGTACGGACGGTGAGCCTGGACAACGGCCAACGCGCCCTCGGCGTCATCGCCGTCATCGACGACGTCTCCGAGCGGCGCCGGCTCGAGGAGGTCCGCCGGGACTTCGTCGCCAACGTGAGCCACGAGATGAAGACTCCGATAGGCGCTCTCGGGCTGCTCGCGGAGACGCTGCTGTCCGAGACGGAGCCCGAGGTGTCACGTCGGCTCGCGGAGCGCATCCACTCCGAGGCGTTCAGGATCTCGCGGATCATCGACGACCTTCTCGACCTGACGCGCATCGAGAGCGAGGAGTCGCCGCCGCGGGAGCCCGTCCTCGTCAACCTCGTCATGGCCGAGGCCGCCGAGCGCGTGCGGACGGCAGCCGAGCAGCGGGGCGTGAAGGTCGTGCTCGACGAACCGTCGCCACCTGTGGCGGTGCTCGGCGACCGGCGCCAGCTCACGTCGGCTCTTTACAACCTGCTCGAGAACGCCGTGAAGTTCTCCTACGAGGGCGGTGTCGTGACCGCGCACGGCCATGTCGAAGGCGACGACGTCGTCCTCACGGTGCACGACGACGGCATCGGCATCCCGGCGCGCGACCTCGAACGGGTCTTCGAGCGCTTCTACCGGGTCGACCATGGCCGGAGCCGCCAGACCGGAGGGACGGGCCTCGGTCTCGCCATCGTCCGCCACGTCGCGCAGAACCACCACGGCTCCGTCCAGGTCGACTCGCGCGAGGGCGAGGGCGCGACGTTCACGCTCGTGCTCCCCGCGAAGGGTCGGTCCGAGGCATGACGGCGCCGGACGATCGCCGGATCGAGGTGCTCGTCGCCGAGGACGAGGAGTCCTTCGTCGAGGCCCTGCTCGTCGGCCTCGAGCGTGAAGGATTCACCGTGACCGTCGCGCGGGACGGGCTCGAGGCACTCCGGATGTTCGACGCGGGCAGCCCGGACCTGCTCCTGCTCGACGTGATGCTGCCGAAGATGTCCGGTCTCGACGTCTGCCGTGCGATCCGGGCCCGTTCGAGCGTGCCGATCATCATGGTCACCGCGAAGTCCACCGAGATCGACACGGTCGTCGGTCTGGAGGTCGGCGCCGACGACTACGTCGCGAAGCCCTACCGGCTGCGCGAGCTCGTCTCCCGCATGCGAGCGGTCCTGCGCCGCGCCCCTCGGGCACACGAGAGCACGGCGCTCGTGCCGGGACCCCCGGCGACACCCCTCCCCGACTCCCAGCCACCGGTTCTCGTGCTCGAGGTCGGCGAGGTGCGGCTCGACCCCGAGCGGCACGAATGCACGGTGCGCGGAGCGGAGGTCCAGCTGCCGCTGAAGGAGTTCGAGCTGCTCGAGGCGCTCCTCGCGAGCGCGGGACGGGTCGTCACCCGGGACGCTCTCATCGACCGGGTCTGGGGGCTGGACTACGTCGGCGACACCAAGACGCTCGACGTCCACGTCAAGCGGCTGCGCTCCCGTATCGAGGCGGACCCCTCGAAGCCGGTGCTCATCACCACGATCCGTGGGCTCGGCTACCGCTTCGAAGCCCCACGCCCTCGCTGACGGGGATCCGGTAGCCTCCGCCGGATGGCGGCTATCGAGGTGGACGGTCTCGTCGTGCGCTACGGCCGGACCGTCGCGGTGGACGGGGTGAGCTTCGCGGCCGAGCCCGGCGAGGTGGTCGCCCTTCTCGGGCCGAACGGCGCCGGCAAGACGACGACCGTCGAGACGCTCGAGGGCTACCGCACCCCGAGCTCCGGCAGCGTGCGCGTGCTCGGTCTCGACCCGGCCTCGGAGCGCCATGCCCTTGCCCCCCGTGTCGGCGTCATGCTCCAGGAGGGCGGCACGTACCCCGTCCTCAGCCCCGTGCGGGCGCTCCGACTGTTCGCCTCGTACTACGAGGACGCGTACGAGCCGGACGAGCTCCTCGCGCTCACGGGCCTAGCGGACGTCGCCACGACCCCCGCGAAGCGGCTCTCCGGCGGCGAGCGGCAGCGGCTCTCGCTCGCGCTCGCGCTCGTCGGGCGCCCACGAGTCGCGTTCCTCGACGAGCCGACGGCGGGAGTCGACCCCGCGGGCCGCATCGCCGTCCGACGGATCGTCGCGTCGCTGCGCTCAGGTGGCGCCTGCGTCCTGCTCACGACGCACGAGCTCGGCGAGGCCGAGCGCCTCGCCGACCGCGTCGTCATCGTCGACCACGGCCGCGTCGTCGCGACGGGCCGGCCGGCGGAGCTCGTGACGACGGGGGAGGAGATCCGCTTCGCCGCCCCGGCGGGTATCGACGTCGCAGCTCTCGGACGGTGGGTCGGAGCACCGGTCACCGAGGTCGGCCCTGGCGAGTACCTCGTCGCCGCGCCTGCGACCCCCGCGACGGTCGCGTCGCTCACCGCGTGGCTCGCGGAGTACGACCTGCCTCTCGCCGACCTGCGCGCCGGCCGCCAGACCCTCGAGGACACCTTCCTCCGCCTGACCGCTCACGCCGGCGACGACGAAGGGGGCGGCGGCACCGGAGCCCACCACCGGGCGGGCGGACGGGGGGCGCGCGGGGGGCCGCGTACGCGCCGGCGGCACCCGAGCGGCTCGGGCCGGCAGCGCCGCCGGCCATGAGCTGGCGCGCGTTGCGGGCACAGACCGCCGCCGAGGTGAGGATGACGCTCGAGCAGGGCGAGCGCCTCCTCGTGACGTTCCTCATCCCGATCGCCGGTCTCGTCCTGTTCTCCGTCGTTCCGATCGTCGCGACCGGTACGGCGCACCGGGTCGACTTCTTCGCCCCGAGCGTGCTCGCCCTTGCGGTCGTGTCGACCGCCATGGTGAACCTCGGCATCTCGACGGGGTTCGAACGCAGCTGGGGAGTGCTGAAGCGCCTCGGCGCGACGCCACTGGGCAGCCCGACGCTGCTCGCGTCGAAGATCCTCGCCGTGCTCGGCGTCGAGATCGTCCAGGTCGCCGTGCTCGGGGCGATCGCCACGGGGCTCGGCTGGCACCCGCATGCCGGCATAGCAGCCGGCGTCGGAGCCGAGCTGCTCGGGACCGTCGCCTTCGCCGGCATCGGCTTCCTGCTCGCAGGCACGCTACGAGCCGAGGTGACGCTCGCCGTCGCGAACGGCGCCTACCTCGTCGTGCTCGGCATCAGCGGCATCATGTTCCCCCTCGCGAAGCTCGGCGGCTTCGCGGCAGTCGCCCGGCTCCTCCCGGGAGCAGCTCTCGCAGACGCGCTGCACGCGAGCCTCGGCACCGGGGCCAGCGTGAGCGCCGAGACCTGGATCGTGCTCGCCGCCTGGGCACTCGCCGTTCCGACGATCGCAGCCGCGTCGTTCCGCTTCGAATGAGCGCGCCCGACAGCCCGGGTGGCCCCCAGGCTGTCTGCTCCCTACGATGAGGGAGCCGTGCGCACTCCCACCGTGAGCCCCGTGGCGTTCCGTCGGATCGCGCTCGCCGCCGCGATCTGCTATGCCCTGCTCGTCGTCACGGGTGGAGCGGTCCGCCTCACCGGATCGGGCCTCGGCTGCCACGACTGGCCGACCTGCTCCCGCTCGAGCATCACGCCGGCGACCTCGTTCCACCCTCTCGTCGAGTTCTCGAACCGGATGGTGAGCGTCGCCGTCACCGTCTTGTCGATCGCCGCATTCCTCGCCTCGCTCACCGCCAGGGTGCGCCGCCGGGACATCGTCTGGCTCTCGTCGGGGCTCGTCGCCGGCATCTTGGGCCAGATCGTCATCGGCGGCGTCGTCGTCCTGACCAAGCTCAACCCGTACTGGGTCGCGCTCCACTTCCTCCTCACCCTCGCGATCGTCGCCGACGCGATCGTGCTCTACGTGCATGCGACCAGAGGCGACCGCTCCGCCGAGCAGCTCGTCGGCAACGACTTGATGTGGCTCTCGAGGCTCCTGCTCGCGACCATCACGGCCCTCGTCATGGCCGGCACGATGGTGACCGGCAGTGGTCCCCATGCCGGTGGCCCGGGGGCCGAGCGCGTGCCTTTCGCCTTCCGCGACATGGCGGAGCTCCATGCCGACGTCGCCCTGTTCCTCGTGGGCATGACACTCGCGATGCTGTTCGCTCTGCACCAGACGCGCGCTCCCGCCGACGTGCAGCACCGCGCACGGACCCTGCTCGAGATCCTCTTCGTCCAGGGCGTGCTCGGCTACACCCAGTACTTCCTCCACGACAACGCAGCGGTCGTCGAGGTCCATCTCGCCGGGGCCACCGCCGCGTGGTCCGCGATGGTCGTCTTCTACATGGGACTGCATCGCAGGTCGGCGAGCCCGACGGCTGCGCGTCGAGCGCCCGGCGCGCCCGCTCGCGTCCACGACCAGCTCGCGGTCGTGGACGCGGCCGTCTGACATGGCCGGCTCGGCGGGGACCTCTCCCGGCACGACGATCGAGCGCGAGGCGTCCACCGATACCCTTGACGTGGCGGAGCGACCATGGCTCGTCGTCGTGTGGAACGACCCGATCAACCTCATGACGTACGTGACCTACGTGCTCCAGAAGCTGTTCGGCTACTCGCGGGAGAAGGCCACCAAGCTCATGCTCGACGTCCACCACAAGGGGCGCGCAGTCGTCGCCTCCGGACCGCGGGAGCGTGCCGAGAACGACGTGTCGCGCCTGCACCGTTGCGGTCTGTGGGCGACGCTCGAGCAGCCGGAGTGAGCCCGCGCCGGCGGATCAGCCGCTCGCGGCGCGGTGGCTTCGACGTCCGCCTGCCGCCCGACGAGCGTGCGCTGCTCGCGGCGCTCCCCGGCCAGCTCGAAGGCGTGCTCGACGGGCTCGGCGACGGATCCTCCACGCCTCCCGAGGCGCTTCGCAGGCTCTTCCCGGTGGCATACGCCCGCGACGGCGAGGCCGAGGCCGCCTACTCGGCTCTCGTCCGTCAGGAGCTGCTCGAGCACCGGCGGGAGGCGCTCGCCGTGCTCGCCCAGACTGCAGCCACGAGCCACCTCGACGACGAGGAGGCTGCTGCGTGGCTCGGTGCCCTCAACGACCTCCGGCTGGTGCTCGGTACCGCCCTCGAGGTGAGCGAGGAACCTCCCGAGATCGCACCGGACGATCCCCGTTACGGCGACTGGGTCTGCTACAGCTACCTCTCGTTCATCCAGGGCGAGCTCGTCGACGCTCTCGACGGCTCCCTACCTCCGCCCACGCCGGGCGCCGACGACGAGGTCCCAGACGACCCGTGGGGCGAGCTGCCGGGAGGTCTCCGCTGGGACGGCACCATGCGTCCGGGGCAGCCGTGACGCCGGCTCCAGCTCCGGCTCCGGCTCCGGCTCCGGCTCCGGCTCCGGCTCCGGCTCCGGCTCCGAGGATCGTCACGCTCATGGGCTCGGGCGAGACGGCTCCGACCATGGTGGGAACGCACCGGCTCGTCCTCGGCCAGCTCGGTCCGCCACCGGTGCCGGCGGTGCTGCTCGACACCCCGTTCGGCTTCCAGGAGAACGCTCACGAGATCGCCGCCCGTGCGATCTCGTACTTCCGGGAGAGCCTCCAGACGAGGATCGAGGTCGCGACGACGTCGGGACGGCGGAGCGCGGGCTGCGGCGACGGCTCGGATGCGGGGCCCCTCCTCGGCGACGATCCCTTCGCCGCCGAGGAGCTCACCGCGAAGCTACGCGACGCGCGCTATGTCTTCTCCGGCCCCGGCAGCCCGACGTTCGCCCTCCGCTGCTGGCGCGGCGGTGTGGTGCCGGGCCTGCTCGTCGAGAAGCTCACCCGGGGCGGGGCGGTGACGTTCGCGAGCGCCGCGGCGCTCACCCTCGGCGCCTTCACGGTGCCCGTGTACGAGATCTACAAAGCCGGAGCGGACCCGCGCTGGCTGGACGGTCTCGACGTGCTCGGCGCGGTCGGCCTAGACGTGGCGATCGTCCCTCATTACAACAACGCCGAGGGTGGCACCCACGACACGCGCTTCTGCTACCTCGGCGAGCGGCGGCTCGCCGCGATGGAGGAGCTCCTGCCCGAAAGCCACGCCGTCCTCGGCATCGACGAGCACACGGCATGTGTCGTCGACCTCGGCACGGGCTCCGTGTCGGTCACCGGGCTCGGCGTCGTCACCGTTCGCAAGCACGGGCGCTCGACGACGTTCGCCGCGGGGACCGAGATCGCCCTGACGGACCTCCTCGCCGCTGCCCACGGTGCGCCGGCGGCGGCACCGACCGACCCACGGCCACGCGACGCGCCGGCTCGCGAGGGCGAGACGGTGACGGCCGCGAGCAACCCGTCCCCGGGCACCCCGACCTCGACCGCGTCGCCGCTCCTCGACCTCGTGCGCGAGCAGGAAGCTGCCTTTGCCGCAGCAGTGGGCACGCGAGACGCCATGGCGGCCGTCGTGGCCGTGCTCGGCGTCGAGCAGCTGATCGTCGACTGGTCGACCGACATCCCCCAGCAGGACGAGCTCGACCGGGCGCGGGCAAGCCTGCGGGCGATGGTCGTCGAGCTCGGCCGGCTCGCGGAAGGCGGCCTGCGCGACCCTCGAGCTGTCGTCGGGCCGTTCGTCGATGCGCTCGTCGAGCTACGGCGCCGAGCGCGGGTCGAGCGACGCTTCGAGGACGCCGACACCGTAC
>JAJZCK010000085.1 GCA_021846125.1 Actinomycetes bacterium | reverse complement strand
AGCTACACCATCCACCGGCTCCACGCGCTGGGAGCGTCGCACGACGTCGAGCGCCTCCCGTACTCGATGAAGATCCTGCTCGAGAACCTGCTGCGCAACGAGGACGGCGTCAACGTGCGCGGCGAGGACATCGAGGCGCTCGCGAGCTACGCGTCGACGGGTCCGACCGACCGCGAGATCGCTTTCTCCCCTGCGCGGATACTTCTCCAGGACTTCACAGGCGTGCCGTGCGTCGTCGACCTCGCAGCGCTGCGCGACGCGGTCGAGCGCCTCGGAGGGGACCCTGCGGCGGTAAGCCCGCAGATCCCCGTCGACCTCGTCATCGACCACTCGATCATCGCCGAGGTGAGCGGCCAGCCGGACGCCGCCGAGACGAACGCCGCCGTCGAGTTCCGGCGCAACGTCGAGCGCTACCGTTTCCTCCGCTGGGGCCAGCAGGCATTTGCGAACTTCCGTGTCGTCCCGCCGGGCACGGGAATCTGCCACCAGGTCAACCTTGAGCTCCTCTCCCGAGTCGTGTTCACCGACGCGCAGGGCAACGCCTACCCCGACACCCTGGTCGGCACCGACTCGCACACCCCAATGGTCAATGGTCTCGGGATCGTCGCGTGGGGAGTCGGCGGCATCGAGGCCGAGGCGGCGATGCTCGGCCAGCCGATCCCCCTCCTCATTCCGGGGGTCGTCGGCCTGCGGCTCGACGGCGAGCTCCCCGAGGGCACGACCGCCACGGACCTCGTGCTCACGATCGCGGAGCTGCTGCGCAAGCACGGCGTCGTCGGCAAGTTCGTCGAAGTCTACGGACCGGGCGTCGCGAGCGTCCCCGTGGAGAACCGGGCCACCATCGGCAACATGTCACCGGAGTACGGATCGACGGTGACGATCTTCCCGATCGACGGCGACACCCTTCGCTACCTGCGCCTCACCGGGCGCTCCGAAAGCCAGGTGCGCCTCGTCGAGGCGTACGCGAAGGAGCAGGGCCTCTGGCACGACCCGGGAGTCGTCCCCGCCTACAGCGAGACGGTCGCGCTCGACCTGTCGAGCGTCGTGCCGAGCCTCGCCGGCCCATCGCGACCGCAGGACCGGGTGCCGCTCGACCGCTCGAAGACGATGTTCCACGAGGCGCTCGCGGCCTCGACGGCCGGAAGAGCAGCCGGGTCCCCGGGCGCCGGAGGCGTGCCCGTCGCGCTCGCGAACGGCGACTCGTTCGTCCTCGGCGACGGTGCCGTGGTCATCGCCGCGATCACGAGCTGCACGAACACCTCGAACCCTCAGGTCATGATCGCAGCAGGCCTTCTCGCGAAGAGGGCCGTCGAGCGAGGGCTCCTCGCCAAGCCCTGGGTGAAGACCTCGCTCGCCCCGGGCTCGCGCGTCGTCATCGACTACTACGAGCGGGCTGGCCTGCTCGCCTACCTCGAGAAGCTCGGCTTCGGTCTCGTCGGCTACGGCTGCACCACCTGCATCGGCAACTCCGGTCCCCTCGCGCCGGAGATCTCCGCGGCGATCGGCGAGCACGGGCTCTCGTGCGTCGCCGTGCTCTCCGGCAACCGCAACTTCGAAGGCCGCGTCCACCCCGATGCCCGCATGAACTACCTCGCCTCGCCGCCGCTCGTCGTCGCCTACGCGATCGCAGGGACGATGGACATCGATCCGTACCACGACCCCCTCGGCACCGATCCGTCGGGAGAGCCCGTCTACCTGCGCGACATCTGGCCGACGAGCGCCGAGGTGGTCGAGGTCACCGCGTCGGCCGTGCAGTCCTCGATGTTCACGAAGGACTACGCAGAGGTGTCCGAGGGCGACGAGCGCTGGCGCGGCCTCGACGCAGCCGCTGGCGAGCGCTACGCCTGGCCAGAGTCGACCTACGTGAAGAGCCCGCCGTTCCTCGACGGGATCACAGCGGAGCCCCGCGCCGTGTCCGACATCTCCGGTGCGCGTGCACTCGCCGTGCTCGGCGACAGCGTGACGACGGACCACATCTCTCCCGCGGGCTCGATAAAGGCGACGAGCCCCGCCGGGACCTGGCTTCTCGAGCATGGCGTCGCTCCCGAGGACTTCAACTCCCTCGGCGCGCGACGCGGCAACCACGAGGTGATGATGCGCGGGACCTTCGCGAACCCGCGCATCCGCAACCGCCTCCTGCAGGGAGCCGAGGGCGGCGTCAGCGCCCACCTCCCCGACGGCGAGCACGGTTCGATCTACGACGTCGCGATGCGCTACGCGGCCGAAGGAGTCCCGCTCGTCGTGCTCGCTGGCAAGGAGTACGGGTCTGGCTCCTCCCGGGACTGGGCCGCGAAGGGTCCGGCTCTGCTCGGCGTGCGCGCAGTCCTCGCGGAGAGCTTCGAGCGCATCCACCGCTCGAACCTCGTCGGCATGGGCATCGCCCCGCTCCAGTTCCTCGACGGCGACGTAGCCTCGCACGCGCTCACCGGACACGAGGTCTACTCGGTGGAAGGCCTCGCCGGGGTGGAGCCTCGCGAGCTCATCCGCCGCGTCGTCACCGTCCGCGCCGACGACAACGAGCTGCGGATGCTGCTACGCATCGACACACCGACGGAGGCGGCCTACTTCGTCTCGGGCGGCATCCTGCCGTTCGTCGCGAGAAAGCTCGCCGCCCGCTGAGGCACATCTCCGACGGGAGCACTGGCTCGACAGGCCCACTCAGGTGAGCGGCACCGAGGAGAGGAAGCCCGGTCGGATGTCGAGGTCGAGCACGTGCTCGAGGCCGGCGCCGATCCGGAGCAGCGTCGCCTCCGCGAAGGGTCGACCGATCAAGCTCACGCCGACGGGCAGGCCCGACGCGATGCCGATCGGGATCGAGAGCGTCGGGTAGCCGGCGACCGCAGCGGCGGACGAGCTCACGACGGACGACGGATCGCCGTTCACCTGGTCGATGCACCACGCCGGGCCGGACGTGAGCGTCACGAGCACGTCCGCACCCGAGCCCGCGAGCGCCGCGTCGATGCCGCGCTCGCGGGCTCGCTCGCGGTTGCGCGCGAACGCCGCCCGGTAGACGGGGCTGTCGAGCCCGTCGGTGGCGAGCGCGCCGACGAGCAGGTCCTGGCCGAAGAGCGCGAGCTCGTCCTCGAAGTGCGCGTCGTTGTACTCGACGAGCTCGGCGAGCGAGCCCGGGCAGACGCCGCGCCCCCCGTCTCGAGCTCTCAGGTAACGGTCGAGCGAGTCGTGGATCTCGTAGCTCAGCACGAGCAGCTCGTCCGCGAAGCCCGCCAGCTCCACCGCCGTCGGGACGTCGGCAGGATCGACCAGGCTTGCTCCACCGTCGCGCATCGCGGCGAGCGCGTCTTCGAAGAGGCGGTCGGCCACGGGGCTCGCGCCGGTGAAGTGCAGCCGAGCGACACCGACGCGCGCGCCGGCGAGACCGTCCCCGACGGCCTGGGAGCCGTAGCCCCCTGGCGGTACGCGACCACCCGGCGGACCACCGGCGACGAGCACGTCGAGCGCAGCTGCCACGTCGGCGACGTGACGACCCATCGGTCCCACGCAGTCCTGGCTCGGCGCAAGCGGGACGACGCCGTCGGCGCTCACGAGGCCGTGGGTCGCCTTCAGGCCGACGACGCCGTTGAACGCGGCCGGGCAGACGATCGAGCCGTCGGTCTCGGTGCCGATTGCGAGCGGCACGAGACCTGCCGCGACCGCTGCTCCGGACCCGGCGGAGGACCCACCCGGGCTCCGGTCGAGCACGTGCGGGTTGCGCGTCTGCCCGCCGGCGGCGCTCCAGCCGCTCACGGAGTGCGCGGACCGGAAGTTCGCCCACTCGGAGAGGTTCGTCTTGCCGAGCACGACAGCTCCGGCGGCGCGCAGCAGGGCGACGGCCGGCGCGTCTTGCTCGACGGAGACTCCGAGGAGCGCGAGCGACCCTGCCGTGGCGCCGAGCACCCCGGACGTCTCGATGTTGTCCTTCACGAGCACGGGGACGCCGTGCAGCGGCCCGCGCACGTGCCCGGCCCGGCGCTCGGCGTCGAGAGCGGCTGCGTGCCCCGGTGCGTCGGGATCGACGGCGAGCACCGAGCGCAGCGACGGGCCGGCGCTGTCGAGGGACGCGACACGGTCGAGCGCCAGCTCCACGATCTCGACGCTCGTCACCTCGCCGGCTCGAAGGAGCCGGGCGAGGCCCGAGAGCGAGCCGAAGGCGAGATCCGTGCCCGGGTCGCCCGTCTCCCCGCTCATCCCGCGGTGACGAGACGGCCGAGACCGGCCGCCGTCATCCAGTGCTCGAGCTCGGAGGTGAGCCACGGCAGCCGGTCCAGCAGGAGCAGGACACCGAAGCCGGCGAGGAGCACGGACGACGCGATCGTGACGGCCCGCGAGCGCCGCTTCATCCAGCCCATCGCGCCGGTGATCCGACCGAGCCCGCAGCCGACGACGAGGAACGGCACGCCGAGGCCGGCCGTGTAGACGAGGAGCAGCAGAGCTCCCTGGCCGACTCCCCTGTCCGTCGACGCGACCGCGAGGACGGACGCGAGGACGGGACCGATGCACGGGGTCCAACCGAAGCCGAATGCCACTCCCGCAACGGGCGCGTAGAACGGGCCGAAACGCGACGCGCTCGGGTGGAAGCGCGCCTCGCCGTAGAGGAAGGGCGCCCGCAGCACCAGCGAACCGGCGATGAAGAGCGACATCGCTATCACGACGCCTCCCGACACCTCGCCGAGGAGCACCTTGTCACGTGTCAGCGCGCCGCCGACGGACGTCGCGATCATCCCCTCGAGGACGAAGACCGCACCGAAGCCGGCGACGAACAGCAGCGTGTCGCGGGCGATCCTGCCCAGCTGGCGCCGTGCCCCGAGCTCGGACTCGGCGAGGTCGAGCCCGGTGACCATCGAGAGGTAGGCGGGGACGACGGGGAGCACGCACGGAGACACGAAGGAGACGACGCCTCCGCCGAATGCCACCACGTAGCTCACACCTGCCGCGTCCACCACTGCCTCCAGGCCCCGGCCGTCGTGCCAGGCGGACAGCCTGACACGCGACGGCGCGCCCCGGCGTGCGGCGACCGCGCGCGACGGTCCTTGCTTCGCGCGCGCCGCCTTGGCATTGTCGTTGCCGTGACGGACCGCCGATGGACCTGACGGCTGGCGAGAAGGCGCTCGTCGACTTCGAGCGCGGCTGGTGGCTCGAGGCCGGACGCGAGCCGAAGGGCACAGCGATCCGCCGGTGCCTCGACATGTCGCCGTCGGCCTACCGCTCGGCGCTCGAGCGCCTGCTCGACTCCCCATGCGCTCTCGCCTACGATCCCTTGCTCGTGCGCCGGCTCAGGCGCCGGCGTGACGAGCGGCGACGGGCACGCTTCGCCGGCGAGGCGCCGCGACGGCGCCGCCCGCACTGAGCGGCGAGGCGCACGAGCCGGACGTCGGGCCCGAACGCCGGGACGCCCGCGCAGCGCACGGCTTCTCCGGGGTCGTCGCGGACGCGCTCGACGCGCTCGCACTGGACCCGGGCGCGAGCTGCGTCCTCAGCGACTTCGACGGCACGCTCGCACCGATCGTCGACGATCCCCGTGCCGCGGCTGCGCTGCCCGGCGCGATCGACTCGCTCCACCGCCTCGCGAGCAAGCTCGGACGGGTCGCCGTGGTGTCCGGTCGGCCGGTCGACTTCCTCGTGGGAGCGCTCCGCATCGGGGAAGGTCGCTCGCCTCTCGACGCCTACGGCCTCTACGGTGCAGAGCACGTCGCCGCCGACGGGTCGGTGACCCGTCGCCAGCCGAGCGCTCGCTGGCGCGCGGTCCTCGAGCTCGTCGCGGGCGAGCTGCGCGCCGAGCTGGCGTCGGGGGTCGAGGTCGAGACCAAGCAGGTGTCGACCGTCCTGCACTGGCGGGGCGCTCCGAGCACGGAGCCGCTCGCCGTGCACGCCGCTCTCGAGGCCGCGGCCCGCCACGGCCTCGAGCTCCGCATGGGGAAGATGTCCGCCGAGCTGCTGGCACCAGGAGCGGCGGACAAGGGCGACGTGGTCCGCGAGCTCGCGGACGGGGCCCGGGCCACCTGCTTCCTCGGCGACGACAT
Source organism: Actinomycetes bacterium (assembly GCA_021846125.1). Taxonomy (GTDB): domain Bacteria; phylum Actinomycetota; class Acidimicrobiia; order Acidimicrobiales; family Bog-793; genus JAJZCK01. Next base: position 5,618 of record JAJZCK010000085.1, on the reverse strand, counting down.
CGGAGACGTCCCGGCGTTCGTCGCGCTCGCCGAGCTCGCACGGTCGGGCCGAGGGCGCACGTGGCGGCTCGCCGTCGGCGGCCCGGAGGCGCCGCGCGCCCTCGTCTGCCGCGCGGACGCGACGCTCGACGGGCCAGCTGCTGCCTGCGCGTTCCTTGCCGCGCTGGCGGACCGGATCTGACCGGGGCGCCGTCGAGGGCGCCGCCCGGCGTCAGGACCCGACACCGTCGCCGCGGCGCGGCCGTCGGGCAGCCCTGGCCACCTCGGCGAACCAGGAAGCCGGAGTGCGACCGGCAGCGACCGGAGCGAGCTCGCCGGACCGCCGGGCACGCTCCACCGGGTCCATGTCGAGCGCGCGCCCGAGCTGGGCAGCCGTGCCGCTCACGTCGAACGGCTCGACGGCGAGCGCGGCGCTGCCGAGCTCGTCGAACGCACCCGCCTCCCGCGAGAGGGCCAGGACCCCGTGCCGGTCGTTGACGACCGGTCCCTCCTTCGCGACGAGGTTCATCCCGTCGCGGAGAGGGTTGACGAGGAGCACGTCGTAGGAGCAGAGCGCGGCGACCGACGCCTCGAAGTCGTCCGCCACCTCGAGCTCGACCGGCGGGCGACGGCCGGAGCCGAAGCGCTCGTTCAGGCGTGCCACGAGCTCCTCGACCTCGGTCCTGTAGGCGACGTACTCGGGCAGGTCCTCCCGGGACGCATAGGTGCGCGCGATGAAGACCACCCGGCTCCGCAGCTCCGGCCGCTCCTCGAGGAGCTCGCCGAAGGCGAGGAAGCCCCGGAGCAGGTTCTTCGAGAGCTCCACCCGGTCGCTGCGCAAGACGAGCGCCCGGCCGCCGAGACGCTCGAGGAGCTCGGCTCGCTTGCGCACGGTCCCCGGCGAGCCCACGACGCGGGTGAGCTCCGTCGCGTCGGGCCCGAGCGGGGCGACGAAGACCGCTGGCGCCTCGCAAGCGACGGCTTCGACGCAGCGGCGGAAGCTCTCTGCCCAGCGCCGGGTGTGGAACCCGCACGCGCCGAAGGCGGCGAGGCTCCCGACGAGCTCGGTGACCACGGCACTCGGGAGGATGCGCAGCTCCTCCGGCGTGCAGAACGGGGTGTGGTGGAAGTGAACCGTCGAGAGGTCCGGGCGCAGCCCGGCAAGATGGCTGCCGAGCAGCGCGAGGTGGTAGTCGTTGACGACGACGGTCGCCCCCTCGTCTGCCGAGGACGCGACCTCCTCGGCGATCAGCCGGTTGAACTCGCGGTAGCCGGCCCAGGCCTCGTGCCAGCTCCGGTCGCACCGCGGCTGGCGAACCTGGTCGAACAGGCCGTGGTACAAGAACCACAAGGTCCCGTTCGCGACGACTCGGTATGCGAGATCTCGTACCTCCGGACCGACGTCGACGAGCCGGAGCCCGATCCCGCCGGCGAGGGACGCGGGCAACCCTTCGACGGCGACCCGGCGGTCACCGTCGCTCATCGCGGTGGCGATCCACAGCGCTCCCGTGCCAGAGAGCGCGCTCACGAGGCTCGGCGCGAGCCCACCTGCCGCGTGGCGTGCGACGAGCGAGCCGTCCGCGTCGACCGAGAAGGTCGCGGGACCGCGGTTGGAGACGACGACGAGATCGCTCACCCTGCCGGAGCCCGCGCACGCGCGAGCGCCGCGGCGATCACCTCGCGCGCCTGGGGAGCGAGCTCGGCGAGCGTGCGGTTGCGGTGCGCGCGAGCGCCGAGGTCCACCTGGGCGATCGCGGCAGGGCCGAAGCGCTCCGCGACGTCGAGCAACAGCGCCATCTCGACGCCGTAGCCGGGTGCCAGCTCGATCTCGTCGAGCGCCGTGCGGCGGACAGCGGTCTCTCCGGCGAGCGGTTGCGCGACGCCAGCGAGCTCGGGGAACAAGAGCGCGAGGAGCGGGCGAGCGACGAGCTCGGTCACGCGGCCTCCCCCGCTCGGGCTGCCGTGCAGCGGGCGCGTGTAGCTGCCCTTCACGAGGACGGTCCGAGCGCACGCGAGGAGCGGGCCCACGAGGCCCGAGACGAAGTGCGGCCGCATGTTCGTGACGTCTGCGTCGAGGAACACGACGATGTCGCCCGTCGTCGCGGCTACGCCGGCGCGCATCGCGCCTCCCTTGCCTGCCGCGACCGGCTCGCCACCGGTGCCTCGTGACCCGCTCGTGACGACGCGTGCACCGGCACGTGCGGCGAGCGACGCCGTGGCGTCGAGCGAGCCGTCGTCCACGACCACGAGCTCGTCGACGAGCCCGGCACGACCCATTAGGCCGTCGCGCACCGTCGCGACGATCCTCGCCACCGTCGCAGCCTCGTCCCGGGCGGGGATGCACACCGAGACCGTGCGGGATCCCTTGAGACCGGCCGCACGAGCGACAGGGAACTCCCGGTGGTCGAACGTCCCGATCGACCCCGCGGACGTGCCCACGGCGACCATCTTCGCCGCTGCGGCCGACCCCGGCAATCGCGCGGGCCGCGGGCGACGTTGACGAACGGCACGGGTTCGTCCACACTGTTGCCACCATCAAGAGCGGTCGAGGGACGGGCCCGTAGACGCCGCGGCAACCAGTGCAGGACGCGTGGAGCCGAGATGCGGCACGTGCGTGGTGCTCCAGGTGCCAATGCCCGAGCGATGAGAAGGAGACTCGCCGTGAGCTTCGTCGAAGGTCTGCGTTGCCGTGAGTGTGGCCGCGTCTATCCCGCCGCCGCCTCCCACGTGTGCGACTTCTGCTTCGGTCCCCTCGAGGTCGCCTACGACTACGAGGCGGTCGCGGCGAGCATCTCGCGGGAGAAGATCGCTGCGGGCCCGGCGACGATCTGGCGCTACGCGGACCTGCTCCCCGCGTCGGCCGAGTCCCCTGTCGAGCTCGGCGCGGGCTTCACGCCCCTCGTGCGGGCCGATCGCCTCGCCGCCGAGCTCGGCCTCGGCGAGCTCTACGTGAAGAACGACACCCGCAACCCCACAGGGTCGTTCAAGGACCGCGTCGTGTCCGTTGCCCTCACCAAGGCGCGCGAGCTCGGCTTCAAGATCGCCGCCTGCGCCTCCACCGGCAACCTCGCGAACTCGGTGGCGGCCCACGCGGCACGCGCCGGCATGCAGTCCTACGTCTTCGTGCCGAAGGACCTCGAGCGTGTGAAGATCCAGACGACCGCGGTGTTCGGGGGCAACCTCATCGCCGTCGACGGCAACTACGACGACGTCAACCGCCTTTGCGCCGAGCTCGCCAGCGAGCACACGGACTGGGCGTTCGTCAACGTCAACGTACGCCCTTACTACTCGGAGGGCTCGAAGACCCTTGCTTTCGAGGTCGCCGAGCAGCTCGGATGGACAGTGCCGGACCACGTCGTGGTGCCGATCGCCTCCGGCAGCCAGCTCACCAAGATCCACAAGGGCTTCCACGAGCTCGGGCTCGTGGGCCTCGCGCAGGGCGGCGACGGCGTGCGGATCTCCGGCGCGCAGGCGGCCGGCTGCTCGCCGGTCGCGACCGCCTTCGCCGAAGGCTCCGACGTCGTGCGGCCCGTGCGACCGGACACGATCGCGAAGTCGCTCGCGATCGGCAATCCGGCCGACGGCTACTACGCGCTCGGAGTGGTCCGCTCGAGCGGGGGCGCGATCGCCTCGGTGACCGACGACGAGATCGTCGAAGGCATGAGGCTGCTCGCCCGCACCGAAGGGATCTTCGCCGAGACAGCCGGCGGGGTGACGATCGCGACGCTCGCAAAGCTCGCCGCCGCCGGGGTCGTCCGACACGACGAGCGCGTGGTCGCCTACGTCACCGGCACCGGGCTGAAGACCGTCGAGGCGCTCGGCGACACCGTCGGGCCGTCGGCCGTGATCGAGCCGACGCTCGAGGCCTTTGCAGCGATCCAACAGGAAGGACTGATGAGATGAGCGTCTCCGTACGCATCCCGACCCAGCTTCGCCAGCTCACGGGCGGCTCCGGCGAGGTCGCCGTCGAGGCGGCCACGGTACGCGAGGCGCTCGCCTCGCTCGACTCGCTCCATCCCGGCATCGGCGAGAGGCTCCTCGACGACAACGGCGCCCTGCGCCGTTTCGTCAACTTGTTCCTTGCCGACGAGGACGTCCGCTTCCTCGAGGGGCTCGACACACCCGTCAGCGACGGCCAGACCCTGTCCGTCGTCCCGGCGGTCGCCGGAGGCTGACGACCGCGATCCCGACGGCCGCGGTGCCGAGCGCCGCTCCGAGAGCGGACACCCCCGCCCAGCCCGCACGCGCGTAGAGGAGCCCCGACAGCGCGGACGCGGCGGTGCCGCCGACGAAGTAGGAGACCATGTAGACCGCGTTGAGGCGTGCACCCGCGTCAGAGCGCAGGCGGTATATCTCGCTCTGGTTCGTGATCTGCATGCCCTGGGCGCCGACGTCGAGGACGACGATCCCGACGACGAGCGCGGCGAGCGAGTGCGCTCCGACGTAGATCGGCAGGAACGACGACGCCAGGCAGACAGCCGCGAACACGGTGAGCCGTGGCGCGTGCCCACGGTCCGCGAGCCGTCCCGCAAGGCTCGCCATGAGCGCTCCTGCGGCTCCCACCAGGCCAAACAACCCGATGCGGTCCACGCTGTAGTGATAGGGCGCACCCGCGAGGAGGAACGCCACACATGTCCAAAGCGTGCTGAAGCAGCCCATGCCGAGCGCACCGAGCAGGGCGCGGCGCCGGAGCACAGGCTCGGTGCGCAACAGCTCGACGAGCGACGCGAGGAGCCGGGGGTAGGCAAGGCCGGAAGACGGGACGAAGACGGGGAGCCGCGCGCCGAGTGCGAGCGCGGTGCACGCCATCGCCCCGGCGGCGAGGTAGAGCAGGACCCGCCAGCTCGACGCCCCGGCGACGAAGCCCGCGAAGGTCCGCGCGAGGAGGATCCCGAGGAGCAGCCCGCTCATCACCGATCCGACGACGCGACCGCGCTCGCGAGCCGGCGCGAGCGCGGCCGCGAACGGGACGAGCATCTGCGCCACGACCGCCGAGGCGCCGACGAGGAGGAGCCCGACGAGCAGCAGCGCGAAGTCGGGTGCCGACGCGGCGACGACGAGCGCTCCCGCGCACGCCAGGGCCGTCGTCACCACGAGCTTCCTCCGCTCGACGAGGTCGGCCAACGGCAGGAGCAGCGCGAGCCCGAGGACATAGCCGAGCTGCGTCGCCGTCGTCGCGAGCGCCGCCAGGCCCGCCGGAACGTGGAAGTCGCGACGCAGGAGGGGAAGGAGGGGCTGAAGGTAGTAGAGGTTCGCCACCGAGACCCCGACCGCCACGGCGAAGAGCGCGACGAGCCGCCTGCCGACCTCGGAGCCGCCCGCTCCCACGTCGCGCCGGCCCACCGCGCCGGAGGTTAGCGGGCGGGGTGCCGAGCAGGCGATCTTGCACGCCGGGCCGTGGCGTGGTTTGCTATTGGCACTCGACACAGGAGAGTGCCAATAGCTCGGCGTCGCCGAGCAGCCTAGGGAGGACACCCGAAGATGCCGAAGTTGATCAGCTTCGACGAGCAGGCCCGACGGGCCCTCGAGCGCGGCATGAACCAGCTGGTAGATGCCGTCAAGGTGACGCTGGGCCCGAAAGGCCGCAACGTCGTGCTGGACAAGAAGTGGGGCGCCCCGACGATCACGAACGACGGCGT
>JAJZCK010000084.1 GCA_021846125.1 Actinomycetes bacterium | reverse complement strand
CGCTCGTGGATGCGAGCTTCCCGCTCGCGAGCACCGAAGAGGCGCTCCTCGCCGCACGTCGTGACCCCGCGATCATCAAGGCGGTCGTGCGAGTGGGTCGAGGCTGAGCAGTGTCGCGAGCCGAAGGGACGAGCGCCCGCGATGGCGAGAGTTGTCGCGACGCGCCCGACCTCCTCTTCTCCCTCGTCGAGCGGCGAACGGGCAGGCAGCCGTCCGCCCCGGCGCGCGGACCTCGACGTGTCGGTGGCGCGTGGATCTCGCCGTCCCCCGGAGACGCTTCGGCCCGCCTGTCCTCGGCTACCTCGCCCGCGACAAGGCGGCTGCGGTCTTTCGCCACTCCCGGTCCCCGGCACCCGGAGCTGGCAGCGCGATGCAGTCCGGCTGGCGACGACGCACAACACCCGCGGGACGGCTGCCGCGTTTCTGCGACGATCCCTGCGCGATGCACCCGTTCGCAGACCGGTGCGACGGCTGCGGATCTCGCGGCTTCCCGCTGTGCCTTGCTCTGCGCTTGTCATGCGATTGTGGCGGTGACACGGGAGAACTCAGGTGCTCTGGGTTGCTGACCAGGGGTAACGCTGACCAGGAGTAACGCTGGAGCGGGCGACGGGAATCGAACCCGCATGGCCAGCTTGGAAGGCTGGAGCTCTACCATTGAGCTACGCCCGCGAGGCGCCGAGGCCAGCCACGATAGCCCTCGGCGGCGCGGGCGGTGTCCTGTTAACGTCCTCTCGCCATGGGGATCGGTCTCGGGCTGGACGTCGGCGGCACCAAGATACTCGCGTGCGCAGTGACCGACGAAGGTGACCTCGTCGCCGAGACGCGGGTCGATTCGCCGAGGGTGCCCGGCCAGCTCCTCGAGGCGCTCACCGAGGCGGCCGACGCGATCGTGGCCCTCCTCGGCGACCAGCGCGCCGCGGTCGTCGGCGTAGGCGTCGGCGTGCCGAGCCTGGTCGCCTCCGACGGATCGCTCTACGACAGCCCCAACCTCCCGGCACTCGAGGGCCTGCCCGTGCGCGCCGCTTTCGCCGACCGGCTGCTCGCGATGTCGGGCGAGGGGCCGCGCTGGCGTCTCGTGCTCGACAACGACGCGACGTGCGCCGCCGTCGGCGAGCTCGCCTTTGGTGCAGCCCGCGGCGAGCAGGACGCGCTCGTCGTCACCCTCGGGACGGGCATCGGCGGGGGGATCGTGAGTGGCGGGAGGGTGCTGCGCGGAGCCCGAGGCTTCGCAGGCGAGGTCGGCCACATCGTCGTCGACCCGAGCGGGCCGGTCTGTACCTGCGGGCGCAAGGGCTGCTTCGAGCAGTTCGCCTCGGGGAGCGCGCTCGCCCGCTTCGCCCGGCGCGCGGCCGGCGAAGGCAAGGCCGGGCGCGCTCTCGTGCTCGCGGGAGGGGAGATCGCCGAGCTTCGCGGCGAGCACGTCCTCGCCGCAGCCAAGGAGGGGGACGCGGACGCGCTCGTGCTCTTCGCCGAGCTCGGGGGCCATCTCGCGACCGGCATCGCGAACCTCGTCGAGGTTCTCGACCCCGGGCTCGTGCTCATCGGCGGAGGACTGGCGGGGGCCGGTCGCGTCCTTCTCGACCCGACCGTCGCCGCGTTCGCTGCGTCCGGCCGGCGCGGCCGAGGCGACCAGGCGGTCCCGATCGTCCTCGCGGAGCTCGGCCCCCGCTCGGGTGCCTACGGTGCCGCAGCGCTCGGCCTCGGGTTGGTCGACTGAGCTCGGCGCGGCCGAGCACGAGCGACGGTGTCGGGGAGGCGGGATTCGAACCCGCGGCCTCCTGCTCCCAAAGCAGGCGCGCTAACCAAGCTGCGCTACTCCCCGCTGTCGTCACGCCAGCCCCGCGATGCTACGCCGGCCGGGGACGGCTCGCCTCTCCTCGGCACGGCGGAGGCTCGCACCGGCCTGCTGCTAGCGGTGGCGGCGGTTGCCTCGGTCATATGGGCGAGCCTCGATCCCGGCAGCTATGCGGGGTTCTGGCACCTCGCGACGACGCGGGGAGCCGGGCTCGTCCGCCTTCCCGGCGACATCGGCGCGTGGATCGACGACGCTGCGATGGCGCTCTTCTTCCTCGTCGTGGGCTTGGAGCTCTCGAGGGAGCTGAGCTACGGGGAGCTGTCTGACCGTCGGGTCGCGCTCTTGCCCGTCGCGGGGGCTGCCGGGGGGATGGGCGGCGCAGCTCTTTCGTACCTCCTAGTAGCCCACGGCGGCGGGTTCACGCGCGGCGCAGGCGTGCCGACCGCCACGGACATCGCCTTCGCCGTGGGCGCGCTCGCCATCCTCGGTCGGCGCGTCCCGGCCGCGTTGCGACTGTTCGTCCTCGCCCTAGCGGTCGCCGACGACCTCGGTTCGCTCGCAGTGCTCGTCCTCGGCTACTCGAGCGGGATCGACCTCGGACGGCTCGGGGTGGCGCTCGGCTGTGTCGTGCTCCTCGTCCTCCTGCGCCGGTGGGGAGTCTGCGCGGCATGGCCCTTTCTCGTCGTGGGACTTGCCTGCTGGGAGGCTCTCGTCTCGTCGGGCGTGGAGCCGGCGCTCGCCGGTGTGGCGGTCGGGGTGGCGCTCCCGCCCGTGCGCGGCGAGCCGGGGTCGCTCGAGCTTCGTGTCGGGATCGTCGCCGATCTCGTCGTGCTCCCGCTGTTCGCGCTTGGCAACGCCGGCGTCGACCTGGCGTCGGGGCTCTTGTCGGCACCTGGAGCCGAGCGCGTCCTCGTCGCGACGACGGTCGCGCGCGTCGCCGGCAAGAGCCTCGGGGTGACGGCGGCGACGCTGGTCGCGGTCCGGCTCGCGCGAGGGCGCTTGCCCGAAGGGGTGAGCACCGCCCAGCTCCTCGGTGCGGGACTTCTCTGTGGCGTCGGCTTCACCGTGCCGCTGCTCGTCGCCGACCGGGCGTTCGCGGGCGCGCCGGCGCTCCTCGCCGGTGCTCGGGTCGGCCTCCTTCTCGGGTCCGTCGTCGCCTTCGCCGCCGGCTCGGTGGTCCTCTCTTTCGCGTCGAGGGGGCCCACCAGACCCCGGTAGACTCAGCGACTCGTATGCGCACCTCCGCCGAGCCCCTCGAGGGCAACCAGGTCAAGCTCACCGTCGAGGTCGACGAGGAGGAGATACGCCGAGCGGAGGACGACACCTTTCGCCGGCTCACCCGGGAGGCCCGCGTCCCGGGCTTCCGCCCGGGCAAGGCGCCGCGGCGCCTGCTCGAGGCGCGTCTCGGGCCCAAGATCGTCCGGGAGGAGGTGCTACGAGACATGTTGCCGCGCGTCTACGCGGACGCGGTTGTCGAGACGTCTCTCGACGTGATCGCTCCGCCGGAGATCGACGTGACGTCCGGCGAGGAGTCGGGTCCCGTGGCGTTCGACGCCGTGGTCGAGGTGCGTCCCCGGGTGTCCGTCGTCGGCTACGAGGGGCTCGAGATCTCCCTTCCTGCGCTCGAGCCGAGTGACGCGGAGATCGACGGCCAGGTCGACAGGTTGCGCGAGCAGTTCGCGGAGCTGAGGGTCGTCGACCGCGCCGCGGCTGACGGCGACCTCGTGACGCTCGACGTCCACGGCAGTCGCGACGGGACTCCCGCCGAGGGGCTGACGGCGGACGATCTCGTGTACGAGGTGGGGACAGGTGGCATCGTCGAGGCCGCGGACGACCAGTTGCGCGGTGCGAGCGCCGGCACGAGCTTCTCGTTCGACGCGGACGACGCACCGGGCGGTCCTGCGCATCTCGAGGTGGCTGTCAAGCAGGTACGAGAGAAGGTCCTGCCTGACGTAGACGACGCTTTCGCTTCGGACGCCTCCGAGTTCGAGACGATCGGGGAGCTGCGTGCCGACCTGCGGAGCCGCCTCGCGCGCGTCCGGCACTTCCAGGCGCGCCTCGCGCTGCGCGAGCGGGCCGTCGAGGCGCTGGCCGCTCTCGTCGCCGACGAGCCGCCTACGGTGCTCGTAGCCGAGGAGACCGAGCGCCTCGCCAACGAGCTCGTCCACCGCCTCTCGCACCAGCAAGCGACTGTCGAAGACTATCTCGCGGCTACGGGGCAGAGTGGCGACGACGTCCTCGCCCAGCTCGGCGAGCAGGCCAAGCTGCAGGTCAAGGCGGACCTGGCCCTGCGGGCGCTCGCCGAGGCTGAGGGGATAGAGGTCGACGAGTCGGAGATCGACGAAGAGATCGTCCGCATCGCGGAGCAGGAGAAGCAGGCGCCGAGCCGGGTCCGTTCGTTGTTCGAGCGGGAGGGCAGGATGGCTGGGCTACGCTCGCAGTTGAGATCGGCGAAGGCACTGACGTGGCTGGTGGAGCACGTCGCCATCGTCGACGACGAGGGGAGACCGATGGAGAGGTCGGAGCTGCTGGTCGATCTGGACGAGCTGTCCGAGGACGTCGTCCCCGAGGAGGTCGAAGGTTGAGCGCGTCCGGGTACCTCGTCCCGATGGTCGTCGAGACCTCGAGCCGCGGGGAGCGCTCGTACGACCTGTACTCGCGCTTGCTCCGTGAGCGCATCATCTTCATAGGCACCCCGATCGACGACACCGTCGCGAACCTCGTCTGCGCCCAGATGCTCTTCCTCGAGTCGGAGGACGGCGAGAAGGACATCAACCTCTACATCAACTCGCCGGGCGGGGACATCACCGCACTGTTCGCGATATACGACACGATGAAGTTCATCCGAGCGGAGAAGTCGACCTTCTGCTTCGGCCAGGCCGCGTCGGCCGCAGCGGTCCTGCTGGCAGCCGGCACGCACGGCAAGCGGTTCGCCCTGCCACACGCGAGGATCATGCTCCACCAGCCCTACGGTGGCGCAGCCGGACAGGCGACGGACATCGAGCTCCAGGCGAAGGAGATCCTCCGCATGCGAGACATGCTGAACGAGATGCTCGCCGACGACACCGGGCAGTCGATCGAGCGGATCCAGCGCGACACGGACAGGGATTTCATCATGAGCGCGGCGGAGGCCCGCGAGTACGGCGTGATCGACGAGGTCATCATGACGAGGGAGCTGCCCGACGCCATGTCCGCCATAGGCGCAGCCTGACCGGGGGAGGGGACGTGGCCAAGTTTGGCGACGGGGGTGAGCTGGTGAAGTGCAGCTTCTGCGGCAAGTCGCAGAAGCAGGTGAAGAAGCTCATCGCTGGTCCCGGTGTGTACATATGCGACGAGTGCATCGAGCTGTGCAACGACATCATCGAGGAAGAGCTGTCCGAGACCTCGGAGGTGCGCTTCGAGGACCTGCCGAAGCCCCGTGAGATCTTCGAGTTCCTGAACGACTACGTGGTCGGCCAGGACCAGGCGAAGAAGATCCTGTCTGTGGCGGTGTACAACCACTACAAGCGCGTCCAGGCAGGATCGTCGGGCGACACCGGGATCGAGCTCGCCAAGTCGAACATCTTGCTCCTCGGGCCGACCGGTTGCGGCAAGACGCTCCTCGCGCAGACGCTCGCCCGGATGTTGAACGTCCCGTTCGCGATCGCGGACGCCACGGCGCTCACCGAGGCGGGGTACGTCGGTGAGGACGTCGAGAACATCTTGTTGAAGCTGATCCAGGCCGCGGACTACGACGTCAAGAAGGCCGAGACCGGGATCATCTACATCGACGAGATCGACAAGATAGCTCGCAAGAGCGAGAATCCCTCGATCACTCGGGACGTCTCGGGTGAAGGTGTGCAACAGGCGCTGCTGAAGATCCTCGAGGGGACGACGGCCTCGGTCCCGCCGCAGGGAGGGCGCAAGCACCCCCATCAGGAGTTCATCCAGATCGACACGACGAACGTCTTGTTCATCTGCGGGGGGGCGTTCGCCGGTCTCGACAAGATCGTCGACTCGCGCGTCGGGCGCTCGGGCATCGGCTTCAGGGCCGATGTGCGTCGCTCGCGCAGGCACGAGGAGAGCCAGCTCCTTCTAGAGGTCCTCCCCGAAGACCTGCTCAAGTTCGGGCTCATCCCGGAGTTCGTCGGCCGGCTACCGGTCATCGGGGCGGTGTCGAACCTCGACCGCGAGGCGCTCGTCCAGATCCTCGTGGAGCCGAAGAACGCGCTGGTCAAACAGTACCAGCGCACCTTCGAGCTCGACCGGGTCGAGCTCGAGATCACGCCGGACGCTCTCGAGGCGATAGCGGACCAGGCGCTCCTGCGAGGCACGGGAGCCCGTGGCCTTCGTGCGATCCTCGAGGAGGTGCTCCTCGACGTGATGTACGACCTTCCGAGCAGGAGCGACGTCGGTCGCTGCGTCATCGACAAGGGCGTGGTGCTCGAGCGTGTCGCGCCGAGCCTTCTCCCTCGCGGCACCGGCGAGAAGTCCGACCGCCCGCGTCGTGCGGCCTCCTGACGACACCGGGCACCGCTCCGCGAGCAACGGTCACGAGGCGGCGCTTCCGGGTTCGCTCGGTGACGCCCTCGCGTGGCTCGACCGCCACGTCAACCTCGAGGCGATAGAGCGCGGCGTCGCCGGAAGGGCGGCGGCGCCGACTCTCGGTCGCATGGCGCCGCTGCTCGCGGCGATGGGCGATCCGGAGGCGTCGTATCCCGTCGTCCATGTGACGGGGACGAATGGCAAGGGCTCGACGACGCGGATCTGCTCGACCCTGCTCGGTGCTCAGGGGCTGTCGGTGGGTACGTACACGAGCCCGCACCTCGAGCGCCTAAACGAGCGCCTCGTCCGCGACGGCCAGCCGATCGACGACACCGAGCTCGAGGAGGAGCTGGAGGCTCTCGCAGCTCTCGAGGCGTTCCTCGTCGGGCGGGAGGGATGGACGGTCCCGCCGACGTGGTTCGAGCTCGTGACGGCCGCTGCATTCCGCTGGTTCGCTGACATCGCCGTCGACGTCGCTGTCGTCGAGGTCGGCCTCGGTGGCCGCTTCGACGCGACGAACGTCGCGCACGCGAGCGTCGCGGTCGTGACGAACGTGGAGCTCGACCACGTGCAGATCCTCGGCTCGACCCGGGTCGAGATCGCCGGGGAGAAGGCGGGCATCGTCAAGCCGGGCTCGTTGCTCGTCCTCGGCGAGCGCGACCCGGAGGTCGCTCAGGTATTCCTCGACGAGGCCCGGTCGGTGGGCGCTCGCGAGGTCTGGCGTCGCGGCGGCGACTTCGATTGCGTCGTGAACCGCCCTGCGCACGGGGGACGGCTCCTCGACCTGAGGACGCCCGGGGGGGCGTACGACGACGTCTTCCTTCCGCTTTTCGGCCCCCACCAGGGGGACAATGCCGCCGCCGCGCTCGCCGCGGCAGAGGGCCTGCTCGGTGCGCCACTCGCAGCCGACGTGGTCGCCGAGGCCTTCGCGGCCACGACGGTGCCCGGCCGCCTCGAGATCGTCGGCAGGCGCCCGCTCGTCCTGCTCGACGGTGCGCACAACGCGGCAGGAGCCGCTGCGCTCGCGACTGCGCTCGCCGACGACTTCGCGGCATTGCCACGTGTCGTAGTCGTCGCCGGCTGCCTGCGCGGCCGCGACCCGGCCGAGCTGCTCGGGGCGCTCGGGGCAGAGCGCGTGGCACTCGTCGTCGCGTGCGCGCCGCCGTCACCGCGGGCCCTTCCTGCCGCCGCGATCGCCGAGGCGGCGCGAGGGCTCGATCTCCCGGTCGAGCTGGCCGGCTCCGTGCCGGAGGCCCTCCGGCTCGCACTCGGGCAAGTGGGTCCGGACGACCTCGTGCTCGTGACCGGCTCGCTCTACGTGGTGGGTGAAGCGCGGGCGGCTGCGCGCCGACTAGGGTGCTTGCCGCCATGAACAGGACACTCGTGATCTGCAAGCCAGACGCCGTAGAGCGTGGTCTCGCCGGGGAGATCCTCGCCCGCATCGAGGCCAAGGGCCTCCGCCTTGCCGCTGCTGAGCTGCGTGTCATCGAGCCGGACGTCGCGGAGCTGCACTACGCCGAGCATCGGGGGCAGCCTTTCTTCGATGGTCTCGTGAAGTTCATCTCGCGCTCGCCGTCGCTGGTCATGGTCGTCGAGGGGCCCGAGGACACCTGGAGGATCGTCCGGTCCCTCATGGGCGTCACCAACCCCGCAGATGCCGCTCCTGGCACCATCCGGGGGGACCTCGCGACGATGACGTCGGAGAACCTCGTCCACGGCTCGGACGGACCGGACTCGGCGCGACGGGAGATCGCGCTCTTCTTCCCGACGTTGCGCTGACCGGTCACGCCACGGTCCGCCGCGCTGCGGCCGTCGGTGACCTTGCCACGGGAGGCGCCTTGTTGCGCCCGCGGCGATCTCCTAACCTTGCGCGGTCGACCTGCATGTGAACTTGGAGCTGACGCCATGAGCGACAAAATGTTCGGATTCGGCGGTCGCGACATGGCGGTCGACCTGGGTACGGCAAACACCCTCGTCTACGTCCGCGGAAAGGGCATCGTCTTGAACGAGCCCTCGGTCGTCGCGATCAACGTGAAGGACGGTCACCCGCTCGCTGTCGGCGCAGAGGCGAAGCGGATGATCGGGCGCACACCGAGCAACATCCAGGCCATCCGCCCGCTGAAGGACGGGGTCATCGCTGACTTCGAGATCTGCGAGATGATGCTGCGGTACTTCATCCGGAGGGTGCACCCGCGGCGGTTCTCGAAGCCACGGATGGTCATCTGCGTGCCCTCGGGGATCACCGGCGTCGAGAAGCGCGCCGTCCAGGAGGCAGCCGAGTATGCGGGCGCGCGGAAGGCCTACATCATCGAGGAGCCCATGGCAGCGGCCATCGGTGCCGGCCTCCCGGTCCACGAGCCCACCGGCAACATGGTCGTCGACATCGGTGGCGGCACGACCGAGGTAGCAGTGATATCGCTCGGCGGGATCGTGACGAGCCAGTCGATCCGCATCGGTGGCGACGAGCTCGACGAGGCGATCATCTCGTTCGTGAAGAAGGAGTACAGCCTCGCGCTCGGAGACCGGACGGCCGAGGAGATCAAGATGGCACTCGGCTCCGCGTGCGAGCTCGAGGAGGAGCTCCACGCGGAGATCCGCGGCCGCGACCTCGTGAGCGGCCTGCCGAAGACGATCGTCACGTCGACCAGGGACATCCGAAAGGCCATCGAGGAGCCGCTCGCTGCGATCATCGACGCCGTCAAGGTGACGCTCGACAAGACGCCTCCGGAGCTCTCCGCGGACATCATGACCCAGGGCATCGTCCTCACCGGCGGTGGGGCGCTTCTCCACGGGCTCGACGTGCGCCTCCAGGCCGAGACGAGCATGCCGATCGTCGTCGCCCCCGACCCACTCAACTGCGTGGCGCTCGGGAGCGGAATGTGCCTCGAGGAGTTCGAGGCGCTCAGCCAGGTCCTGGTCTCCTCGACCAGCCGCTGAGCAGGCGGGGCAGCGCCCGTGGCGTCGGCTGCGCGCCGGGGGAGCCAGCGCGTCACGCTGCTGATGCTCGTGCTCGCCTCGGTCACGGTCCTCACCCTCGATTACCACGGCGAGGTAAGCCGGGGGATATCCCATGTGCGCCGAGGAGTGCTCGACGCGCTCGCTCCGGTCCAGCGCGCGCTGGCCGCAGGTCTGCATCCGGTCGGCGACGTCGCCGCAGGTGCTTTCCACTACGGAGCGCTCGTCACAGAGAACGGGCGTCTCCGGGCGCAGCTAGGCGCTGTGCAAGCCCAGCTAGCGGAGAACCATTTCGCGGTGAGCAGGGCCGAGGGCATCCTGTCTCTCGAAGGCATCTCGTTCGTGCCGAACATCGCAACGACGCCGGCCCAGGTGATCTCGTCGCCGACCTCCAACTTCGCCTACACGATGGAGATCGACCGCGGGACCGCTTCCGGTGTCGCCCCCCGGATGCCCGTCGTCTCCGGGCGCGGCCTCGCCGGTACGGTCATCGACGCGGGGACGTCGACCGCCATGGTGCGGCTCGTCACGGACAGCCAGTCGAGCATCGGGGTGACGTTCGGCACCGGGGCTCGTGCGAGCAGCGCGATAGCTGTCGGCCAAGGCGTCGGCCAGCCGATCGCCGTCGACGAGATCGCCGGTGGCACGCCGCACGACGGCCAGACGATCTACACGAGCGGCACGGACGGGGGGGCCTATCCGGCCGGAATCCCTCTCGCAGTGGTGACGTTCGTCCGGACGTCGGCCGGGGGCCTCACGACGACGGTGAGGGCCCGCCCGCTCGTGGACCTGGCGGCTCTCGAGTACGTCGCAGTGCTCGAGTGGCTGCCCCAACCGTGACGCCGAAGGTCTGGGGCCGCGTCGCCTTCGTCGCCCTCGTCGCTCTCCTCGCACAAGTCGGGGTGCTCGACCAGATCGTCGTCCTCGGTGCCCATCCAGACGTCATGGTCGTGCTGGCGGGCGCGGCGGGCGCGGTCGGCGGCCCGTCTCGAGGCGCGATGATCGGGTTCGTGCTGGGTCTGGTTGCGGACCTCGTCGTGCCGACGACGTACGGTCTCTCCTCGCTCACCTTCGTCCTCGTCGGCTTCGCGGCCGGCCTCGTCCGGTCGTTGCCCGGCGACCGGGACGGGCGAAGCGTGCAGGTCGCGACGTGCGTCGCCGCGTCTGCGGTCGGCACCCTGCTCTACGCGCTGCTCGGGGCGCTCCTCGGCCAGTCCGTGAGCCTCGGGCAACAGGTGGTCTACGCCACCCTCGTCGTCACCGTCGGGGCTGTCGTGCTCGGCGTCGTGGCGTCGGGCGTGATGCGGTGGGCCTTGCGCGGTGCGGATCGCGGCGAGCCCGCGCACCCGGTGCCGAGCGGCGGGAGCGCGACGCGTTGAGGTTCCGGTCCCGGCGGCGACCTCAGCGGCGAGCCCGCGCCTTCGAGCGCGCAGACCTGCCGGTGCGCAAGACGAGCAGGAGAAGGGCCCGGGCAGCACGAGCGTCCAAGCGCACGACAGGGTCCGGTGGCGGGGGTGGCGCGCATCTCGGGCTCCGGCTCTCGGTGCTCGCGGTCGTCGTCGTGGGCCTCTTCGCGGTCGTGCTCCTTCGGCTGTGGTCGATCCAGGTGATCGGCGCGACCGCGGCGCGCTCACGAGCCCTCCAGACCGTCACCGACACCGTCGCGATCCAACCTCCACGCGGGAGCATCGTGCTGCGCGGCGGTCAGGTGCTCGCCGAGGACCGCGCGAGCAACGACGTCCTGCTCGCCTGCCCGACCTCGGATCGGGCGAGCTGCCCCGCCGCCGACAGTGGCGTGATAGAGCGTCTCGCACCCCTGCTCGGCACGAGCGTCAGCCAGATCGACGCGGCAGTGCAGAGCAACCAGATCGCCCCGTTCGTCCCGGCGCCCGTGGCCACCGGAGTTCCCTACTCGGTCGTCGCCTACCTCGCCGAGCACCAGTCGGAGTTCCCCGGTGTCAGCGTGTCGCGCGCCTACCAGCGCACCTACCCCCAGGGAAGCCTCGCGTCCCAGGTGGTCGGCTACGTCGGAAGCATCACTTCCAGCGAGTACGCGCAGGTCAGCAAGGCGCGCTACGCGTCCTACGGCTACACGCCGCAGGACCCCGAGTTCGGCCAGAGCGGGCTCGAGAGCCAGTACGAGCTCGCGCTCCACGGCAAGCCCGGGTTCTCGAGGATCGAGATGAGCAACGTCGGTCAAGATGTCGGCACGCTCTCGACGACACAGCCGACACCTGGCGACACCCTCGTGCTCAACATGGACTCCGGCCTCGAGAAGGCGGTGACGAGCGCATTGGCCTCGCAGGTACAGGGCTTGCGGAGCGGCACGTTGCCGGGGGGAGCCCAGCCAGCGCCGTGGGCA
>JAJZCK010000083.1 GCA_021846125.1 Actinomycetes bacterium | reverse complement strand
GCGCCGCGCCGGGGCGCTGCGTCGCCGTCGACGCGAGCGGCGCCGTGCTGCGCGACGCAGGCGGGAAGTGGTCGCGCCCGACCGTGCTCGCCCCGCGCCAGGCGCTGCGCGCCGTGTCGTGCCCGGCGGTCGACGCATGCGTGGCGGTCGGCAACGCTGGCGACGCGTTCGTGCTGCGCGGCTGAGCGTGTGCCTCGATCGGGACCTCGACGTATCGAGTACGCCGGTATCGAAGGATGACGGGGAAGGTTGCTGCGGCAAAGCAGTTCCCGACCGCTACCAACAAGTGGGGTGCACGTGCACGTCGACCGATCGAGCGATCGAGCGCGGACGCCGGCTGTGGCGACTCGAGGATCCGTCCGGCTCGGCTACCTCGTCCGGGGCGAGCTCGCAGACGGGGGCTGCTCGCCTTACGGACCCTGCGAAGACCACCAGGAGCCGGGCGCGACGTACATCGTCGAGTCCGACGTCTACGGCGAGCGGCCGTACCTCGTGAGCGCGCTCGGCCGACGGGCGCTCCGCCTCAGCTCGAACCGTTGATCGCCTCGTGGGCGGCAAGCAGCTGGGCCTCCGCGTCGGCGAGGTAGCTCGAGAGCTCACACTCCGCCTCGTCGCCGCGCCCCGCGACGACGAGCTCCGCGATCGAGCGGTTCCTCTCCATGAAGGGACGGTGGAACTGCTCGAGATCGGTCATGGCGTAGAAGGCGAGCCGGAGCTCGGCAAGCGCGCGGCGCATGAGCTCGTCGACACGGTCGCTCCCGGCGAGGGCACCGAGTGCCTGGTGGAAGTGGAGGTCGGCGGTCCGGACCGCCAGCCAGTCGGCCCGCGCGGCGGCGTCCTCGGCGTCGGTCACGGCGGCTGCGACGGCGACCCGCCGCTCGGTCGGCGCGCGGGCCGCGCAGCGCGCAGCACCGCCCTCCACGAGACGGCGCAGCCGGTAGAGGTCCGACACGTCGCTCCTGGCGAGCTTCGGGACGAAGATGCCGCGGTTCATCTCGTGGACCGTCAGGCGCTCGTGGCAGAGCAGGCGGAACGCCTCGCGCAAGGTGTTGCGCGAGACGCCCAGCGCCTGGCCGAGCGCCTCCTCGGAGAGCCGGGTCCCGGGAGGGAACAGCCCTTCCATGATGCGCGTTCGGAGCAGGCCGGCGACACGCTCGGCGGTGCTCACCGCCACGAGCTCGGGTCTGCCCGCAACGAGCGATGCCGCGATCTCGTCGCTGATCGTCCCCGCCACGGTGCTGCTCCCTCTCCGCTCGGCTCCGGCACTCCAGTGAAGCCGGTTCACGCGGAGTTTACAATCGTCCCCTTGATGGATTGTTGAACAACCGTTACGCTCCGCAGGACGTCGAGGGAGCAGGTCGTGACCACAGTCGTGCAGGGCTTCGGGCCCTTCGGACAATTTGCGCGAAATCCGTCTCAAGAGCTCGTGGAGGCCCTCGCGTCCCGCGTCGGGAGCGAAGGCGCCGCAGGCGGGGAGGACGTCGTCGCGGTCGTGCTCCCGGTCGAGCGCGCGGTGGTCGCACGTGAGGTCCCCGCGCTCGTCGCCGCGCACCGGCCGTCGGTGTGGATCGGCGTCGGGCTCGCGGTCGGCCGGCCGTCGATCAGCGTCGAGGCTGTCGCCGTCAACCTCGCGCGGTGGAGCGAACCGGACCGCGGCGGCGCGATCGCCGAGCGCGAGCCGGTCGTCGACGGCGGCGCCGACGCGTACCTCACGGGCTTCCCGGTCGACGAGATCCTCGCGTCGTGGCAGGCAGCCGGCATCCCCGGCTACCTGTCCGAGAGCGCGGGGAGCTACCTGTGCAACATGTCCTTCTACCTGGCCGCTCGGGCCGCAGACGAGCTCGCGCTGTCGACCGCGGTCGGGTTCGTCCACGTGCCCCTCTTGCCCGAGCAGGTGACCGACCCGGCGCGCCAGCCGTCGATGGCGCGCGACCTGCAGGCCCGAGGGCTCGACTCCGTCGTCGAGGCAACGCGGTCCGTCTCCCACAGTTCCGGGATATACAAGAGGAGAACAGCATGAAACAGAAGCTACCTGCCGCCTTGTGCACGGCGATCGCCGGACTGTCGCTCGCAGCGGCTTCTGCACCGGCGAGCGCCTCGGCGAGCGCCTTGGTGCAGCGGCACAGCTCGGGTGCGAGCGGCACGGCGACCTATGCCGAGCAGCCCGGCGCCACGCCCAACTACATCTTCCCGATGCTCACCGGCGCCTACTACAGCGTCGCGAACATCGAGCAGTTCGAGAGGCTGTCGTTCCGGTCGCTCTACTGGATCGGCAACGACGGCAAGCCGGTCCTCGACCCGTCGCTCAGCCTTGCCTACCCGCCGACGTTCTCGGCTGGCAACACCGTCGTCGACATCAAGCTCCGCAACTACAACTGGTCGGACGGCACGCCCGTGTCCGCACGTGACGTGGCATTGTGGATCAACCTCCTCGAGGCCAACAAGACGTCGTTCGCCGCATACGTCCCGGGCGAGTTCCCCGACAACTTGAAGAGCTACAAGGTCACGGGCCCGAAGTCGATCCAGCTGACGCTCACCGGACCGGTGAACCCCACCTGGTTCACCTACGACCAGCTGTCGCAGATCACGCCACTTCCCCAGCAGGCCTGGGACCGAACGTCGGCAACCGGGGCGATCGGCAACTACGACGAGACGACGGCCGGGGCGGTGAAGGTCTTCGACTTCCTCACCGCGCAGTCGAAGGACATCGCCACCTACGGGAGCAACCCGCTCTGGCAGACGGTCGACGGCCCGTGGAAGCTGAAGCAGTACCAGTCCGACGGCTACGTGGAGTTCAAGGCCAACCCGAGCTACTCCGGGCCGGTCAAGCCGAAGCTCGAGTACTTCGTCGAGGAGCCGTTCACGACCGACACGGCAGAGCTCGACGTGCTGCGCTCCGGCAGCTCGATCGACTACGGGTACCTGCCGGCCGAGGACGCCGCCCAGGCGAGCGCGGTCAACTCCGGCGGGTACAAGACGAGCGTCTGGAACAGCTGGGGGATCGACTTCTTCGTCTTCAACTTCGACAACCCGAAGACCGGGCCGATAGTCGCCCAGCCCTACGTCCGCCAGGCCATGCAGTCGCTCGTCGACCAGTCGGCCTACATCAAGGGACCGCTCCACGGCTACGGCCACACCGACTACGGCCCCGTGCCGACAGAGCCCTCCACCTTCGCGACGAGCTACGAGGAGAAGGGGCCCTGGCGCTACGACCCCGCCACCGCCATGCGGCTGCTCAAGTCGCACGGCTGGGACGTCAAGCCCGGCGGGACGACGGCGTGCGCGAGGCCCGGCACCGGGCCGAGCGAGTGCGGAGCCGGCATCACCAAGGGTGAGCAGCTCGCGTTCAACCTCGCGTACGCGTCGGGCAACGTCGTCACGAGCGAGGAGATGCAGGCGCTGAAGTCGAACTGGTCGGCGGCCGGCATCACCGTCAACCTCTCGACCGCCCCCTTCGACACGATCATCGCGGACGCGGCGCCGTGCAAGAGCTCACAGTCCTCGTGCTCGTGGCAGATGGCGAACTGGGGCGGCGGCTGGACCTTCGGCGTCGACCCGTACCCGACCGGGGACCAGCTCTTCGCCTCGGGCTCCGGGTCGAACTTCTCGAACTACGACAGCCCGACGGCGAACAAGCTCATCGGCGCGACAGTCCACGGCTCGGCGAGCCTGTCGGCGTACGAGAACTACCTGGCGAACCAGGTGCCGGTGATCTGGATGCCGCAGGCCGCGTACCAGATCTCGGAGATCTCGACGAAGCTGCACGGCGCGCTGCCGCAGAGCCCGATCGAGAGCCTCACGCCCGAGGACTGGACCCTGTCGAAGTAGCACGGCCGGGACCGCGTCGGAGGAGGTGGAGTTGAGCGGGTACCTCCTCCGGCGCGTCGGCCAGGCGATCGTCGTGCTCCTGCTCGTCACGATGATCGTCTTCGGCCTCGAGCAGCTCCTGCCCGGGGGACCGGCCCGGGCGATCCTCGGCACGCACGCGACCCCGACGGCGATCGCCGCCTTCGACAAGGAGAACGGCCTCGACGCGTCGCTGCCGCAGCAGTACTGGACCTGGCTGACGGGCGTGCTCCGGGGAAACCTGGGCTTCTCCTACGTGCTCAACCAGTCGGTGCTCTCCCTGCTCGGCCAGCGCCTGCCGAAGACCGCCTTCCTTGCCGGCGTGTCGACCGCGATCGCGCTCGTCGTCGCCGTGCCGCTCGGCCTCTACCAGGCCGAGCGGCGCAACCACCTCGACGACTACGCGGTCACGACGCTGTCGTTCGTCCTCTACTCGACCCCGGCGTTCTGGCTCGCGCTGCTGCTCGTCGAGCTCCTGGCGGTGCGCAACCACGTCTTTCCCGCCGAGGCGCCACAGGGTGGCTTCTCGGCGATCTTCTCGGACCCGAAGGCGATGGTCCTGCCGGTCCTCACCATCACCCTCGTCACGATCGCTGCGTTCAGCCGGTACGTGCGGTCGTCCGCGCTCGACCAGCTCACGCAGGACTACGTGCGGATGGCCCGCTCGAAAGGCGCGTCGAAGGGCCGCGTCCTCGTCACCCACGTGCTTCGCAACGCGATCCTGCCCGTCGTCACCCTTCTCGGGGTCTACCTGCCCTACATCCTCTCCGGCACCCTCATCACCGAGGAGATCTTCAACTATCCCGGCGTCGGGCTGCTCTTCTACGACGCGGCGACGAGCCAGGACTACCCGGTGCTGCTCGGCGTCGTCCTCGTCGTCGCGGCGGCGGCGGTGGTCGGCTCGCTGCTCGCGGACATCGCCTATGCAGCCGTCGACCCGCGGGTCCGCTACCACAAGCCCGGGGGCGCGAGCTGATGGCGGCGGGCACTGCCGAGGCGGGGACCCCCGGGGTGGGCACGCCCGTGGTGGGCACGCCCGTGGTGGGCAACGCCGCGGTCGCCGGCCACGCGCCGGTCGGCGAGCCGGAGGTGCCGCGCCGGCGCTGGGCCGCGCTCGAGAGCTTCCTCGACAACCGGCTCGCGATCACCGGGGTCGTCGTCATCGTCTCGCTCCTGCTGTTCTGCTTCGTCGGTCCGCTCCTCTACCACACGAACCAGGTCAACACTCGGCTCGCGATGGAGACGCTCCCTCCCGGACCGGGCCACCCTCTCGGGACCGACGACGTCGGCTACGACGTGCTCGGCCGCCTCATGGTCGGCGGGCAGACGTCGCTCGAGGTGGGCTTCGGCGCAGCTCTCGTCGCCGTGATCGTCGGCGTGCTGTGGGGAGCCGTCGCGGGCTACGTCGGCGGCGTCGTCGACGCCTTGATGATGCGGATCGTCGACGCGTTCTTGTCGATACCCGTGCTGTTCCTCTTGCTGTTCCTCGCGACGGTGTTCCGACCGAGCGTCTTGATGCTGATCGGCGTCGTCGGTCTCACGGCCTGGCTCATCCCCGCGCGGCTCGTGCGGGGCGAGACGCTGACGCTGCGGACGCGTGAGTACGTCCAGGCGGCCAAGACGATGGGGGTGAAGGCGCCGACGATCATCGTGCGCCACATCGTGACGAACAGCGTCGGCACGATCCTCGTGAACGCGACCTTCCAGATCGCCGACGCGATCCTCGTCGTCGCCGCGCTGTCTTTCCTCGGCCTCGGCATCCCCCCTCCCGCGGCGAACTGGGGCGCGATGCTCTCGAACGGGCTGAACTTCACCTACTCGGGCTACTGGTGGCTCGTCTACCCGGCCGGGATCGCGATCGTCGTCACGGTCGTCGCGTTCAACCTCGTCGGCGACGGCCTGCGGGACGCTTTCGGGACGGACCGGCGGCGATGAGCAGCCCTGCCGCGGCGACGGGCACCGCGGGCGAAGCGGCGGTCCTCGCGGTCGCGGACCTGCGGGTCGACATCGCCCTCCGCCACAGCACGGTCCACGCCGTCGACGGCATCAGCTTCGACCTCGCGCCCGGCGAGCGCCTCGGCCTCGTCGGCGAGTCCGGCTGCGGCAAGTCGACGCTCGGTCTCGCCCTCGCCGGCCTCCTGCCGTCGACGGCGAGAGTCTCCGGCAGTATCCGCCTCGGCGGCAAGGAGCTCGTCGGCGCAGCGGAGAGAGAGCTGCGGCGCATCCGGGGTCGCGACGTCGGCGTCGTCTTCCAGGACCCGATGACGTCGCTCAACCCGACCAAGCGCATCGGCGTCCAGGTCGGCGAGGCGTTGCGGCTGCACGACGGCGCGACGGCCGGCGAGGCGCGCGACCGGGCCCGCGAGATGCTCGAGCTGGTCGGGCTGCCGCGCCCGGGCGAGCAGCTCGACCGCTACCCGCACGAGCTGTCCGGCGGCATGCGCCAGCGGGTCGTCATCGCGTGCGCGTTGATCTGCCGCCCGACGCTGCTCGTGGCGGACGAGCCGACCACCGCCCTCGACGTCACGATCCAGAGCCAGATCCTCGACCTGTTCGACCGGCTCCGCGACGAGCTCGGCATGGCGATCCTGCTCGTCACCCACGACATGGGAGTCGTCGCAGGCCACACGGACCGCATCCTTGTCATGTACGGCGGGCGCGAGGCCGAGCTCGGACCGACGCGTGCGGTCTTCGCGCAGCCCCGCCACCGCTACAGCGAGGGTCTGCTCGCCTCGGTGATCCGGATCGGTGCGCCGCGCGGCACCCCCCTGGCGTCCATCGGGGGTCGTCCGCCCGATCTCGCCGCGCCGCCGGCAGGCTGCGGCTTCGCGGCCCGGTGCGCGCACGCGGACGCTGCGTGCCGGGACGTCGCGCCACAGGCGCGCGTCGATGTCGCGCCACAGGCGCGCGTCGATGTCGCGCCACAGGCGCGCGTCGATGTCGCGCCACAGGCGCGCGTCGATGTCGCGCCTCAGGCGCGTGTCGATGTCGCGCACAGGTGGCGCTGCCACCACCCGGCGAGCTACGCGGGGGATGCGCCCCTGGTCCGAGACGCGTCGTCCACGCTGGTCGAGCCGTGAGCGTGCCCGTCGACCGCACTGCGACGGGTGCAGAGCCGCGGGGCAAGGCCGCGTCGCTCGTGGCGCCGTCTGCCACAGGCGTGCCGCTCGCCGAGCTCGTCGGCGTCGCGAAGGAGTTCTCCTCCTCGGCACTGTTCGCGCGACCCGGCGCGGCGGTGCAGGCGGTCGCCGGCGTCGACCTCGCGGTCGCAGCCGGCACGACCGTCGGGGTCGTGGGGGAGTCGGGATGCGGGAAGTCGACGCTCGGGCGGCTGCTCGTCGGCCTCGAGGAGCCGACACGTGGCGAGATCCTCCTGCGCGGCCGGGACCGGGCGACCATGACCCGGGCGGAGCGCAGGGCGGCACGCTACGACGTGCAGATGATGTTCCAGGATCCCTATGCGGCCCTCGACCCGCGGATGTCCGTGCGGCGCATCGTCGAAGAGCCCCTCCGGGCGCGCGGCGGCATGGCCCGCCGGGAGCGTCGGGCCCGCGTCGCGGATCTCGCCGGAGAGGTCGGCCTGTCCGCGATCCAGCTCGACCGGCTTCCCCACGAGCTGTCCGGGGGCCAGCGGCAGCGTGTCGGGCTCGCGCGCGCGCTCGCGACGAACGCGTCTCTCGTCGTCGCCGACGAGCCCGTCTCGGCCCTCGACGTCTCGGTCCGCGCGCAGATCCTCAACCTCATGGTCGACATGCAGGCCGAGCACGGCCTCGCCTACCTCATGATCTCGCACGACCTGGCCGTCGTGAGCTGGATCGCCGACCAGGTCGTCGTCATGTACCTCGGCAAGGTCGTCGAATCGGGCACGGGGGACGACCTGTTCACCCGGCCCGCGCACCACTACACCCGCGCGCTCGTCGACGCCGTGCCGGACCCGGACCCGTCGCAGGACCGGGCCGTGAGCCGGATCAGCGGCGAGCTGCCGTCGGCGAGCGCGCCACCCTCGGGCTGCAGGTTCCGCACGCGCTGCCCGGGTGCGCAAGAACGCTGCGCGCGTGACGAGCCGGTGCTCCGCTCCTTCGGTGGCAGCCACCTGGCGGCCTGTCACTTCCCCGTCAGCGG
This sequence comes from Actinomycetes bacterium, assembly GCA_021846125.1. GTDB lineage: Bacteria > Actinomycetota > Acidimicrobiia > Acidimicrobiales > Bog-793 > JAJZCK01. The sequence goes on along the minus strand of JAJZCK010000083.1, from coordinate 3,697 downwards.
CGAGCCGGGAGAGGGGTGAGCGGAGCATGCCGAGGACCTCGATCGACCTCAACTCCGACATGGGAGAGGCCTACGGAGCGTGGCGCATGGGACCGGACGGCGAGCTGCTCGAGCTCGTGACGAGCGCCAACGTCGCGTGCGGCTTCCACGCCGGCGACCCGCTCACGATCGACAGGACCGTCGCGGCCGCCTGCGCGAGGGGGGTCGCCGTCGGCGCGCACGTCTCCTACCCGGACCTCGTCGGCTTCGGCCGGCGCCACCTCGCCGTCGGCCACGACGAGCTCGTCGCGGACGTCCTCTACCAGATCGGCGCGCTCGACGCCTTCTGCCGGCGTCACGGCGGTGCGGTCTCGTACGTGAAGGCGCACGGTGCGCTCTACAACGACCTCGCAGACGACACCGCGCTGGCCGGTGCGCTCGGCGACGCGATCGGCGCGTACGGCGGCGGGCTCGCGGTGCTCACGCTGGCCGGGAGCCGCTCGGTCGACGTGCTCCGGCGGGCGGGGCTCCACGTGCTGCAGGAGGGCTTCGCGGACCGTGCCTACACGCCGGACGGACGTCTCGTGCCGCGCCGGCTGCCCGGAGCCGTCATCGTCGATCCCGCTGTCGTCGCCGATCGGGGCCGGCGCCTCGCCGCAGGCGAGCCGATCGCGGACCACGGAGGCGGCGAGCTCGTGCTCGAGGTCGACTCGCTGTGCGTGCACAGCGACACGCCGGGGGCGCTCGAGCTCGCCGTGGCGCTTCGCCAAGCGCTCGAGGACGCAGGCGTCGCCGTTGCGCGGTTCCGATGAGCGCACGCGCGGTCGTGGGTAGCGAGCAAGACGACGACCGCGGAGCGGACGGGCCCGCCGGCGCGCCACGGCTCGTGCTCGACCGGCCGGCTCTCGTCGAGTCCGTGCTCGACGCGGTCCGGCGGGAGTATCCGCACGTGCTCGTCCACGAGCTGCGCTCCGACGCCGACGTCGTCCCCCCGCGGGCGTGCAACCCGAGCTTCTACGGCTGCTACGACTGGCACTCCGCGGTGCACAGCCACTGGCTGCTCGTCCGCTGCCTGTCCGACCCGCTTCCCGCAGAGCTCGCCGGGAGGGTGCAGGCCGTGCTCGACGAGCACCTGAGCCCGGAGCGCCTCGAGCGCGAGCACGAGCTGTTCGCGGGACCTGGAGGCCGGACGGCCGAGCGGCCCTACGGCTGGTCCTGGTGCATCCTGCTCCACGCCGAGTGCGCGGCGAGCCCGCACGGTGCGCGGTGGGCGACGGCGCTCGAACCCCTCGCCACGCTCCTTCGGGACCGGCTCGTCGCGTTCTTCGAGAGCGTGCTCGCGTTCCCGGTCCGCTCGGGCACCCACGCCGACAGCGCGTTCTCCTTGCAGGTGATGCTCCAGGCGGCCCGCCTCTCCGGCTCGACCGGGCTCGAGTCGGCCGCGTCCACCGCCGCGCGGCGCTACTACGGCGGCGACGTCGACCTCCCGCTCGGGCGCGATCCGTCGGGGGGCGACTTCCTCGACCCGCAGCTGACGGAGGCGGCCCTCATGGCGAGCGTCCTCGGCGCAGCGGATTTCGCCGGATGGCTCGCGCGCGCGTGCCCGAGCTTTCCGGGGCTCGACTGGAGCCCGCCGGCCTTTCGGCCCGACGGACCGGACCCGGCGACCGTGCACCTCGAGGGCCTGCTCGCGTCGCGGGCGTGGTGCCTGCACCGGATCGCCGGGGCGCTCGAGCCGGGCAGCGCGCCCGCTCGCGCCGCAAGATCGGGCCGCGACGCCCATCTCGCCGCGCTGTCGGGGGTCGACCCGACGGACGGCTTCAACCGGTCGCACTGGCTGCCGAGCTTCCTCGTCTACCTCGACGCGTGGCTCTCGGGATCGATCTAGGGTCCGCCCGTGCGCCCTGCGACCTCGCCGCACGGTCGGCCGTGCGGCTCCTCCCGGCGGCAGTGGTGGTGGCCGCGGCCGCCCCGCAGGTCCCTTCGGCCGTGTCGCTCGTCGTGAACGTGCGGCCCGCCGGCCCGCGGGCGCTCCTCGCCGAGCTGGCCAGCCTCGGCGACGTGCAGGCCCTCTACGACGAGGCCCGACGACGCCAGGAGGCCGGACTCCTGCCGGGCGGCGTCGAGGTCGTGCCCGCGGCCCGGACGGTGCTGTTCGACGGCCTCGACGACGTCGCGGCCTTCGCCGCGCAGCTGCGCGCCTGGGCGCCCCGGCCGAGCGCGCGGCGCGCCGGGTCCCGTGCCGAGATCCCCGTCGTCTACGACGGCGAGGATCTCGCCTTCGTCGCCGACTGCTGGGGTGTCCGCACGGACGAGGTCGGCGACGCGCACACGTCGCTCCTCCACGAGGTCGCGTTCATCGGGTTCTCGCCCGGCTTCGCCTACCTCACGGGCCTGCCCGACGCGTGGCGAGTGCCGCGACTCGAGCGGCCGAGGCCGGCGGTGCCGGCCGGTGCCGTCGGGCTCGCGGACGAGTTCACCGGCATCTACCCGAGGCGCTCGCCGGGCGGCTGGCGCCTGATCGGCCGCTGCGAGGTCGCGATGTGGGATCCGGCCAGGGTCCCTCCCTCGCTGCTCTCGCCCGGCGACGTCGTCCGGTTCGTCGCGGTCCGGCGGTGAGGGGATCGCTCCTCGTCGTCCGGTCCGGGGCGCTCACGACGGTGCAGGACGAGGGCCGGCGCGGTGTCGCGCACCTCGGCGTGCCGCGCGCCGGTGCGCTCGACCTGCCGGCCATGCGGCTCGCGAACCGGCTCGTCGGCAACGAGCTTGGTGCAGCGGTGCTCGAGACGACCCTCGACGGCGTCGACCTCGTGCTCGACGCGGACCGCCACGTCGCGGTGACGGGCGCGCCGGCGCCCGTCACCGTCGCGGCGCGGCCGGTCGCGTTCGGGCTGGCGGTGCTCGCCCGTGCCGGGGAGCTCGTCGAGGTCGGCAGGGCGGATGCCGGCGTGCGCTCCTACGTCGCTGTCAGCGGTGGCATCGACGTGCCTGCGGTGCTCGGCAGCCGGTCGACGGACATCCTCGCCGGCCTCGGGCCGGAGCCACTGCGTCGAGGTGCGTCCCTGCCGCTCGGCGACACGGTCGGACGCGTCCCGGCGGTCGACTTCGTCCCCTACAGCGCACCGCCTGCCGTGCTGCACCTGCGCTGCGTGCTCGGGCCCCGTGACGACGAGCTCACGGCGGCGTCGCTCGAGCTCCTCGCCGTGGCGAGCTGGACGGTGAGCCCGGACAGCAACCGCATCGGGCTGCGCCTCGAGGGGCCGAAGCTCGAACGCGCACGCTGGCAGGAGCTGGCGAGCGAGGGCGTCGTGGACGGCTCGATCCAGGTACCGCCCGACGGCCAGCCGGTGCTGTTCCTCGCGGACCATCCGACCACCGGTGGCTACCCGGTCGTCGCGGTCGTGCCGGAGCCGGACATCTGGATCTGTGCACAGGCGCGACCCGGGACGACCGTCCACCTCCACCCCGAGACCGCTCGCAGCCTGGCGGGCTGACCAGCTCGGCCGGCTGTGCTCGCCGAGCCGTCTCCGCCGGGTCCACCGAGGCCCGGCGCTCGGCGATCTCGCTCGTCCGTGCAAGTGCACGGTCGGTCGTCGCCCGACGGCGGCGGTGCCTCCGGCGAGGGTGGCGACCCGTGGCCGACATCCGCATCGGGCTACCGTTCGAGTGCTGGAACCTCCTGACGAAAGGCCGTCTGTGAGCTCGTCCCGCCCGAGCC
>JAJZCK010000082.1 GCA_021846125.1 Actinomycetes bacterium | reverse complement strand
ATCGACCCGAACGCGGCCTGGTCCGTAGAGACCTCGATAGCGGTCGCGCACGCACTCGAAGGCGAGCTCGAGTACCTCGAGGACCCGACCGACGGGATCGACGCGATGGCGGCCGTGGCCGCCCGATCGCCCATGCCGCTCGCGACGAACATGTGTGTCGTCGAGCTCTCCCACGTCCCACCCGCCATCGAGAAGAAGGCCGTCGGGATCGTGCTGGCCGACCATCACTACTGGGGCGGACTTTCTGGATCGAGGCGGCTCGCCGGGATCTGCGAGACCTTCGGAGTCGGCCTCTCGATGCACTCCAACTCCCACCTCGGCATCAGCCTCGCTGCGATGACCCATCTCGCGGCTGCGACATCCAACCTCGGCTACGCGTGCGACACGCACCGGCCCTGGCAGGCCGGTGAGGACGTCGTCGCACCTGGCGTGCTGGAGCTCCGAGAGGGCTCGATCGCCGTGCCGAGAGGACCGGGTCTCGGGGTCGAGCTCGACCGGGAGGCACTTCGTGAGCTGGCTGAGCAGTACGAGCGCTGCGGCGTGCGCAAGCGAGACGACACCGGCTACATGCAGCGCTTCGACCCGAGCTACGCGCGCCTGCGACCCCGGTGGTGAGCCCGGGCGTGTCCGCGCCGCTGCTCTGGTCTGACGGCGCGTCGTGGTCGGGAGCCGGAGCGCTCATGCGCCGGGCCGAGAAGAGAGAGGGAGACTGACGGTGGAGCATTTCTTGCGGGAGTCGTGGAGATCGGGACAGCCCGCGCTCGGACTGTGGTGCACGGTCGGCAACACGCTCGTCGCCGAGGCGCTCGCCTCGGTCGAGCCGGACTACGTCTGTGTCGACATGCAGCACGGCAGCTCCTACGAGGGGAACCTCGTCGGGATGCTCCAGGCCGTGGAAGCCGGCGGGAGCTCGCCGGTCGTGCGAGTACCGGAGAACAACCCTGCCTCGATCATGAAGGCGCTCGACGCGGGGGCGAGAGGTGTCATCGTGCCGCTCGTGGAGAGCGGCGAGCAGGCGGCCCGTGCTGTCGAGGCGTGCCGCTTCCCCCCTTACGGGAACCGTTCGTTCGGGCCGTTCCGCGCGTCCATCCACGCGAAGACCTCGGACCCGCGCGAGCTCGAGAAGGTCGCCTGCGTCGTGATGGTCGAGACCCGCGCCGGCATCGACCATCTCGACGAGATCGTCGAGACCGACGGGCTGACGGCTGTCTACGTCGGGCCGTCGGACCTGAGCATCGCGCTCGGCCTCGCACCGGGCTCGGTCGAGGACCCGGGGTTCGTCTCGGTCCTCGAGGAGATCCGCGCCGCGTGCGTCGCGCGCGACGTAGTGCCCGGTGTCCACTGCTACGACGGAAGGACCGCGCGGCGCGCCGTCGAGCAGGGTTTCGGCATGGTCACCGTCGCCGTCGAGCTCCGGGCGCTCCGGGCGGCGCTCGCCGTCGAGCTCGCCGAGGCGCGATCCGCGGTGCACCCTGCGGCGGCGACGTCGGTGACAGGGACGGTGGCGTGATGGCACGCTTGCGCTTCGAAGCGAACATCTCGATCCTTTTCACCGAGCTCCCGCTGCTCGACAGGCCCGCCGCGGCCAAGGCCGCCGGCTTCGACGCAGTCGAGCTCTGGTGGCCCTTCGCCGACCCGGTGCCGCAGGCCGCGGAGCTCGACCGCCTCCGCGACGCGCTCCGCGGGGCCGGTGTCGACCTCGTCGGGCTCAACTTCGACGGTGGCGATCTCGGTGCAGGCGAGCGGGGCCTGCTCTCGCTGCCCGACGCCGGCCCGCGCTTCGAAGACAACGTGGCCTGTGCGGTCTCTTTCGCCGGGTCCCTCGGGACGACGGTGCTGAACGCCCTCTACGGCAACAGCGTCGACGGCATCGCTCCGCAGGCCCAGGACGAGATCGCGCTCGAGCGGCTCGCTCATGCAGCCGGCGCGGCGGCACGCGTCGGAGCGCGGGTCGTGCTCGAGACACAGAACCATCTCGACAGTCCCCGCTACCCGCTGCGAGACCCGGCGCGTGCCGCGGCGATCGTCGCGGAGATGCGCGGCGACGGTCACGCGAACGTCGGCCTGCTCTGCGACTACTACCACCTCGCGGTGGAGGGATACGACCTCGTCGGCTCGACCGACGCGTATCTCGACCTGATCGACCACGTGCAGGTCGCCGACGCGCCGGGCCGGCACGAGCCGGGCACTGGCGGCGTCGACTACGAACTGGTCCTCGGCCATCTCGCAGGCGCCGGCTACGGCGGGTGGGTCGGCTGCGAGTACCGGCCGAGCGGGAAGAGCGCCGAGAGCTTCGGGTGGCTCGAGAGCTTCCGCGGCGACCCACCAGAAGCGACCCACCAGAAGCGACCCACCAGCGAAGACGGAGGAAGTGCGATGACGGAGGAAGTGCGATGACAGAGGTCGGGTTCGTCGGGCTCGGCATCATGGGTGCCCCGATGGCGTCGAACCTCGTGAAGGCGGGCTTCGACGTCGTCGGCTACGACCCTGTCCCGAAAGGCGTCGAGAGGCTCGTCGAGGCCGGCGGCCGCGCGGCGGCGAGCATCGCCGAGGCGGTCGGGACGGCGGACGTCGTCGTGACGATGCTGCCCGACTCCCCGCAGGTCGAGCAGGTCGCGCTCGGGCGGGACGGCGTCCTCGACCACGCGCGGAGCGGGATCTTGTACATCGACACGAGCTCGATCTCGCCGGAGGTGTCGCGCCGGGTGAGCAAGACGGCACGCGAGCGCAACGTCCGCCCGCTCGACGCGCCGGTGAGCGGGGGCGAGGCGGGGGCGGTCGAAGGCTCGCTCTCGATCATGGTCGGCGGCGAGCCGGCCGACTTCGCCGCGGCGCGCCCCGTGCTCGACGTCGTCGGAGCGACGGTGGTCCACGTCGGCGGCGACGGCGCCGGTCAGACCGTGAAGGCCGCGAACCAGCTTGTCGTGGCCGGTGTCATCGAGCTCGTCGCCGAGGCGATCGTGCTGCTCGAGGCGTGTGACGTCGACGTCAAGGCCGCGCTCGACGTGCTCGCCGGCGGGCTCGCGGGGAACAAGATCCTCGACCGCAAGCGCGCCTCGATGCTCGCTCGCGACTTCCGCCCGGGCTTCCGGGTCGACCTGCACCACAAGGACCTCGGGATCATGCTCGCGACGGCACGCGAGGCGGGCGTCTCGCTCCCCCTCGGGGGTCTCGTCGCGCAGCTCATGGCGGCCCTTCGTGCCCGTGGCGGCGGGTCGCTCGACCACTCGGCCCTGCTGCTGCTGGTCGAGGAGCTCGCAGGGCGCGGCTCGGGCAAGACCGGGGCGCTACCAGCAGGCTCCCCGTCGTGAGGAGCGCAACCCGATGAGCGACGCTCACGAGCTGCTCGAGCGCCTCGCCGCCTACGACAGCCCGACGCTGTCGAACGCGATCGAGGCCTTCGGCGTCCGCTCGCAGGCCGAGGGCTTCGCTGGTTCGTCGTGTGCCCGGCTCGTGGGCGGACCGGCTCCGGTGGTCGGCCGTGCGGTGACGGCGACGATGGGCTCACGCGCTCCTCGCGGCGATGCCGACCAGCGCGCAGCGCTCTACGAGCAGGTCCGGGACACCGACGGCCCTGTCTTGCTCGTCGTGGTGGACCTCGACGGCGAGCCCGGGCACGGGGCCTTCCTCGGCGAGATGCAGGCGACGCTCTTCTCGAGGCTCGGAGCGGTCGGGATCGCCACCAACGGAGCGGTTCGCGACCTCGAGCAGCTGCGCGCGATGGGCTTTGCCGCGTTCGCCGGAGGCATCTCGGTCTCCCACGCGTACGTGCACCTCGTCGAGGTCGGCGTGCCCGTCGAGCTCGCGGGGCTGCGCGTCGTCCCCGGTGACGTGCTGCACGGCGACGAGCACGGCCTGCTCGGCGTGCCGGGAAGGCTCCTCGGTGCGCTTCCCCCCGTCGCCGACGCGATCGTCGAGGCGGAAAGGGCAGTGCTCGCCTGGGTCGCGAGCGGGCACTTCGCGATCGGCGAGATCCTCGAGCGACTGGCGACGGTCAGGTCGGCAGCAGTTTCGGCAGCAGTTTCGACAGCTGCCCCCGCTAGCGCGGCACCGCTGCAGGCGGGTTGACGGGCAGGTCCCCTGCGTCCGGTCCTCAGGCTCTTGCGGGCGCTGCTCAGCGGGATCGGCGTATCTTCGGGACCTTTGCCGCCGTGCTGGACGCGCGCACCACGAGCTCCGGCTCGAAGCGCACCTCGCGGTGCACGTGGCGAGGGTCGCGTGACTCCTCGAGGAGCAGCTCCGCCCCGGCCACGCCCAGCTCGAACTTCGGCTGGCGCACGGACGTGAGCGCGGGGGAGAGCATCGCGGCGAATGCGACGTCGTCGTAGCCGACGACGGCCATCTCCTCGGGCACCGAGACCCCGAGCCCGGCGAGACCCCGCAGCATGCCGAGGGCGAGGAGGTCGTTCGCGCACATGACCGCGTCGACCCCGGCCGTCGTGTCGAGGACGCGCCGTGCAGCCAGCTCGCCGTGCTCGTCGGTGAGAGCGGGCACCGAGATCTCGACGATTGCCCGGTCCGGGTCGAGACCGAGCTGGCGCGCCGCGCGACGAGCGCCGCGGCGCCGGTCGGCGCACTGCCGTATCGACTGGGGTCCGTTGACGAGCGCGACCCGCTTGCGTCCGTCCACCAGCAGGTGCGCAGCGGCAAGCTCCCCGCCCCGCACGTCGTCGACGGTCACGGAGCAGAGCGACGGGCCAGGTGCCGCCCTGTCGAGCAGCACCGTCGGGATGCCGCGGCTGGCGAGTGCTGAGACGTGGGACAGGTCGCGCTCGGCAGGGGTGACGAGGATCCCCTCCACACGGTGCTCCTCGAGCAGCCCGAGATAATGGCGCTCGCGCGCTACCGATTCGTCAGTCGAGCAGAGCACGAGGACGTAGCCGTCGTCACGCAGCGCGTGCTCGGCACCGCGGACCATCTCGGTGAAGAACGGGTTGGACACGTCGAGGATGACGACACCGATCGACCGGCTCCGCCCGCCGCGGAGCTGGTGCGCCGCCGTGCTGCGCACGAAGCCGGTGGACCCGATCGCGGCGAGCACCCGGTCGCGTGTGGCAGAGGCGACGATCGACGGATTGTTCAGCACGTTCGACACGGTGCCGATCGACACAGCGGCCAGCTCTGCGACCTCCCGGATCGTGACGCGTCGAGATGCGACCGGTCGGCCCGGCAACGGTCGCTGCCGTTGACCTGTGCTCGTGCTCATGCCGTCTGTCTCGCGTGGAGCAGCACGCCGCCTCCATTCACGCCGCCTCCACTCACGGTGCGGCACTCACGGTGCGGCTGCGTCTCGTCCGCAGCGGGCGGGGCGTCTCTCTGTCCGCACTTCACTCCTGCCACCGGCATCGGTTCTCCACGCTCGAGGCAGGGTAGCCGCTACGAGCCACCTACCGACAGAGGGTCCCGGCGCATCGCGACCACCGAGCTCGAGCAACCTTGACACTCCCAGACGACCGGTTTAACGTGACGCCCGCAGAAGTTTAAACGATTCATTTCGGGGAATGTCGGGATCTGTTTTCGTCGGGAGGGGGTGAGGGCAGTGGCACCACTGGCGGACATCGACGAGGCCTCGGCGTCTGCTCCTCCCGCCGTCGCCGTGCTGAGCCTCCACGCGGCGCGCAAGTCGTTTGGCGCCGTGCGTGCGCTCGTGGACGGGTCGATCGACCTCTACCCCGGCGAGGTCCATGCGCTGCTCGGAGAGAACGGCGCCGGCAAGTCGACGATGGTCAAGATCCTCGCCGGAGTCCATCGACCCGACGGTGGCGAGGTCCTCATCGACGGGCGACCGGTTGTCTTGAGCGATCCGGCGGCGGCACGCGACGCGGGGATCGCGATCATCTACCAAGAGCCGAACCTCTTCCCCGATCTTTCTGTCGCGGAGAACGTGTTCATGGGCCGGCAGCCGCTCAGGAGCGGTCGTCGCATCGACACTTCCGCCATGCACGACCAAGTCGAGGCGGTGCTTGACCGTCTCGGCGTTCGACTCGACCCGGGTCGGATCAGCCGCGGCCTATCGATCGCCGATCAGCAGATCGTCGAGATCGCCAAAGCGCTGACCCTGCGGGCGCGTGTGATCGTCATGGACGAGCCGACTGCAGCTCTCTCTGCCGTCGAAGTGGACCGGCTGTTCCGGGTCGTCAGCGCACTACGTGCCGACGGCGCCGCAGTGATGTTCATCTCCCATCGACTCGAGGAGGTCTTCTCGCTGTGCCAGCGCGTCACCGTGATGCGAGACGGTCGGCACGTCGTCACGAAGTCCATCGGCGAGCTGACGGTGGACGAGATCGTACGCGCGATGGTCGGTCGGGACCTCGTCCAACGAGACGCCGTTGCCAGGACGGAGTCTGGGAAGACGGTGCTGCACGTCGAGCGCCTGAGCCGCGAGGGTGCATTCACCGACGTCACGTTCGACGTGCGAGCCGGCGAGATCGTGGCGCTCGCAGGACTTGTGGGTGCCGGCAGGAGCGAGGTGGCGTGCACGATCTTCGGCATCGACCGGCGAGATGCCGGCTCGGTGACCGTCTCCGGGAGGAAGCTGAAGGCCGGGTCGCCCAACGACGCCATGGCAGCAGGAGTCGGCTTCGTGCCCGAGGACCGGCGCCAGCAGGGACTGGTCATGTCGATGTCCATCGAAAGGAACATCGCTCTTGCATCCCTCGGCAGGCTGCGCCGTCACGGCATCGTACGCCGAGCGGTCGAGCGTAGCTTTGCCGCCGACTGGGGCGCGCGCCTCCATCTCAAGTACGGACGACTCTCCAACCCAGCATCCACCCTGTCGGGTGGCAACCAGCAGAAGGTCGTGCTCGCGAAGTGGCTGAGTCGTGAGCCCCAGGTTCTCATCGTCGACGAGCCGACCCGGGGCATCGACATCGGCACCAAGGCCGAGGTCCATCGTCTTCTCGTCGAGCTCGCGGACAGCGGTGTGGCCATCTTGATGATCTCGTCAGAGCTGCCGGAGGTTCTTCGCCTCGCGGACCGCATCCTCGTGATGCGCGAGGGGCGCCTCGTCGCCGACTTCACAGGTGCCGAGGCGACAGAGGAGCTGGTCGTCGGTGCGGCGACCGGGCAGCCGTCAGGAGCTCTACGGTGACCGTTCCGTTGGCCAATCCCGAAGGAAGGCTCACGACAAGCTCCGCCGAGAGCCCAAAGAGGCTTGCCGACGCTATATTCCGCGCTCGAGAATTCGGCATCGTCGCCGTTCTCGTCGGTTTCGTAGCCGTCACTACTGCGATCCAGCATCGTTTTCTCGCGGCGCAGAACATCAAGTTCATCTTTCTCGATGCCACGATCTTCGCATTGTTGGCGCTGGGAGAGACGATGGTCGTCGTCAGCAGGAACGTCGACCTATCTGTCGGCTCAGTGCTCGGGCTCTCGGCCTACCTATCCGCCAGCCTGTTCGGACATGTCCACGGCATTCCCATCCCGGTGGTATTTCTCGCCGGACTTGGGATCGGGACGGCATGTGGAGTGGTCAACGGTGCCATTATCGCTGTCGGACGCGTTCCGAGCCTGGTCGTCACACTGGCTACTTTGTACATCATTCGCGGTGTGGACGTCCTGATCGTCGGCGGTAACCAGGTCGTCGTATCGTCCCTGCCGGACTCCTTTATCTCCATCGGGCAGTCGACTCTTCTCGGCATTCCCGACGTGACGCTCGTCGTCGCGGCATTGATAGGCGCGGGGGCCTATTACCTTCGAACGTTTCGGTCTGGCCGCGAGCTCTACGCGATCGGCTCGAACCCCGACGCGGCGAGGCTCGCTGGGATACCTACAGCCAGGAGGATCTTCACGTCGTTCGTCCTGAGTGGTGCCATTGCCGGGCTCGCCGGTGTCGTCTGGGCTGCGTACTACGGCACCATCGACTCCACCGCCGGTACCGGGTACGAGCTGACCGTCGTCTCTGCTGTCGTAGTGGGCGGCGTGGCGATATTCGGTGGAAGTGGCAGCGTGATCGGTGCAGCGTTCGGCGCGCTCCTTCTCGAGACGATCAATACCGCCCTCTACGTCCTCGGTATATCTGCCTTCTGGGACCAGGCAATTGCCGGGTTCTTACTGATATGTGCCATAACGCTTGACCACGGTATAACCGTAATGCTGACCTCTGCGCTGCGACGGAGGAGCCCACGTGGCGCGTGACGTGCTTGCTGCCGAGACCACGCTGACCGCGGCGGCTCTGCCTGGATCCGACGATCCCGGTTCGACGACTGGATCGCAAGGCAGGCACGTCTTCCGGGACGGTCGTATCAGGTCGCTGGTCCGCTGGGAAGGCGGGCTCGTCGTCTGCCTCCTGGCCGTGCTCGTCCTTGGTATCGTCGTCTCTCCGGCATTCCTGTCGAGTGCGAATCTGTTGAACATGGGGCTCTCGAACGGCGAGATCTCCATCATGGCGTTGCCAATGACGCTCGTGGTGATCTCCGGTGAGATCGACCTCTCGGTGGCCTCGACGCTCGGCCTCTCGAGCAGCATGATCGGCTATCTGTGGCTCCACGGTTGGCCCATGCCTGGGATCATCCTGACCGTCCTGGTGATGGGAGTCGGTCTCGGTGCCGTCAACGGGCTCTTGGTCACCCGCCTCGGCCTCCCCTCCCTCGCCGTGACGATCGGCACGCTGACGCTTTACCAGGGCGCCGGCATAATCATCCTCGGGTCGACGACCGTCGCGAACTTCCCCTCGGTGTACACGAACATCGGAGTTGCAGCTTTTCCTCACACCGACGTCTCGTGGTCGACGGTGATCTTCATCGTGCTTGCCGTCGTCTTCGGGGTCGTGCTACACGCCACCAAGGTCGGTCGCTCGATCTTTGCCATAGGCGCGAACAAGGAAGCTGCCATCTATGCTGGCATCAGGGTAAAGCGCATCAAGACGAGCCTGTTCGTTGTATCCGGGTTTGTCTGCGCGCTTGCTGGCGTCTTGTACACCTTCCGCCTGTCTACTGCAGAGTACGACAACGGAACAGGGCTCGAGCTCAACGTCGTCGCCATCGTTCTCCTTGCCGGAGTTTCGATCTTCGGTGGGACGGGAACGATCATCGGCGTCGTGCTGTCGGCCCTCGTGTTCGCCGGCATCCAAAATGCCCTGTTCCTTACCAGCTTTCCTCAGGAAGCCCTGGGAGTCGTAATCGGTGCGCTTCTTCTCGCGAGTGTCCTCGCACCCGGTAGCGCCGAGCTGGTGCAGCGGGCCCGCCTGGTCGTGGCGCCGATCCGCAGACGGACGGAAGGTAGGAGACGATGACAGCCGGATGCATGGAGTGTTCGCACACAATGTTGGCTGGATCGAGTCTCGAGTCGCATAGTGGGGCCCATGGCCCAGAAAGGGGGAGGTCGGCCGTTGCCGGCCGGGGGGAGCCCGGCGAGCTGGATGCCGGGAGCCGATGTGGTGTTACATCAGTACATAACTGAAAGGACTTGCTCCATGAAGATCTCTCCGAAGCACCCGGGTGCGTGGGTATCGATTGCGTCGTGCGCAGCGGTCGCAGCGCTTGCCGCCGTTCCAGTAGCGAATGCGTCGGCGGCGACGACGTACAAGAAGGGCTTGAAGGTCTTCGTCATACCGAAGAACCTCGGAAACTCGTACTTCACGACGGCAGACTCCGTGAAGTCAGGCGGCGCGCTCGCCGCGCTCAAGGCGTTGGGCGAGAGTGGCACGGAGACCAGCGGCACCGCGGCGACTCCCGCTTCACAGCTTCCGGCCATTCAGGCTGCTATAAGCAAGGGGGCCAATGCCCTCATCGTCTCCGCGACCGATCCGAGCGCGCTCTGCCCCACCCTCGACGCGGCGATGAAGAAGGGCATCACGGTTGTCACCTACGACTCCGACGCCCCTGCGTGCCGTTCCATGTTCATCAACCAGGCGAGCACGGCGGCGATCGGCGAGAGCGAGGTGTCGTTGCTCGCATCCGAGATCCACAGCACCGGTCAGATCGCCATCGTGTCCGCGGAGGCGTCCGCGACCAACCAGAACGCCTGGATCGGGTACATGAAGCTCGAGCTCAAGAAGTACCCGAAAATGAAGCTGGTGTCGATCGTCTACGGTAACGACGATCCCACCACGGCGACACAGGTGACACAGGGGCTGTTGTCGCAGTACCCGCACCTCAAGGGGATCATCTCGCCGACGACCGTCGGGATCCTTGCAGCTGCCCAGGTGGTCGACACTCCGCAGTACCGGGGAAAGATCGCCGTGACCGGGCTTGGGACGCCTGACGAGATGAAGAAGTACGTGGCTGACGGGACTGTGAAGGCATTCGAGCTCTGGAACCCGGCGAATCTCGGCTATCTAGCGGCATACGCAGCGGTGGGATTGGCGTCGCACGCGTTCACGGCGGCCAAGGGCCAGACCTTCTCGGCCGGCAAGCTCGGCAAGTTCACTGTCGGCGCGGACCACACGGTTCTCTTGGGGGCGCCGTACGTGTTCAACAAGGCAAATATCAACAGGTTCAACTTCTAACGAAAGGTGGTGTCGGGGTGCCTGCGTCTCGCCGACACCCCGACACCCCGACACCCCGACGTGACGGCAGGGGCGCTTCGGCTCCCGGGACCGGTGCGTCTTCCCGAGGTGGGCTCCCCTTCGGGATCGAGACGTGTGGAGCGCGAGCGATGCAACTCGTAGAGGAGATAGCGCGATGACGGATCTGGGTACTGTACGAGCGAGGCTCCGCGAGCAACGGATCGAGACTCCGTCCTGGGCCTACGGCAACTCGGGCACACGGTTCAAGGTGTTCTCTCAGCCGGGTGTCGCTCGGGACCCGTATGAGAAGTTGGACGACGCGGCCCAAGTGCACAAGTTCACGGGTGTTGCCCCGTCCGTCGCGCTCCACATCCCTTGGGACAAGGTGGACGACTACGAAAGCCTGGCGAAGCACGCGGACTCGGCCGGCGTGTCGATAGGCGCGATCAACCCGAACACCTTCCAGGAAGCCGACTACCGTCTGGGCAGCGTTTGCAATCCGGACCCCCGTGTCCGCCGCAAGGCGACGGACCACCTTCTCGAGTGCGTCGAGATCGCAGAGGCGACGGGATCGTCGATCGTTAGCCTCTGGTTCGCCGACGGGACGAACTACCCGGGCCAGGACGACATCCGTGCCCGCCAAGACCGCCTTGCAGCGGCGCTCCGCGAGACATACGACGCGCTGGGAGACGGGATGAGGATGCTGCTCGAGTACAAGTTCTTCGAGCCGTATTTCTACACGATGGACGTCCCGGACTGGGGCACCTCGCTCGCGCATTGCACGGCACTCGGCGAGAGGGCCGAGGTGCTCGTCGACACGGGGCACCACGCGCCCGGGACGAACATCGAGTTCATCGTCTCGTCCCTCCTGCGGCTGCAGAGGCTCGGTGGGTTCCACTTCAACAGCCGGTTCTACGCCGACGACGACCTCATGGTGGGCGCGGCGGACCCGTACCAGCTCTTCCGCATCATGCACGAGGTGGTGTCGGCCGGCGTGCTCGGAGAGGGCTCGAAGGTGGCCTTCATGTTGGACCAATGCCACAACATCGAGCCGAAGGTACAGGCGGAGATTCGATCCGTGATGAACGTCCAGGAGGCGACCGCCAAGGCGCTCTTAGTCGACGGCGAGGCATTGCGGTCAGCGCAGGCCTCGGGCGACGTCCTCGGCGCCAATGCGGTGCTCGTCGACGCGTTCAACACCGACGTCCGGCCGCTTCTTGCCGAGGTGCGTGAGGAGATG
>JAJZCK010000081.1 GCA_021846125.1 Actinomycetes bacterium | reverse complement strand
GCGGGCGCCACTGCGGAGGTCTCGCTCCCGTCGTCCAGGCCGCGGTTCCTCCGGTCCGCACCTCGCAAGATCGGGCGCTCGGGGTCGCGCATGCGCACCGTCTCCTCGCAGCGTGCACCGGCGGGCGGCACGGCCCGCAACTCGGATGCCGAGCGTACAGCCCGCCGGCAGGACGGGGAAGGACTCTCAAGCAGCAGGCTCGGCTCCGACCCGCTCGTCGGCGCGCCGCCACGTCCTTCCTCGCTTGCCCTACGGCCGGCGTGACTCGAGCTCCGCGAGCACGCGGTCCGGCACGTCGAGGTCACCGGTCCCCGTGCCCATCGAGAGGTCCGGCTTGTAGGTCCCGTGGAAGTCCGATCCCCCCGTCGCGACGAGACCGAGCCCGTCGGCGAGGGAGACGAGCTCGGCGCGCGTCGACGGGTCGTAGCGGCCGTAGTAGCACTCGATGCCCGTAAGGCCCAGGTCGGCAAGGTGCTGGAGCTCGACGCCGAGCTCGTGGGGCGCGAGCCCGAGCGAGAGCGGGTGGGCGAGGACTGCGACGCCTCCCGACCGCGTGGCGAGGTCGAGGATCGCAGCGGCCTCGACGCGCGTCTTCGGCACGTAGCCCGGAGCCCCCTTCGCGAGGTAGCGGTCGAAGGCGTCCTGGACCGAGGTCGCGGCGCCGTTTCGGACGAGGACCGCGGCGAAGTGCGGGCGTCCTATGCCGACGCCGCCAGCCTCGGCCGTCACGTCGCCCAGGGTGACCGGGAGACCGAGCTCGGCGAGGCGCTGCGCCATCTCGAGGTTGCGGGTGGCGCGGTCGCCGCGCAGTCGTGTGAGCTCCTCCTGGAGCGGGCTCTCGCCGTCGCCGACGAAGTAGCAAAGGACGTGCATCGTGCCCTTCGCCGAGCACGAGACCTCACAACCTGCGACCAGCGCGACTCCGAGCTCCGTGGCGCGCGTCGCGGCGCGTGCGATCCCGTCCGTCCCGTCGTGGTCCGTGAGAGCCACGGCACTGCAGCCAGCCGCCGCCGCGAGCTCGACGACGTGCTCGGGGCTCTCCGAGCCGTCGGAGAAGGTCGAGTGGCTGTGCAGGTCGATCATGTGCGCGACCGTACCGGGCTGGGCCGGGGCGACGCGGGGGGAGGCGACGCGGGCCGCCGGCGACGGCACGGCGCTGCCGGACCGGTGGCAGACTGGGGCAGGTGAAAGAGGCCTGCGGCGTCTTCGGTGTCTTCGCGCCGGGGTTCGACATCTCCCACCTCGTCTTCGACGGGCTGTTCGCCCTGCAGCACCGCGGTCAGGAGTCGGCCGGCATGGCGGTGAGCGACGGCGAGACGGTCACGGTCGTCAAGGACATGGGCCTCGTCACGTCGGTGTTCGACGCTCGCACGCTGCTGTCGCTCGCCGGCAACCTCGCTCTCGGGCACGTCCGCTACGCGACGACGGGGCCGAGCACCTGGCAGAACGCGCAGCCGGTCTTCCGGTCGGTCGGCAACGCCGGCTTCGCGCTCGCGCACAACGGCAACCTCACGAACGTCGAGGAGCTCGCCGACGCAGCCGGGATGCTTCCGGGGATCGTCGCCTCGGACAGCGAGCTCGTCGGCGAGCTCGTCGCTCGGGCGTTCCCGCTCGTGGACCACGTGGGCGACGGCGTCGACCCCGACCTCGAGCAGGCACTGCTCGCGGTGCTGCCACAGCTCGAGGGGGCCTTCGCGCTCGGGCTCGTCGACGCGACGCACCTCGTCGGCGTACGGGACCCGAACGGCTTCCGGCCGCTGTGCCTCGGGCGTCTCGACCCCCGGCCGGACGCTCCCGACGGCGGCTGGGTGATCGCATCGGAGACGCCCGCGCTCGACATCGTCGGCGCCCATCTCGTGCGCGAGATCGAGCCCGGCGAGATGGTCGTCGTCGACGCAGGTGGTCCGCGCTCATTCCGGCCCTTCCCCGAGGCGCGCGTCGAGCAGAAGCTCTGCATCTTCGAGTTCGTCTACTTCGCCCGCCCGGACAGCCGCCTGCTCGGGCGCGAGGTCCACGCGGCCCGGCGCCGGATGGGCGAGCGCCTCGCGCTCGAGGCTCCTGTCGACGCAGACCTCGTCATCGGGGTGCCCGACTCCGGCGTTCCCGCTGCGGAGGGGTTCGCCGCGCGCAGCGGGATCCCGTTCGGCCAGGGTCTCGTGAAGAACCGCTACATCGGCAGGACCTTCATCGCCCCGACGCACGAGGCACGGGTCGACGCGGTGCGGCGCAAGCTCAACCCGCTGCGCGAGAGCGTGGAGGGCCGCAGGCTCGTCGTCGTCGACGACTCGATCGTACGGGGCACGACGACGCGCCAGATCGTGCGGATGCTGCGAGAGGCGGGCGCGGCGGAGGTCCACCTCCGGGTCTCCTCCCCGCCGTTCCGCTGGCCCTGCTTCTACGGCATCGCCACGCCGGACCGCGGCGACCTCCTCGCGGCGAACCAGAGCATCGACGAGATCACCCGCCATCTCGCAGCGGACTCGGTGGGCTACCTGTCGCTCGAGGGCCTCGTCGCGTCGATCGGCGAGCCGGGCGAGGGCTTCTGCTCGGCGTGTGCCACCGGGATCTACCCGACGCCGGTGCCAGCGCCGTACCTGCGACGTCTCGGCGAGCTGGCCGCGGCCCGCCCGTAGGCGGGGGCGGTCGGCCCGGGTGGCCTGTGGGATGCGGTCTCCGACGTGGCCCCGGTGCGCGGCGAGCGAGACCACCGACGTGGTGTCGCCGCGGAGCCGCTTCCGGTGGTGACGGATGACAAGAGATCCCTATGGCATCGCTACAAGAGATGATGCATATCACAAACAGCTGTTGGACAGATGTCCCCGTGAGGTCGATACTTCTCCTAGGTGCAACCAGCCGTGCGGGCACGCCGCAGGGCGTGTGCACGAGGAGGTCGACATGCTGACCGACGCCGTAGTCGAGCAGGTGCAGGGCGCAGCGGACGAGATGGCGGGCTGGTATGTCTCACGGCGCGTCGACATCCCGGCCGGGGACCTCGCGGAGGTCACGCTCCCGGGTTCGGTGAAGGCCGGGAACGGCGTGTCCCTCACGATCGGCGCGCCGGTCCTCGTCGAGGACGAGCAGTACCGGAGCTTCGAGGGCGTGCTCACCTACCCGGGCATGGTGACTGCGAAGGTGCGTGTCGAGATCGACCTCAACCCGTACACGTCGAGCTACGGCGAGATCGGGCTGCGCCCCGCGAGGCGTGTGCCGAAGCTGCTCGTCAGCGCCGAGCGCTACTTCGACGGTGCGTGGTCCGTCCTCGAGGAGCTCGCGCGAGCGATGGTGCAGAGCCGGAGCAGCGCGGGCCGGGCGGCCTGATCGGGCGGCTACCCGGAGACCTCGCGGGCCCGGAGCGGGAGCACCTGTACCGGCCCGAGCGCCTCGGCGACGCGCCGGCGCGCGAGCGCGACGTACTCGGCCTCGGTGTCGTAGCCGACGTAGTGGCGATCCGCGCCGACCGCGGCGACCGCTGTCGATCCCGCCCCCATGAACGGGTCGAGCACGACGTCGCCGCGAAAGGTGTAGAGCTCGATGAGCCGGCGGGGAAGCTCGACGGGGAACGGCGCGGGGTGACCGACCCGCTTCGCGAACTCCGGCCGGATCTCCCAGGTGTCGAGCGTCCAGGCCATGAAGTCCTCACGGCTGATCGTCGACTCCCAGGGCAAGCCCGTCTCTTGCCGCTTCTTCCAGTGAAGCGCGCGGTCGAAGCGACCCTTGCTCGCGACGAGGACGCGCTCGGTGAGGTCACGCAGTGACGGGTTCGACGCCGACATCCACGAGCCCCACGCGCAGTTCCCCGCCGAGCCTGCGGCCTTGATCCACACGATCTCCCCGCGCGGGAGGAAGCCGAGGTCCTCGAGGACCGTCCAGACGTCCTTCGCGAGCGAGCGGTAGGGCTTTCGCCCGAGGTTCGCGACGTTGACGCAGATCCTCCCGCCCGGCTCGAGGACCCGCGAGCACTCGGCGAAGACCCCGTGGAGCATCTCGAGGTACTCGAGGTAGGAGCCGGGGACGTGCCCTTCGCCCATCGCCTCCTCGTAGGCCTTCGCGGAGAAGTAGGGCGGCGACGTGGTGACGAGCGCGACGCTCTTGTCCTCGACGGCGGCCATGTCCCGGCTGTCGCCGCAGACGATGCTGTCGGCGGCCGAGCAGGCCCGCACCTCGTCGTCGGTGGAGAGCGTCGGCGCCTCGAAGCGGGCGTAGAACTTCGACGCGTCGTGGCTCTCCCGCTTGCCGACACCGAAGCTCGACGTCTCGGTCTGCCGCCGTGTCGAGCCGGTGCTCCCGCTGCGCGCCATGTGACCCCTTCCACGTCTTTGAACGACACGAGTGTAGTTATCCGGTCGTGCGCCTGCTCGTGAGCGGAGGAGTGAGAGCGATGCTGCCCGCCACGGTGTCGGGGACGATCTCGACCCACGTGCGACCCGGGGCGAGGCCGACCGTCTGGCCGGCCGCGTCGGTGAAGCTCGTGGGGTCCGAGAGCGTCGCCCTGTGCCACGTCACGGCGACAGCTTTGCCCCCGCGCAGCACGTAGCCCGGCCCGGTCCCGACCGTCTGGCTCTCGATGTCGCCCGACCCGCCCGGGCTCTCGAGGTACGGGCCGATCGTGTAACGGACGATCTCGACGACGACGTTCGTCGCGGTGACCGGCTTGCCGGTGAGCGCGTCGACGTCCGGCACCCCGCTATAGGTGTGGAGCCAGGCGTCGGCCCCGGGGTCCCACTTCCACACCACGTCGGTGGCGTAGGAGAAGTCGATGCCGAGCGACGCGACGCGCCTCGCCACCGCCGGTAGCGAGCTCGTGAAGTCGAAGACGCGAGGCGGGGGCCCGGTCACCCCTGCGAACAGCCCGTAGAGCGCGCCTGTGCTCGTGTACAGGTTGTCCGGCGCGACCCTGCTCGCGATGCGGTGCGCGGCTGCCTGGGCGCCCTCGAGGAGGTCCGCCGGGTGCAGCCAGCCGAGCCCTGTGACGGTATTGACGTCGGGGTTGATCCCGCCGGCAAAGGCGAGGATCGGGTGCCCGTAGGCGGCCATGACGTGCCAGTCCACCCAGCGAAGCGACCGGGTCGGACCGACGCTCGCGGCGTTCCCGCACTGGTAGACGGCGATGTAGCGCATGACGAAGCCCTCGGCGGGGGTGTCGTACACGACGTCGGCTTCGTTCAGCCCGCTCTGGGGGCGCGCACCCTCGGGCTCGTTGCCGATCTTCACCGCGAGCGCGGGCCGGTCCGGCACCACGCCCCCCGGAGCGGGCAGGTCCGTGAGCGGGCAGCGTGCGACGGCGGCCGTCGGAGCGGCGGCGGTCGTCGTGGTGGACCGGAGCGGGGTAGTCGCCCGGTGCGCCTTGCCCGTCCCGGCCGCGGCGAGACCCCCGAGCGTGCCACCTGCGACGGCGAGAGCGCATCCTGCGGCGAGGAGGACCCGGCGACGCCACCGGGACCCCGAGCGCCGGCTGTGGAGGCGCCGGGCTGCCATCGGGACAGGGTAGCCAGTGCGACGACAGCTCAGCTCTCGGGGTCCCGGCTCCCGTCAGACCGGGCCGTGCCGGCCGCGCAGCCGGTCGAGCTCACGCCGGTCCCGCTTGGTCGGTCTGCCTGTGGCCGGGTCACGGGCGAAGACCGGCTGGTCGAGCTCGCGCGGAGGTGGGGGAGGGCTGTGGTCGACGAGGCAGACGGCGGCAAGGGTCGCGCCGAGTCGCTTGTCGACGACCTTGGCGACCTCGAGGTCCCGGTCGCGCCCGCCGACGCGCACGGCCACCCGGTCGCCGACGACCACTGTCGACGACGCCTTGGCTGGCTTTCGGTTGACCCGGACATGTCCCGCTCGGCACGCGTCCGTCGCGGCCGTGCGTGTCGGGTAGACCCGTACCGCCCACAGCCACCGGTCGACGCGGGTGACCTCCACAGAGGCATAGTGGCACGGTCACGGCTCGCGGGAGCGTCCTTCGCACGAGCGTCCCTCGCCGCAGCGCCCGCCACGGTCCCCGGCGATGGTGCTCACGGTGGAGAACCCATTCGGTCGGGGCTCCGCCGGCGAAGTCGGGTGCGAGCGGCCGACGCTACCCGCGCCGTCAGAACCACGTCGAGCACCACGGCGCCGGAGCCGAGCGGAACATCGCCTCGGCGCGTGCCACCGCCCCGTCGTGCTCCTCGTCGACGCGCCCCGCCCGATGGAGCGAGTGCCACGACGTCCCACCGAGGTAGACCGAGCCCAGGGTGTCGACCGGGACGACGAGGTCTGCCGCGGCAGTTGTCGTCGTGCACGTCGCGCCGTCCCGCCCGCCCTCGACGAGATACCGCCCGCCGGCGAGACCGAGCGGGTCGACGACCTCGAGCACGAGAGCGTCGCCCGTCGCGTACCTACGGCCGGCGAGAGCGCCGCGCACGTCGAGGATGCGCGCCCAGATGAAGTCGAACCGTCCCGCCTGGCGAAGCGCGCGCCCGTCTTCGAGCAGCCACGCGAGCGGCTCGTCGACGCCGCGTTGCCACGCCTCGAGCGAGCGGACGAGGTCGACCTCGCAGCAGAACTGCCAGAGCGCGTGGTAGGCCGCGGGCGTGGCGGCGACGAGCTCGTCGATGCTGAGCTGGCTGTTGGGCCGCATCTGGTCCCAGTCCTGCTTGGCCCGATAGCGGACGTAGCCCTCCGGCAGGCCTGCCGCCGACCGGTACAGCCCGAGGCGCGGCGCGGTGGGCTCGGTGCCGGGTACCTCGACGATGCCGAGAGCGACGTCCCACCAGCGCTCGGAGCGGTCGATGGCACCAGGCTGCACGGCACGGAACCGCTCGTAGATGTCCGGTCCCTCACGGCGCAGCACGTCCGGCTCGACGAGGGCGACGCTGCCGGTGGCGCGACGGCGGAAGTGGGCGCCCCGCACGTCGACGTTGTAGATCGCCCCCTCGATCGCGGGCCCGAAGCCGAAGCGCCCGTAGATGGGGTACTCCGAGGCGACGAGGATGCTGACGACCTCCCCGGACTCCGTGGACGCGCGCAGGGCCGCCATGACCATCGCCGACAAGGTGCCACGGCGACGATGCGTCGGTGCGACCGTCGCGCTGCTCAAGGCAGCGGCGCGCACGCCTGCCGGACCGGGGACGGTAAGCCTCGTCGCGATCGAGCGGAGCGTGCCGCACAGGTGCGACCCCTCGAACGCGCCCCAGGTCCGGTCGAGGTCGATCTCGGCGCGCAGGTGGTCGACGAGTCCGTCCGGCTCGTCCTGGTGGAAGCCGATCCGCATGCACCGCACCCAGGCGGCCAGGTCGCCGTCCTCGATCAGCCGCACCGCCGGTCCGTCACCTCGTGGCCGGGCGCCTCGGGCCGTAGCGCCCTTTTCTCGAACCACGGCAGTCCTGCCAGCCGTGTCCCGCCCCGTCGTGTCCACCGTCGGAGTCTCGCGCGCTTGGAGGAGCGTTCGGACCAGGAGCCCGACGGTGGATGAGAGCATTCTCACCGTCGTCCCAGGCCGCTACCAGTCCTCGTCCGCACACTTGGCACATGGCGAGAAGCGAGCTCGGGTGCGGGCGATGAGCCGGTCGACGTGGCTGGTGGCCGCCCTCGCGGCCGGCGGGGCTGCCGCTGGTGGCGGTGTCGCGCTGTCCCACGCACCCGGAGCGGTCCTACCCGCGGCGACGACGGTCGCAGCTCTGCCGACGGCGGGCGCAGGCGTACGGGCGGTCGCCACGCAGACCGACGCGCTCTCGCGAGCAATCGGCTCCGCCCAGCAGCGGCTCACGACTCTCCTCTCCGAGGCGTCCTCGTCGGCGTCCTCGTCGGCGGCATCGATCGCCGTCGCCGAGCAGCAGGTCGCCGGGGAGCGCTCGCAGATAGCGAGCGAGCAACGCCAGCTCGCCACCGAGGCGAGCGCGCTCGCGCAGCGTAGTGCTGCGGTATCGGCCGAAGCATCTGCGCTGCGGCGCACGGCTTCGACGGCTCCTGCGAGCCACGCGCGCACCGGGGCGTCCGGGTCCGGCGACAGCGGAGGCGATGGCCAAGATGGCGGAAGCTGAGGTGGTCGGCAGGACGGCCGAGCTCTCCACGAGGACGAGGCTCTCGACCACGGCGGCACTCCTCGGAGCTGCCGGCACTCTCGAGCACGCCGACGAGGGTCCGCCGCAGGCTCTCTCGCTGCCCGACGAGCTCCTCGCGGCGCGTGACCGGGTGGTGGCGGCACGGGCGCGCACGTCGCGCGCAGCCACCCGGCGCAGGTCGCGTCACCGGCTCGGCACGGTCTCGCTCGTCGGCTCGGCGGTCCTCGCGACCGTCGCGATCACCGAGGGCTATGCCCGGACGCACCTCCCCGGGGTCGCCGATGCCACCGCTGGCGGCGCGGCTGCGCCGTCCACTGCGCGGTCCACGGCGAACCTGTCCACCCTCGGCGGGATCTCCCGGGTGCTCGCCGCCGACCAGCAGCTCATCGCGTCTCTCGTCAAGACCGAGAACACGATCGCTTCCCGCTACGCGGCAGCGGCGCGCGCAGCCGGCACGTCGCAGGCGGCGACCGACGGTGCGGCCTCCGGCAGCGTCGCGGCGAGCGGCGCGGCGCCGCAGGGGACCTCCCCTGCGACGAGCTTGCCCCCGCTTCCGGCACTGCCACCCGTTCCTGCCGTCTCGGCACCAGCTGCCCATGCGACGACGGGAGCCTCGAGTGTGCCTTGACCAAGGGGCGATGGCTGCGGACGAGCCGCCGCGAGGTGCCGTGGTGCGCAGCCTTCGGGCAGTGCTCCGGGCCACGACGCGAGCGATGGCGACCGACGTCACGGCCCAGCTCGTCCCGAGAACGCTGGAGCATGCCGGCGGAAAGGACGAGCGCGCGCTCGACGCCTGCGTCGCGTCGGCGCTCGAGGTCTTCCACGAGGTCGAGGCGGCATGCACCCGCTTCGGCAGCTCGAGCGCTCTCGTCCGGACGAACCGCTCACCGGACCGCTGGCACCGCGTGCCACGGGTTCTCCTCGACGCGCTCGTCGAGGCACACACAGCCCACGACGTCACCGGCGGGTCGTTCGACCCGAGGGTCGAGCGGGCGCTTCGCGCTCTCGGCTACGACCGCAGCCTCCAGTTCTCCTCCGGCGACGCGGCGGTCCTCGCACTGCCCACGGTCCGTGCAAGATCCCGTGGAGCATGGCGGCCACGCTTTCGCCACGCGAGCAACGAGGTGCACCTGAGGGGCGAGCCGGTCGACCTCGGCGGCATCGGCAAGGGACTCGCGGTGCGCTGGGCGAGCGCCCGTCTCGCGCCGCTGGCCATGGCATTCCTGCTCGAGGCGGGGGGTGACTGCTACGCCGCCGGACCGGGACCCGACGACGGCCTCGGATGGCGGATCGCCGTCGAGGACCCGGCAGGAGGGGAGGAGCCGGTCGCGGTCCTCCGCGTCGTCGACCGTGCCGTGACCACGTCCTCGGTGCGGCTGCGCAGGTGGCGTGCCGGCGGGAAGCCCGTCCACCACATCGTCGATCCGGCCACGGGCAGGCCTGGCGGCGCCGGGCTCTTGTCGGTCACGACCGTCGGCGCGGACCCCGCCCTCGGCGAGGTCTGGTCGAAGAGCCTCTTCCTCGCCGGTCGCACCCGGATCGCGGCGCTCGCCCGGCGCCGGGGCCTCGCAGCCTTGTGGGTCGACGAGGCCGGGGCGATCGGCACGAGCGACGCGCTCGCGCCCTACCTCATGTGGAGGCGACCATGACCGGTCCACTCGAGAGGACGGGCGCGCTCGCCGCGACGTCCGCGACGGCGGTCGCTGCCGTGGTCGCGGCCTTCGGGGCCGGGTACCTCGTCGTCGACGCAGCCGCTCCGACGGTCCACAGCCGCTACCTCCCGTGGATCACCGGGCGCGCGCTCGGCCTCGCGGCGTACATGGCGCTGTGGGCCCTCGTCCTGCTCGGGCTCGCGATGCGCCATCCCGCGCGTGGATTGGTCCGGCATCCCCATCCCGAGGCCCGGCTCCGGGCGCATGCCGCCCTCGCTGCGGCGACGGTCCTGCTCGTGGCGGGCCACCTGAGCTCGCTCGCCCTCGACAGCTACGCGGGAGTCGGCTGGTGGGGAGCGCTCGTGCCCGGCATGTCGCACTACCGGAGGATTGCGGTCGGGCTCGGCGTCGGGGCATTCCTCGCCACGGTCGTCGTCGGCACGAGCGCGGCGCTCGCCGGCAGGCGCGGGGCGCGCCACTGGCTCGGCGTCCACCAGGTCTCGCTGCTCGTGTTCCTCGCAGTATGGCTGCACGGCGTCTTCGCGGGTAGCGACACGTCGGCGCTCGGCCCCGTCTATCTGGTGACCGGAGCGCTCGTCGCAGCCGTCGCTGCGACGAGCCGTCTCGGGGGTCACGTCCCCTGGCGGCGTCCGGCCGCGCGTGGCCGGTGGCGTCACGGAGGCGTCGCGGCGGTGTCCGACCCGGCCGGGGGTCGGTCCCGTGGGTAGCGGTGCACCCGACAGCACCGTGTCGGCGCCCGCGCGCAGCGCTGCGCTCGGCACGGCAGGCGACCCCGGTACGAGGCTGCTCGGCGGTCCGCCGGCGATCGACGGAGCGGAGCCGTACGACGCGCACCTCCGCCGTCTCGGACCGCTCCCGCCGGATGCCTCGCCGGCGGACCTTCGCAGGCTCGTGCACGAGAGCGGGCTGACGGGTCGTGGGGGCGGCCAGTTCCCGACGGCTGTCAAGCTCGACCAGGCTGCGCGCGCCACCCGCGGCGCGGTCGGGCGCGCCCTCGTCGTCGTCAACTCGAGCGAGGGCGAGCCGGCGAGCCGCAAGGACCGTGTCCTGTGCGAGCTGCGACCCCACCTCGTCCTCGACGGGGCACAGGTCGCGGCTCGAAGTGTCGGCGCGACCGAGGTTGTCCTCTACGTGCACCGGCACGGCCGGGCGTCCCGGGCGATCGAGAACGCCATCGCCGAGCGTGCGGTGGCAGACGGCGCGGTGACCGTGCCGACGGGCGCGGCCGTCCGTGTCGTCGACGCGCCGCGCCGCTACGTCGCCGGCGAGACGAGCGCCGTCGTCTCCTACCTCGGCGGCCTCGGCGCACTGCCCCGGCGGACGGGCGTGCCGGCCGCCGTCGCAGGTGTCGGTGGGCGACCGACGGTGGTGGGAAACGCCGAGACCATCGCCCATCTCGCGCTCGTCGCCCGCCACGGAGCGGCGTGGTTCCGCGAGGTGGGCTCGCCCGGTGTGCCGGGATCCACGCTGCTCACGCTCGCCGGTGGCGTCGTGCGACCGGGCGAGGTGGTCGAGGTGCTCGGACCGGCGACGATCGGCGAGGTGCTCGCTCGACACGGAGGTCTCGGTCACCTGCCCTCTGCGGTGCTCGTCGGGGGCTACGAGGGGACCTGGACCGACGGCGCCGCCGCGTGGGGCGCGCCGCTCGACCGTGCAGTGCTCTCCCTCTCGGGCGTGCCCCTCGGCTGCGGTCTCGTCGCTCCGCTCGGTGCGAGGTGCTGTGGGATCGCGGAGACGTCGCGGATCGTCCGGTGGCTGGCGGGCGAGTCGGCGGGCCAGTGCGGGCCGTGCGTCTACGGGCTCCCGGCTGTCGCGGGCCTCCTCGCGGAGCTCGCCGCGGGCGCGGCGACGAGGCGGGACCTCCGCCGGCTGCGCGAGCTCACCGGAGCGCTGCGCGGCCGCGGGGCGTGTGGCCATCCGACCGGTGTCGCCGGTCTCGTCGAGAGCGCACTCGATGCCTTCGCGGGCGAGGTACGGGCACATCTCACGGGTCGGGCATGCGCGTCGTCGGGCGAGCTGTCCGGGCTGCCGCTGCCACTTCGACGCGAGGGGTCGGGCCCGTGAGGCGCGCTGCGATCGTGCCGTTCCG
>JAJZCK010000080.1 GCA_021846125.1 Actinomycetes bacterium | reverse complement strand
GTCGTCCACCTCGCAGCGATCACCTCGGTGCTCCAGTCCGTGAAGGACCCGCACGGGGTGTTCCTCACGAACGTGGTCGCCACCGAGCACCTGCTCGAGCGCTGCCGGGAGGTCGGGGTCGGCCACTTCGTGCTCGCGTCGACCAACGCCGTCGCCGGTGACGTCGGCCGCTCCCGCATCGACGAGTCGCTCGTGCTCCGGCCGCTCACGCCCTACGGAGCGACCAAGGCCGCCGCCGAGATGCTGATGAGCGCCTACGCCGCCTCCTACGGCATCGTGACCGTGGCGCTCCGGCTCACGAACGTCTACGGCATCGGCATGCAGGAGAAGGACAGCGTCGTAGCGAGGCTCATGCGCGCCGCGCTGGCGGGCGGGGGCATCGAGGTCTACGGCGACGGCGAGCAGTTGCGTGACTACGTCTTCGTGACCGACGTCGCCGAGGCCTTCGAGTGGGCGCTCGGGTTCGCGAGGCCGGAGGTGCTTACGATCGGCGCCGGCCACTCGGTGTCGATGAACGAGCTGCACGAGCTCGCGTGCGACGTCACGGGTGTGGCGATCGGCAAGGCGCACGTCGCGGCGAAGCCCGGCGAGATGCCGGCCGTGATCGTCGACGTCACGCGCGCGTCTGCATCGGGATGGAGCCCGCGCCACGGCGTGCGAGCGGGGCTCGCGGAGACGTGGCGGGACTTCGGGGGCTCAGCCGGCTGAGCCGCCGCCGGCGGTCGCCGAGCGCTCGGCCCGCTGCCGGCGCAGCTCTCGCCACCACGTCCGCAAAAAGACCTTGCCGTAGCGGTAGCCGTAGGCGACGTTGCCGCCCTTCTTCGAGCGGCCCGAGGTCCGGGCGTACATCGTCACCGGGCGCTCGGCGAAGCGGGCGCCGTGCATGATGGCGCTGATCAGCAGCTCCGACGCCTGGTATTGCGGCTCGTCGAGCACGAGGCGTGCGGTCAGGTCCGCGCGCATCGCCCGGATGGGGTTCGCCGTGTCGGTGACGGTGGTGCCGGTGAGGAGGGTGATGAGCTTGCCGAACACAAGGACACCGGCGTTGCGCATCGCCCCGGTGGAGTGCGTCGTGCCGAGGCGCCGCGAGCCGTTCACGAAGTCGGCCTCGCCGGCGACGACCGGCTCGAGCACGACGCCGAGGTCGTGGGGGTCCGTCTGCCCGTCTGCGTCGGCTGTGACGACGTAGGTCGCCCCGTGCTCGCGGGCGACCCGGTAGCCGAGACGCAGCGCGGCCCCCTGGCCCCGGTTCACCGGCGAGACGATCGCAAGGTGGCCGGCCTTGCGGACGATCTCGGCAGTGCCGTCGTCCTCGCCGTCGACGACGACGAGGACGGAGACGCCGAGGCCGCAGATCGCGTCGGGGATCGACTCGACGACCGCACCGATGCTGTCCCGCTCCTTGTACGCGGCGATGACGACTGCGACCGGTGCGAGGTCGGGCACGCCTTGGGCGTCGGCAAACCCCGCGATCGCGACGTCGTCGACAAGGTCGTCGAGCGAGCGTCGCCGCGCGACCTCTTGGCTTTTCACGCGGAGGCTCACGCAGGCTCGGCAGCGAGCATGCGCGCAGCGGGCACCGTCCGGTCCTCAGCAGACGCGTGGCTGCCGGACGGTGGGACGCCGAGGGCGACGGACGCTGCGCTCGCGATCGCGCGGAGCAGGTCGCGCAGCTCCGGCGGGGGCGGGAAGTACTCCTGCTCGTCGACGGTGCGGACGACCTCGACCCCTGCGGACGGCGCGAGACGGGCGAGGACGTCGTCGACGAGCCATTCGGGAGCCGAGGCACCGGCCGTCACCCCGACGACGCCGGACAGGTCGTCGGGCAGCTCGGCAGCGGAGTTGACCCTCAAGACGCGCGCGCAACCGGTCGCCGCGGCCACGTGCGCGAGCGACACCGTGTTCGAGGAGTTCGCGGAGCCGATGACAACGACCGTGTCGCAACGGCCGGCGATCGCGCGCAGCGCGCTCTGGCGGTTGGTCGTCGCGTAGCAGAGGTCGGACCGCCCCGGCATCCACAGCTCGGGGAAGCGCTCGCGCGCCCTGTCCGCGACGCCGAGCCACTCGTCGTGGGGCAGCGTCGTCTGGGCGAGGAGGGCGACTGGTGTCCCGGGGTCCTCGAGAGCGTCGACGTCGGCCTCGCTCTCGACGAGGCGGACGGCTGCCGGCGCGACGGCCATCGTCCCGATCGCCTCCTCGTGACCGGCGTGGCCGACGTAGACGACGGTGTAGCCCTTGCTCGCACGGACCTTGAGCTCGTGGTGGACCTTCGTCACGAGCGGGCAGACCGCGTTCACCACCGTCCGGGAGCGCTCGGCGGCAGCGGACTCCACCTCGGGGGCGGAGCCGTGGGCCGAGAGCATGAGCGGCGCGCCTGCCGGCACGTCGTCGACGTCGTCGACGAAGACGACGCCCTGGCGCTGGAACTCCTCGACGACCAGGCGGTTGTGCACGATCTCGTGGTAGCAGTAGACCGGCGGCTCGAAGACCCGCACCATCCATGCGAGCGCCTTGATCGCCATCTCGACGCCGGCACAGAAGCCCCGCGGCTCCGCGAGGAGCACCCGTTCCACCTTCACGACCAACAGGGTAGTCGCACTACGATGGGGATATGCCGTTTCCGCAGGTCGTCGCCGTTGCTCCCGGCTCGGCGGCCGGACGCGCCGGCGTCGTCGCCGGTGACGAGATCCGCTCGATGAACGGTGTCGTGCCGCGAGACGTCATCGCCTACCAGCTCCTCGCCGACGGGGCGCTCGTCGAGCTCGTCGTCCAGCGCGGGGGCATGGAGCTCGAGATCTCCGTCGAGAAGCACGCGGGCGAGCCGCTCGGGGTCGAGGTCTCCTCCGCGGTCTTCGACAGGATCCGGACCTGCGACAACCACTGCGAGTTCTGCTTCATATACCAGCTGCCGAAAGGGATGCGCAAGAGCCTGTACGTGAAGGACGACGACTACCGGCTCTCCTTTCTCTACGGCAACTTCACGACGCTCACGCGCTTCACCGAGCTCGACCTCGAGCGGGTCGTGAACGAGCGGCTGTCGCCGCTCAACGTGTCGATCCACGCCACCGATCCCGACGTCCGGTCACGCATGTTGCGCAACCGCCGCGGCGCGACGTCGCTCCGGTGGCTGCGGGCGCTGCTCGACCACGGCATCGAGATCCACGGACAGATCGTCGTCTGCCCGGGCGTCAACGACGGATCGGTGCTCCACGACACCCTCGCCGGGATCCTCGAGCGCTTCCCCGAGCTCGCGACCGCCGCGGCCGTGCCGCTCGGGGTGAGCCGGTTCTCGAACGAGCCGGCGATGCGGCCGCACACGACCGGCGAGGCGGTTGCCGTCCTCGAAGCGGTCGAGGAGTGGCAGGGTGTCTACCGCGCTGCGCTCGGACGAGCCCTGGTGCATGCGTCGGACGAGTACTACCTGCTCGCAGGGCGCCCGTTCCCCTCCGCATCCTCCTACGACGGCTTTCCGCAGCACGAGAACGGCATCGGGATGGCGACGTCGTTCGCCGAGTCCTTCCTCTCGGGCGAGCAGGCGGGCCCTACGGGACATGGCGGGTTCTTCCAGAGCGTCGACGGTGCACCGGCATCGGGCTACCGGGCGAAGCGAGCGGCAGTGGCCGTCCCCGTCGAGCTGCACCGGAGGCGCCCGGGCCGGTCGCGCGCGCTCACCGTCCTCACCGGGGAGTACGGTGCCCGGGTGATCGGTCCTCTGCTCGAGCAGGTGGGACGGACCGACGTCGAGATCCGCCCGATACGCAACGACTTCTTCGGCGGCAACACCTCCGTGGCGGGCCTGCTCACGGGCGAGGACCTGGCGAAGGCGCTCCAGGGCGCAGACCCGGCGAGGCGGTACCTCCTCCCCGACGTCTGCCTGAACGAGGGGCGGTTCCTCGACGGGCTCACCCCTGCGGACCTGCCGGTACGAGTCGAGGTGGTCGAGTCCGACGGCGCCGCGCTGCGGGAGGCGATCGGCGTGGCGCCCGCGTCGCTGGCGGACACGGGGCGGGCCGTGCCCCGGGACGACGAAGCTGCGGGCGCTCGCGTGCCGGTCCAGGCGGCACGGTGAGCCCGGCCCCTCCGCCGAGACAGCGGAGGCTCGAGGCGGGCGTGCCCGACGAGGTCGTCCTCCCGGTCCGGG
This sequence comes from Actinomycetes bacterium, assembly GCA_021846125.1. Classification (GTDB taxonomy): domain Bacteria; phylum Actinomycetota; class Acidimicrobiia; order Acidimicrobiales; family Bog-793; genus JAJZCK01. Next base: position 7,650 of record JAJZCK010000080.1, on the reverse strand, counting down.
CGGCCGGCTTGCCGCCCGCACCCCTCCTGCCTGTCGTGGTGATCGCCGGGCGCCCGAACGTCGGCAAGTCGACGCTCGTCAACCGCGTCGTCGGACGTCGGGTCGCGATCGTCGAGGAGCACCCGGGTGTGACACGGGATCGCCTCGAGCTGACGGCCGACTGGCGCGGCAGGGAGTTCGTCGTCGTCGACACGGGAGGCGTCGTCGAGCGCGGTGACGTGCTCGACACCAAGGTCACGGGCCAGGCGCTCCGGGCCGTCGACCATGCCGACGTCGTGCTGTTCGTCGTCGACGCGACGACCGGGGTGACGGCGGAGGACGAGTCGGTCGCGCAGCTCCTCAGACGAGTAGCGGACAAGGTCGTCGTCGTCGCGAACAAGGTCGACTCCGCGAACCAGGAGGCCGCGGCGTGGGATCTCTACCGCCTCGGGCTCGGCGCCCCGGTGCTCGTCAGCGCCATCCACGGACGGGGCATCGGCGACCTGCTCGACCTCGTCGTAGATCGCTTCGCCGTCGAGGTGGCAGATGCCCCTGCAGGTGCCGTCGGGCGGTCGCCCGTCGCCGAAATGCACAGCAGAGGTGACGGCTCCGGTCGCAACGTCCCCGCCTCGGCCGGACGGCCGGAGATCGCGGCGGTCGCGATCGTCGGCCGGCCGAACGTCGGGAAGTCGACGCTGTTCAACCGCCTTGTCGGCGACGACCGCAGCGTCGTCCACGACGTCGCCGGGACGACGCGCGACGCGGTCGACACTCTCGTCGAGACCGAGGAAGGTCCGGTCCGGTTCATCGACACTGCAGGGCTGCGCCGCAAGTCGCGCATCGGCTCGGGCAGCGAGTACTACTCGCTCGTGCGGTCCCTCTCCGCCATCGACCGCGCGGACGTGGCACTGCTCGTCGTCGACGCGGTGGAGGGTGTCACCCACCAGGAGCAACGCCTCGCCGAGCGTGTGGACGCCGCGGGAAGCCCGATCGTGATCGTGCTCAACAAGTGGGACGCATGCACGACCGAGCGCCGCCTCGCGGTGGCCGCCGAGGTCGAGGACCGGCTCGCGTTCCTGGACTACGCACCGGTGCTCCGGATGTCCGCGATGAGCGGATCGGGCGTGCACCGCCTCGTGCCCACGCTGCGCAAGGCCATCGACGCCTATCACGAGCGGATCCCGACCGGCCGGCTGAACGAGGCCGTCAAGGCGGCGCAGTCCGCGCATCCCTCGCCGACGGCTCGCATCTTGTACGCGGTCCAGGGGGCGATCGACCCGCCGACGATCACGCTGTTCACGAGCGGCCGCCTCCACACGAGCTACCTGCGCTATCTCGAGCATTTCCTCCGAGAGCATTTCGCTCTCGGACCGACGCCGCTGAAGCTTCGCGTGCGGTTGCGCGGGAGGCAGGCGTGAGCGAGCAGCAGCCGTCGCCGGTGCGCAGCCGCGCTGCGGGCCGGAGCGCTCGCGCGTGGAGGACAGGTGACGAGCCTGGTGCACGCCACGAGGCGGTCCAGGCGCACGACGCGGCCCGGGGAGACCTCCGCGACGACGAGGAGGAGGAGGAGGAGGAGGAGGGTCCGCCACCTGCTCCGTGGCACTTCAAGGTGCTGCTCGTCGGGACCGTGGGCTACCTGATCTACCGTCTGGTGTGGTTCGTCTTCTGGCTCACGGGGCACGCCTGGCACGGCTGAGGCGTCCGGACAGGGCGACCGGACAGGGCGATCGCCAAGGTGCATGCTCGCGACCAAGGGTGAGCATGCGATGCACGGAGGTGTGGCGATGGGACCTTTCGTAGGACCGGGCCTCGGCTTGTGGGGCGGCATTCTCGGCCTGCTCGTCATGGCCGCCTTCTGGGGGGCGATCGTGTGGGCGGTCGTCGCGATGTGCAGGTCGGGTGGATCGTGCGGGACGGCACGCAGGTCACGCGGGACCTACTGGAGCGAACGGCACCCCGAGGATCCCGAGCAGATCCTCGCTCGCCGTTATGCCGCCGGCGAGATCGACGAGGACGAGTTCCACCGGCGCCTCGACCACCTGCGCTCCCGTGACCCCGAGCGCGAGAAGGACGGGATCTGGCGCCCGTGATCTCGGGTCTCACGCCATAGCCTCGCTTCGCGACGAGGCTGCCGGGACGGGGTCGACGAGGTATCGGCCGGCTCCCGACGGTCGGCGCGGTGGCTCGTAGGTGGCGGCACCTGAATCGCAGGGGGGCGGTACCCGGCAACGTGCTCGGTAGTGCTGAGCGCACTGGTCGGACGGCTACGACGGGCCGCTCGGAGCGAATCGGGGCACGGGCTGTAGCCGTCCGGCCGTTGTCCGAAGACCCTTATGCAGAACAAAAGCCCTGCAAGACGGGGTGATTGACAGCACGGGCTGTGGCGCAGCTTGGTTAGCGCGCTTGACTGGGGGGTCCGAGCGACAGACCCCTGAGCAGGCGAAAGTCCGACCGGGTCCAGAGATCGTCCCGAAGTCCAGATTTCCGGTGGCGCGGACGGGCGAACTCCGGACGGTCTCCGCCATGACCGACAACCAAGCGCCGCCCGAAGGGCAAACGGCGCCTCTCATGGCCCGCCCGAAGATAGCGGCGAGCCTCTTCGACGTCTCCGCTGCGCACCTCGCCCGGCTCGAGCGGCGTGACCCGGAGCTCCCACGCCCGTACCGCAGCGGCCGCGTCGTCCTGCAGACCTGCCGCTAACACCTGTACGACGTCACGGCAATGCGCGAGTACTTCCGCGCCCAGCCGGCACCTCGGGCGTTGCCGTGCTCGCCGCGGGGCGCGATGCCTGAGGCGCTCGTGCCCGAGTCGCTGCGATCGAAGCGGCCGAAGCGAGCTCGCCGGGCACCGGCCCGCCGTCCGGCGGCGGTGGCCTGATGGGCCGGCGCCGGGAGGCGGAGTACGAGCCGGCGGGGGCTGCCGGCAACGTATTCGTGAAGCCTCGCCGGCGCAGGCCCGGAGGCGGCGCTCGCGCAGGCGCGGCACTCCAGGGGTACGCGCTGATGGGTGCAAAGCGTTGACTACGCAGGCGAAGGGACAAGGCGAACAGGTGCCCACTCGCTGGCTAGTGCCAAAAGTCCAGGTCAGCACCTTGCTACACTATAGCCAGTTGCTAATAGTCGAGCACTTATAGAGCCGCAGCCGATCGCGCGTCGAGCCGTATGACCTGTTGTCGACGTCAGGCTTTGCGCCAGAACGACGACTTGCACCAGAAGTCGCTCGCCTGCACCGAAAAGGTGTCGATCTCACTGCTCGTGGCTCCCAGCGCTCACCGACACGGGCTCGATGCCCTGTCAGCGATTGCGCTTCATCCATTGACCCGGACAATCCCCGTCGTGGTCGGCGAGAGGAGCCGGCCGAACGACGGGAGTGAGGCCATGAGCCGGAGCAAGAAATCGACGCGCGAGAGCCACGCCGCACTGGTGACGGCGGGCGTGCTCACCGGGAGGGAGGTGCAGATCCCTTCGGCCACCTCTATGGGAAGCCGACGGCGGCCGTCTTCGTCGGCGCCGAGTTGGAGCCGCTGCTCGTCCCGAAGCGCGTGTTCGTGGACGTCGTCGACGGCTGGGAGACGTTCCTCACGTCGGGCGAGCAGTGCCGCGGCATTCGGCTCGCCGTGGTGAACCGCGAAGAGGTCGCCCTCATCTCGCGCGCCGCGAAGGCGCCGCCTGTCGTCGCCCTCCCGAAAGCGGCAGTGGTGGCTGCTCTCGACGGCTGGCGCCTGCGCTCTCCGCGTCGCAGCGCCGGCTCGTGATGCGCGGGCCGGGACGCGCGGGAGCGGGCGCGCCAGTCCCGCCCGCGCACCCTGCCCACGGCCGCGGCGCTTCACGAGTTGGTGGTCCTGCCGTGGCGCCGTAGCCGCCACCTCGCGAGGGCGCGGCGGGTGGCGCGCGTCCACCACCGCTCGCGGCGCAGGCGAGCCAGCGCGTCGGCGCGGTGGCGGTGAGCCGTGCCGCTCGAGACCCCGAGCTGCCCGGCGAGGGCCCGCACGCTTACCTGGGGTTCCATCCGGACGATCGCTTCCGCGAGTCGGCCGATGTCCCTTCGCGCGGCGGGGTACCGCCGACCATCGCGCCCGACGCGCTCACGAGCGTTCAGGTGGCCGGAAGCGCCACCTGAACGGCTGTCCTGCTTCCTCCGGAGCGTTGCGACCAGGTCCCGGGACACACCGCAGGCCTCTGCGAGCATGCGGTCGGACAGCGTGGCGTCGAGCGCGAGCAGCTGCCGCACGGCGGCCGGTCGCTCCTCTCTGCTGCGCGGGAGGCCGTGTGCGGCGTTATGCCGCGCGGCCGCAAGCAGGAGGTCAGCCTTCGATGTCGCCGGCATCACGATCGCGGGGATGGCCTTCCACCCGCGACGGCGCGCGGCCGCCAACCGATGGGCGCCATCCACAAGGATCCCGTCCACGGACACGACGATGGGTGGGCAGCGCTCGAGCGTCTCGCCGAGGAGCTTCACGTGGGCACCGTCGATCCCTGAGCGCACAGTGCTCGTGGTCGTGATGTGAGCAACCTCGATCAGTTGGGGCGCCGGCGCGGCGCTCGACGATCTCGTGTCCACGGCAATGATCGTGCGGACCTCGGCTGCTCGTGCACTCGCAGCGACCCGCGATCTTGTGACTTTGCGTCGACTGCCGCGGGGCTTCTTGCCGGCACTGCCACGGGCTGACGGGCCGCTCTTTCAATCTTGGCAGGGCGGAGACGGCCATCCCGCTATCAGCGCCCCGGCGTTTGCCACCCGCGCCAAGGTGCCTCTGTATCGCCGCCGAGGGCGACGTGGCTGAGCCTGGTGCGCTGCTGGGCGCGTGATGTCCGCTAGCGACGCAGCGGTTGCTCTGGAGGTTCGGCGGGCTGGCGACTTGCCTGGGTGCGGCCAGGTTCCGATGTCACGGCTCGGGGTGTCCGAGCGTGCACTGCACGGACGAGCATGGTGGCTCTTCCGCAGCGCCGCGGGGGGTCAGTTGGGGGATGGAGTGTTCGACAATGTACCCGACAGTGAGCGAAACGCGCACTTAGGGGCTATTCTAGGAGCATGCCCAAGCTGGAGGATGCGGTGCTCGTCGAGCTTCACCGTGCGGCGTCCCTTGCCGGGCGCCCCGGCATCGTGATTCCTTCGAGAGATCTCGCCAGCGCCGACCAGCTCACCGGGAACCGCGCGCGCACGAAGGCTGCGACGGGTCGCCTGGTCCGGGCCGGGAAGGTGTTGCCGGTTCGCAGGGACCTGCTCGTCATGCCCGACCAGGCCGGGATCGTCACGGCGAGCTTGGTTGACCTTATCGACGCGGTGGCGCCACGTCCCTACCTCATCACCGGAGGGCGGGCGCTCCAGGCTCACGATCTGACCAATCAGCACTACTTCTCGGTCACGGTGCTGGTGCCGGGGCGGGTGGACGACTTCTCCTACCGGGGGGAGCGCACCGCCTTCCTCAACACCGCACCGGGGCGCATCTGGGGCTCGGCAAGGGACACGGGCCCGCAGTACGCGAGCGTTGAGCGAGCGCTGCTCGACGCGCTGAGCCATGCTCGCTATGGCGTCTCGGTCCCCCAGGCGGCGGGCGCGCTCCGCCTCGGCGTGCGACGCGACCAGGGCCTGCTGGGACGCCTCCTCGAGGCCGTTCGGCGCTACGGAGAGGCGGCCACCGCGCGGCGAGTCGGGCTGCTTGTCGACGGGCTCTTCGGAAGGAATGCTTCGGCCCCCTTCGCCGCGCTGGTGGGAACCCGGCGTGCAGTCGTCCCGCTTCGTCCGAACGGCCCCACAGACGGCGTTGTGGATACCAGGTGGCGGGTGCTCGTCAACGTTGACCTCTGGCCCGAAGACGGCGCTGCATGAGCCCTCCCGACTCGCCGCGGCGCTGCTGGGGTAGCGCCTACCAGCTCGACGACCTGCTCACCACGATGCCCGGCAACAGAGAGTTCGCCGTCCGTGACTTCGCGCTCCTTACCATCGCAGGCCATCTCGCCGCGCACTTTGGTGACCAGCTCGTCTTCAAGGGCGGGTTCGTCCTGCGCCACGCCCACGGGATTCTTCGCTTCAGCTCCGACGTCGACAGCACCCGGCGCGACCCTGCGACGGCCAGACTTGACTCCGAAGCGGTCGCGGCAGCAATCCGAGATGCCAGCGTCGGTGACATCGTGCGCTTCGATCCGCAGCTACCACCGACGACCGACAGCGCTACAAGCCTCGACTTTGATGACGTGCGCGTGGACGGGCTGATGCTGCCGCCCGGGGCCAAGGTCCAGGTGGAGATCAGCTACCGAGAGGCGGTCGTCGATGCTCCCGAACCCGCGTCGATCGGCGCACCGTTCTACGAGGACTTCGAGGTCCTCGTGATGACGATGGCGGAGATGGCGGCGGAGAAGCTGCGAACGCTCGCACAGCGCTCGAAGGTCACCGACCTGGCCGATCTCGCGGTTATGCTCCGCCGCGAGGAGGTCGGCGACGAGGACATCGCGCGCCTCGCCCTCGACAAGTTCGCGCTCGTCCGCCAGGGCGTCGCGAACCGTGAAAACCGGATCGAGCAGCGTCTCCGCTCGATGGGCGCTGACTACGATGCCATCGTTCCCTCCCTTTTCCCTGAGGCGCCGAGCTATCACGAGGCCGTCGAGATCGTGTGGCCTCGAATCCGCCGGCTCATCCCGTAGCGAGGTGGTGGCGACCATGGGCTGCCTCGGCGCCGTCGGCCTGGCCGCCAAGGGCGAAACACCCGCTCAGCTCTCACCGCCGCTCTTAGCGAGAGGGTGGCCACGTTGGCCAAGCTGCTTTTCGGCAAGAAGACCGACGAGTAGTCGCTCGACTGCCATCTGCTCGGCAGCCGAGCTCGGTCCGAGGTCGAGCGTCCCGACCTTCAGGTCCTTGTAGTACGGCAGCGTGTAGCGGCCCCCGAGATCCACGAGCTGACCGCTCCAGATCGTCTGGGCACGCTGGATCGCTTCGAGCGGCGTCGAGCTGTCCCCGCGGGAGCCTTCTGAGGGGTCGGCGGCCGTCTCGGTCGCGCTCATCGAGTCCTCACCTTTCCCTCGCCAGGTGCCGGTCGCCGACGTGCGATCCGGCCGTGGATCCGCTGCTCGCTGACTCGGCATCGTACGAGGTCGGACTCACGGAAGCCCAGGAGTCTCCATCCGGCCAGACGCGTTGTCGCACTCTGCAGTCCTGAGCGCCCTGGTGGGACGGCTACGATGGCCGCGCCGGAGCGAATCCGGACACGGCCGTAGCTGTCCAGTTACTGTCCGGAAACCCCTGCCCCCAGCAGGGTTCCGGGGGCCAGCGGGGACCTGTCCAGAAACCCTGCGGCGAAGGAAATGCCCTGGTAGAAGGGGAGATTGACATGACGGGCTGTGGCGCAGCTTGGTTAGCGCGCTTGACTGGGGGTCAAGAGGTCGCGGGTTCGAATCCCGCCAGCCCGACTCAAAGAGCAGGTCAGAGGCTTGCGCTTCCTGTGGATTGCGAGCGAGACAGCCCCGTGAGAACCTCGTGAGGTAGCTGTTCAGGTGGGCGCGCCGGGGGAACAACGCCCGGTGCTCCGGTAATCGGTGCCAGGGGCGGACCTGGGGCCCGATGGTTCAGGGTCCGGCACCGGGTGCAGCGGGCATCCACGGCCCGTCGTTGAACAGCTGGCGTAGCGCTTCGAGGCGGTTGACGCCTTGCTTGGCGGCGGTCGACAGGTAGCTCCGA
>JAJZCK010000079.1 GCA_021846125.1 Actinomycetes bacterium | reverse complement strand
AGGACCTGGAGCGGATCTTCCGGACCATGGTCGGAGAGGACAGCCGCTGACCGCTCGTGACATCTCGCACGGTGCTGCTGGTCGTAAGTTGTGACAGTGACCACTTGCCGGGACTGGCCGGCCCTGTTCGGTGGCCGGGCTCCCGAGGTCGGGTACCAGCCGGCTGCTCGGCCTGCGGGCTCCGGGCAGCAGGAGGCTCGTCGAGAGTGGACTCGAAACCTCAGGTGGAGGTCGAAGGTCGGGCGAGGTCGGCCTAACGCGTTGGTGGACCTTGATCCACAACCTGTGCATGAGGTTGTGGATCATCGGAAGACCAATCCCAGCTGGCGGAGATCCAGCTCTCGAGGCAGTGCACGACCGTGGACGCTAGGCGGGAGGTGCGACGCACGACCAGGGCGGGGGAGCCGAGCTGGATCTCTACCGCCGGCATGCGCGTCTCGCGCAGGATCGGTAGTGCCATGCCGGACGTGCCCCCCGGTGCGAGCTCCAGAGCCGCAGGCAGCTCGTCGTGGAGGAGGTGCGCGAGCTGCTTGCTCACGAGCGACTCGTAGCGAAAGCCTCGGTAGTAGGCGACGAGGCACTCGTCGGTGTTCGCGCGCAGCCGGAGGTCGACGACGCAGTCGACGGAGGCGGCGTTGGCTTCGGCGGCGCGCCTGGACGGGTCGGGGTGCTGCAGGGGGAGAGCACGCGCACCGGCGCTCTCGAGGGCACGGCACATCGACGCGGCACCGGATGCGAAGCCGCCGGCGTCACCCACGCCGACGTGGCGCCCGGCGAGGGTGCGGCTTCCCGACGTCGCGAGCAGGAGACGTTCGCGTAGCGGGCTGACGAGGCTGCCGGCGTCGCGGCGGAGGGTCAGGCGGCGCAGCTCGTCCAGCGTGCGGTGGCCGCAGATCCCGTCGACGGTGATCCCGGCGTTGCGTTGGAAGTCACGCAAGGCACTGACGGTGTCGTCGCCGAGGATCCCGTCGATCCGGCCGGAGTCGAAGCCGAGCTGGCTCAGGCGGTGCTGGAGCTCGGCGACGTCGTCGCCCCGCAGCATGGGCCGCCGGCGGTAGAGCGGCCGATCTCCGAGGTGGTAGCCGGCCTCGACGATTGCCGACCAGCTCTGGGTGTCGACGATGCCGTCCTGGCGCAGGCCGCGTCGCGACTGGAACTCGCGCACGGCAGCTTGGGTCTCGACGTCGAAGTCCCCGCCGCCGCACGCGTGACCGAGCTTCGTCAGCCGCTGCTGGAGGTCGGAGATCGCCTCTCCGGACTGGCCCAGCACGAGTGGGAGGGCTGTCGGGTCGGGGAGCTCGCCGGGGAGAGGCGGAGCCGAAGGCATTCGCCCCATAGTACGGGGCCCGGCCGGGGCCCGGCGCCCCCGGGCGCGACGACGGCCGTCAAAGGTGCGGCTCGAGCTCCGCGAGGAGGGCGGACTTCGACTTTGCACCGACGATGCGGGCGCGTACCTCGCCGTCCTTGAACAGGATCATCGTCGGGATGCTCATCACCTCGAACCGCTGGGCGGTCTTGACGTTGTCGTCGACGTTGAGCTTTGCGACCTGGAGAGCGCCGGCCTTCTCGGACGCGATCTCGTCGAGTATCGGCGCGACCATCTTGCACGGCCCGCACCACTCCGCCCAGAAGTCGACCAGTACCGGCTGTGCGGCCATCCGGACCTGCTCGTCGAACGTGGCGTCGGTCACCGTCACCGTGGCGTCTCCCATCAACTTGTCTCCTTCTCGGGCCGACGGGCCCCTCGTCGGGCACGGAGGGACCTCCGTGCCCCGCCCACCGGGGCTCCGCCCGGTGGGATCCATGCGCGTGCCGGCGTCAGCCGCCGCGAGGGCGGACCGACCCTGCACGTGCTGCGCTCAGGCGGGGCTGTGCCGGTCCGCCTCGAGGAAGCGCTCGACGTCGATCGCCGCCATGCAGCCCGACCCGGCGGCCGTGATCGCCTGGCGGTAGACGTGGTCCTGGACGTCGCCACACGCGAACACCCCGGGGACATCGGTGGTCGTTCCTCCCCGGGTGACGAGGTACCCGGACTCGTCCGTCGGTAGCTGCCCGGCGAACAGGGCGGTGTTGGGCACGTGCCCGATCGCCACGAAGCAGCCCTCGACGGCGAGATCCGACGACTCGCCGGTCACCGTGTCGTGCACGCGGAGGCCAGAGAGCGTCGTGTCGCCGAGGACCTCGTCGACGACGGTGTCCCACAAGAACGAGATCTTCGGGTTCGCCATCGCCCGGTCCTGCATGATCTTCGACGCCCGGAGCTCCTTGCGCCTGTGGACGAGGAGGACCGAGGACGCGAACTTCGCGAGGAAGATCGCCTCCTCGAGAGCGGAGTCGCCGCCGCCGACGACGGCGATCGGCTTGCCTCGGAAGAAGAAGCCGTCGCACGTCGCACACGTCGAGAGCCCGTGGCCGAGCAGGCGCTCCTCGCCCGGCACGCCGAGCATGAGCGAGCGAGCGCCGGTCGCGACGACAAGAGCGCGGGCCCGGTACGTAGGCTCCGCCGCGCCGGGGTCGCCGACCCATATACCGAACGGCCGTGCGGACAGGTCCACCCGCGTCGCCTTCACGGTCTCGATCTCCGCGCCGAAGCGGATCGCCTGACCCCTGAAGCTCGCCATGAGCTCGGGACCCATCACGCCCTCGACGAACCCCGGAAAGTTCTCCACCTCGGTCGTCAGCATCAGCTGACCACCGGGCTGGTCGCTCGTGGAGGAGGGCTCGCCCTCGAGCACGAGGGGACGCAGGTCGGCGCGAGCCGTGTAGATCGCCGCGGTGAGCCCGGCAGGCCCGGACCCGACGACGACGACGTCACGGACACCGCCCGGCGCGCTGGCCACCGTCTCACTCGTCATCGTGGTCGCTCCTTCGCATCCGACTTCGTGCAAGGAGGAACGCCCCGGACACCGCGAAGATTCCCCCGACCACGAGGTCGCTCGCCCAGACCCGCCCGCCGAACGCGTCCGCGGTGAGCAGCCGGACGATCCCGATCGCGACCGCGACCGCGACGAAAACCCCGACGACCGCGACGAGCACCCCGACGACGAGGGCTCGGACGGCGAGCAGCACGGGCCGGACCGACCGGTCGCGCACGGCCTCGACGAAGCGCTCGACCCAGGCGGTCGCGTGGGACGCCCAGTCGTCGGACGTCGCTGCATCCTGCTCGGCGTGGTCCATGGCAGCGAGGTTAGAAGCTGCGGGGACGCGCGTGCTCGTGCGGCACGAGCCGGCCGGGTCCCGCCACGCGCACGGTCACGCCCGCTGCATGCACAGCCCGATCGTCCCCGGCCCGGCATGGGCACCGATGACCGGTCCGATGTAGGTCACGACGATCTTGTCGTCGGGCCGGGCCGCTCCGAGCATCTCGAGGAAGGTGTCGAGGTCCGGCGCGGCGCCGTGCGCGACGGCGAGGCGACGTAGTGGACCGGCGGCGACCGCCTTGTCGACGAGGTAGCCGAGCGATCGTGCTCGGGTGCGTTGGCGCGACTCGCCGACGACCACGCCGTCGCGGATCTCGACGATCGGCTTGACGGCGAGCAGCGAGCCGAAGAAGGCCTGCGACGATCCGATGCGGCCGCCACGCCGCAGCGCCTCGAGGCCACCGAGCGCACCGAAGACCTCGACGTCGGGGATGCACGACCTCGCCGCTGCCTCGACGGTCGCGAGGTCGCCTCCACGAGCGGCTGCCTCTGCGGCCTCGAGCACCACGAAGCCCTCGGCCATGGTCACGGTCGTCGAGTCGACGACCGCGACGGGGATCTCGGCGGAGCTCGCGCCCGCGACGGCTGCCTGGTGGGTGGCCGACAGACGGGCGGACAAGGTGACGCAGACGACGCCGTCGGCCCCGGAGCTCGCCGCCGCGGCGTAGGCCGCGGCGAAGGCGCCCGGCGACGGGGCGGACGTCTGCGCGAGGGCATCCGTGCTCGCCGCGAGCTCCCAGAAGGCAGCGCCGCTCAACGCGCTCGTCGTCGCCGGGTCTGCGTCGCCAACGCGGACGTCGAGCGGGACGACGATCACGTCGTGCTCGGCGACCAGCTCGGCGGGTAGGTCTGTTGCGCTGTCAGTGACGACCCGGACTCCGGGCACGTGCCCCCCTTGCTTGCGAGCGACCACCGTGTCGCGTCCGACGCGAAGTCTGCCAGGCGGAGAGCGAGCCTGCGGCACCCGCGCCGCCGAGGTAGACGAGGGCACCGGTGAGCACCTCGGCGACGAGCTTGGCCCAGCCGACGAGGCCCGTGCCGTCGCCGAGGAGCGCGGAGGCCAGTGCGACGGCAAAGGCCATGACGAGGCTGAGGATCACCGCACGCCCTGCGCCGAGGAGGAGAGCTCGCCCTCCGATGCGCCCGATGCGCTCGCGCAGCACTGCGAGGGCGACGATCGCCGCGAGCGTGTAGGCGACCGAGTAGGCGAGCGCCAGGCCGCGGACGCCGAGCGGGGTGTAGAGGACGAACGCGAGGAGCACGTTCGTGCCGTTCTCGAGGGCGTAGCAGACGAACGCCGTCCGCGTGTCCTGCATCGCCTGGAATGCGCGCGTAGCGAGGAAGAAGACGGAGAAGCCGGGGAGACCGAGGGCGAACATCGCGAGGACGGACGCCGTCAGCTCCGCGTCTGCGTGGTGCTCGGCCCCGTGCTGGAGCAAGAGCACCATCGCCGGCCGCGCGAGGAGCAGGTAGCCGATCGCCGCGGGCAGCACGAGGGCGAGTGTCTGACGTGTCGCCCGGGCGAACTGCTTCCCCATGAGCGTCACGTCGCCAGACGCCCAGGACCGGGCCATGTCAGGGCTGGCGACGTTGATCACCGAGACGGCGACCACGGCGAACGGGAAGACGAAGAACTGGTAGGCGTAGGTGTACGCGCTGACGCTCCCGCCGCCCAGGTGGTACTCGAGGGCGAGGACGACGAACACGGCGACCTGATTTGCCGCGACGAACCCGAACGTCCAGCCCGACAGGGCGACGATCGTGCGCACGGCCGGGTCGCCGGGTCGCCAGACGAGACGGAGCCGTATGCCGCAGCGTCGCATCGACGGGACGAGGGCGACCGCCTGGACGGCGACGCCGAGGGTCGTCCCCAGGCCGAGCAGCGTGACGAGGCCCTGGTCGTGCCTGACGGCGGCGATGGGCACCGTGCCGGCGACGGCGAGGTGGCGCGAGGCGACCGCGAACGCGACGAGGACGCCGACGCTCACCACGTTGTTGAGCACCGGCACGATGCCGACGACCGCGAAGCGGTCCCTCGTCGCGAGCACGGCCGACATGAGGCTGACGGCCCCGTAGAAGAAGACCTGCGGCGCGAACCAGCGGAGCAGCTCGACGGCGACCGCCCGGGCGGGCGGGCTCGCGGCAGCCGCCCCTGCGGTGTAGGCACCGACGACCTGCGGTGCGAGCACGGCGAGCAGGACGGACGTCGTGACGAGGACGACCAGGGCAAGCGTGACGACGGCCGAGATCGACTCGACTGCCTCGTCGCGCGAGCGCGAGGCGAGGCGGTCCACGAAGACCGGGACGAAGGTCGCGGCGAGCACGCCGCCGAGCACGAGGTCGTGGACCATGTTCGGCGTGTTGTTGGCCAGGTTGAAGCCGGTCGCGAGGCTCGCCCCACCGAGTGCCCCGGCGAGCACGACGAGGCGCACGAGCCCGCTCAGGCGCGACAGCAACGTCCCCGCGGCGGTGAAGACCGACGCCCGGTCGAGCTGTGCGGGCCGCCCGACGCCCGGGCCACCAGGAGGTGCCCGACGCGCGCGGCCGGCTGGCGGCGAGGGACCGGGCGACCGTCTCGTCGGGGTCGGGAACGACCGCGGCGGGTCGCTCACGTGACCACAGGCGGGTCGCTCACGTGACCACAGGCGAGTCGCCTGCAGCTCCCGAGCGCCGCGCCGCTGCCGCCTGGCGACGGTGCCGTAGCACCGAGCGGAGCCACCACACCCCGAGGACGAGGAGAGCCCCGGCGCTCAGCGCGACGGCGACGCCGGAGACGGCCGTCGCGTGGACGCTGAACGAGCCGTCGAGAAGAGTCGTGCCACCGACGGGCGCGACGACCTCGACGTCGAGACGCGACGCGCCCGAGGTCCGCGTCGTCACCCGGTAGTCGATCGTCGTGGTCTTCTGGCCGAAGGTCACCGGCAACGGCCCCACGTCGGAGCCCGCGAAGGCGAGCGACGGGTCCCGCAGCTCGACCAGAGCGTGCACCGGATAGCGCGACGACGAGACGATGCCGATCGGTATGTCGCCGGTGCGTGAGGTCAAGGTGACGATCCGGCCGCCCGACAGGTGCAGCAGGCGCGCGAGACCGGCACGAGCCCGGACGGGCGCGGTGCTGTAGTCGTGGCGCGCGGTGGCGCCGAGACCGGTCGTCTGCGCGAGCAGGACGTCGTCGCCGAGGTGGGCGAGCAGGGTCTTGTCACCCGGGAGCACCGACTGGAGGGTGGCGAGCGCGCGCCGCGCCGCGCCGATCGCCGACGCGTGCACCGTCGCCGCGGGCGTCCCGGGTACGAGTTGCTCCGACGCGGGCGAGCCGTTGCCGCCGACGGGTAGCGCGCTGAACGCCTCGCCGACGGTGAGCGTCGCGAGCACGGGGCTGTCGACGAGACCGCCGAGCACCGTCGAGAGAAAGGCGGCGCTCGGCTGCCATGCCCGCGGGGCGACGACGACGCCGCGGCGCTGGGGGTCGGACGGCGCGTCGAAGTAGATCTCGGCGAGGTCGGCGAGAAGCTGGTGGGCCGCGAGGACGGGATCCGACGAGCCGTCGGTGAAGTGTGCCGCGAGGCCCGGGTCGGCGACGAGAGCGACGGGTGGGCGCGCACCGGTCGCCGGCCCGGAGCGCGCTGCGCCGCTCGCCGGGAGGTCGAGCCCGAACGGAGAGGTCCGGGCCACAGGAAGCGGAGCGGTGCCTTCCAGCGTCGTGACGTCTTGCGACGGCAGGACCAGCTCGCTCACCCCGCTGCGCTCGAGGAGCCGGAGCGCGCGGGCGTCGAGTGGCCCGTAGACGACGAAAGGGGAGGGTCCGACGCTCCTGTGCAGGCCCGCCTCGAGCGACTGGGTGCCGCGGGCGAGCTGGGTGGCGAGCTCGTCGCCGAGACCTGCCCGGCTGAGCGCCGCCGGATCCGCGGGCGCGAACGTGGTGCCGAGCAGCTCGTGGCGTGCGGGTGGGAGCCTCCCCGGCTGCCCGGCGAGGACGCGATCGACGAGAGCGAGAGTGTGGCGAGCCGCGGGCGCGCGGTCCCGCTCGAGGGCGACGAGCAGCTGCGGGTAGAGGGCGACGGTCAGCCGTAGGCCCGGGTGCGCGGCGATCGGGGCGAAGAGCTGGTCCAGGCTGGCGATGCGACGTGCGTCGAGCGTCGGCGAGCCTGTGCTCGCGAGGGCCGGGGTCGTGCCGGCCGGCAGGACGAGCGACACCCCGAGCGGCAGCAGACCCGGCGCCGCAGGCGCGTAGACGAGGTGCGTCGTGAGCGTCGCGAGCGGCGTCGTGCTCGCAGTGTCGACGAGGGCGGCCTCGAGCGGGTAGACCCCGTCGCAGATGTCGCCGCAGGAGAGGCCGAGGGTCGGCGAGACGACCGACCGCGTCGTGGCGGTGGCCGCCGTCGTGACGTGGAAGTGGACGGTGACGAGGCCGTCTACCGGCCCGTGGCGGCCGAGGCGGGCGAGGGGGATCGTGACGGGTGACTCGACGGCGATCTCGCTCGGCGCCTCGACGCCGCCGAGGGACTCCTCGAAAGCCGAGCGGGTGGTGAGGCGGCTGTAGAGCACGAACTTGAGGCCGAGCTCGGAGACCGGCAGCCTGCTCCCGATCTCGAGGCGCAGCGTCATGCCCGACCGCCCGTCGACCCAGGACGTCTGCGACGCGAGCGTGAGGGTGGAGCGCGCCCGATCTGCCGCCGACGCGAGGGAGGTGCCGGTGGCTCGCGAGGCGACGGCGTCGGCGCTCGACAACGTCGCGAGCATCCCGGCCGCGACGCACACCGCCGCGAGGGCGACTCGACGGAGCACCGAGGGAGCGTACGCGGGGCGCGGAGCAGACGGCACTGCAGACGGCACGGCGGTCTCGTCCTCCGATCGGTCCGCGAGGTCGAGCGGAGCCTACCGGTCAGTCCGGCGGTCGGTCGTGCGCACGGCACCGCACGGCTAGCTTCGGTGCCGTGGCAGTCCTCGTCGGCTCGCACGCAGCGTGCGCGGAGCACGATCCCGGAGCCGGGCATCCCGAGTCGCCGTCACGGGTCGCCGCCGCGCTGCGTGGCGTCGCCGAGGCGGGCGTCGCCGAGGCGGTCGTGCACTTCTCTCCCCGGCGGGCGACCCGGGAGGAGCTCGCCCGCGTCCACGACGTGGGCTACCTCTCCTACCTCGAGGAGCGCTGTGTCGCCGGAGGGGGCCGGCTCGACCCCGACACCGTCGTCACCCCGGCATCGTTCGACGCCGCGCTCCGGGCAGCAGGGGCGGGTCTCGAAGCAGCGGAGCGCCTCGGCCGCGGCGAGGCCACGGCGGCCTTCCTCGCCGTGCGGCCGCCCGGGCATCACGCGACCGCGACGGGTGCGATGGGGTTCTGCCTCGTCAACAGTGTCGCGGTGACCGCGGCGGCCCTCGTCGCTCGCGGCGAGCGCGTCCTCGTCGTCGACTGGGACGCGCACCACGGCAACGGGACGCAGGCGGCGTTCTACGACGAGCCGGACGTCCTGTTCGTCTCGATGCACCAGTACCCCTTCTACCCCGGCTCCGGCGCGGTCGACGAGGTCGGCGCGGGCGCGGGCGCGGGATCGACGGTCAACGTCCCGTTCCCCGCGGGCACCGCGGGCGACGCGTACCGGCTCGCGGTCGACGAGCTGGTGGTCCCCGCGGCTGAGCAGTTCTCGCCGACGTGGCTTCTCGTCTCGGCGGGCTACGACGCGCACCGAGCCGATCCGCTGACGGACCTCGCCCTCACCGCAGGGGACTTCGCGGACCTTACGGAGCGGCTCTCCCGGCTGGTCGTGCCGGGCCGGCGCATCGTGTTCCTCGAGGGCGGCTACGACCTCGACGCGCTGGCGGCGAGCGTCGGAGCGACCGTCGCCGCGCTCGCCGGCGAGCGGTACCGGCCGGAGGCTGCCAGCTCCGGAGGTCCCGACGGCTCCGGTGGCGCGGCCCGGGGCGGCAGGGCCGAGCTCGTCGTCACGGCAGCCCGCCGCCTCCACGAGCGCTACGTGCATCCCTGACGCGCGAGCGCGCGCCACGCCGGCAGGTGTGGCTACTCTCGCCCGGTGATCCCCGAGAGGTTCCGGCCCGTCGTCGAGGAGGTGGCACCACTTGCGGAGCGCTTCGTCGCCGCCGGCAAGCGCGTCTACCTGGTGGGCGGCATCGTGCGGGACGGCTTCGTCGGCCGTCCCGGGGGCGGGCCCGCCTTCGGCCCGGACTCCGACGTCGACCTGACGACCGACGCGCGCCCCGACGAGATCGAGGCGATCGTCCAGGGCTGGGCGGACGCGCTCTGGCTCCAGGGGAAGGCGTTCGGCACGATCGGGTGCACGCACGCCGGCCGGCGGTTCGAGATCACGACGCACAGGGCCGAGGCGTACAGCCCGGACTCGCGCAAGCCGGAGGTGCGCTTCGGCGACGACGTGGCGGCCGACCTCGCGCGCCGAGACTTCACGGTGAACGCGATGGCGCTCGAGCTGCCGAGCCTCGAGCTGTCCGACCCGCACGGCGGTCTGGCCGACCTCGCGGCGGGCCGTCTCCGCACGCCCCTCGACCCCGAGGAGTCGTTCTCCGACGACCCGCTCCGGATGCTGCGCGCGGCGCGCTTTGCCGCGGGCTACGGGCTCGAGCCTGCTCACGGGCTCGTCGAGGCGATCGAGAGGCTCGCGGCGCGCATCGAGATCGTGTCGGCCGAGCGCGTGCGCGACGAGCTCGACAAGCTGCTCGTGGTCCCGTCGCCCGACGCCGGCATCTGGCTCGTCGTCCGTACCGGGCTGGCTGCCCACTTCCTCCCGGAGCTGCCCGCGCTCGCGCTCGAGCAGGACCCGGTGCACAGGCACAAGGACGTGCTCGCCCACACGATCGCGGTCGTGGCGAAGACCCGGCCCGACCGGCTTCTCCGGCTCGCCGCGCTCTTCCACGACGTCGGCAAGCCGCGGACGCGCGCCTTCGGTCCCGGGGGGGTGACGTTCCACCACCACGACGTCGTCGGCGCCCGCATGACGCGGGCCCGCATGGAGGCCCTCCGCTACTCGCGCGACGACATCGACGCGGTGTCCCGGCTCGTCGAGCTGCACCTGCGCCTGCACACCTACCAGCTGGGCTGGACGGACTCGGCGCTGCGCCGGTACGCGCGCGACGCCGGCCCGCTGCTCGGTCGGCTGGACGAGCTCGTGAGGGCGGACTGCACGACGCGGGACAAGCAGAAGGCGGCGGCGCTCGGGCGCAGGATCGACGAGCTCGAGGACCGGCTCGCGGAGCTCGAGACCCGTGAGCAGCTCGACGCGATCCGTCCGGAGCTCGACGGCGTGCAGGTCATGGCCGAGCTCGGTATCGGGCCCGGCCGCGACGTCGGCAGGGCGCTCGCCTTCCTCCTCGAAGTCCGCCTCGACGAGGGGCTCCTCGGCGAGGCGGAGGTCCGCCGGCGCCTCGGGGCGTGGTGGGAGCAGCAGCCGGGCTGAGCGGCTGCGAGCCGGCCGCTGCTCCCGGACCTCACGCGCCGGCCGCGAACTCCTCCACCATGCGGTGGGCGTCCTCGTCGCGGTACTGCACCGGCGGAGACTTCATGAAGTACGCCGAGGGGCCGAGGAGCGGACCCCCGATGCCGCGGTCGAGGCCGAGGCGCGCGCAGCGGATGGCGTCGATGATCACCCCTGCGGAGTTGGGCGAGTCCCAGACCTCGAGCTTCAGCTCGACGTTCAACGGCACGTCCCCGAAGTTGCGTCCTTCGAGGCGGATGTAGGCCCACTTGCGGTCCTCGAGCCACGGCACATGGTCGGACGGGCCGATGTGGACGGAGTCAGACGCGATCGCGTGGTCGATCTGGCTCGTCACGGCCTGGGTCTTCGAGATCTTCTTCGACTCGAGGCGGTCCCGCTCGAGCATGTTCTTGAAGTCCATGTTGCCGCCGACGTTCAGCTGGTAGGTCCGGTCGAGCACGGTCCCGCGGTCCTCGAACAGCCTCGCGAGGACGCGGTGGACGATGGTGGCCCCGACCTGGCTCTTGATGTCGTCGCCGACGATCGGCACCCCGGCGTCGGTGAAGCGCTTCGCCCAGACCGGGTCGCTCGCGATGAACACGGGTATCGCGTTGACGAAGGCCACGCCCGCCTCGAGCGCGGCGGTCGCGTAGTGCTTCTGCGCGGCGTCCGACCCCACCGGGAGGTAGGAGACGAGGACCTCCGCGCCGCTGCGACGGAGGACCTCCGCGACGTCGACCTCCGGCGCGGGCGACTCCTCGAGCACCTCCCGGTAGTACTTGCCGAGACCGTCGAGCGTCGGCCCGCGTTCGACGGTGACGCCGAGATGCGGCACCTCGGGCGCGAACCGGATCGTGTTGTTCAAGCCGGAGAAGATCGCCTTGCCGAGGTCGAGGCCGACCTTGGTCGCGTCGACGTCGAACGCCGCGACGAAGTCGACGTCCCCGACGTGGTAGCCGCCGAGGACCACGTTCATCAGCCCGGGCACCGACTCGGCCGGGTCCGCCGACGCGTAGTAGCCGACGCCCTGCACGAGCGCGCTCGCGCAGTTGCCGATGCCGGCGACGGCCACCTTGATCCTCTTGCCACTCATCGTCATGGGTCCTTCCTTCCGTAGGTGCTCTGTCCGTAGGTGCTCTGTCCGTAGGTGCT